>PMST01000490.1 GCA_003168295.1 Actinomycetota bacterium
CACCTCGAACTCCACCGTGACCTCGTCGCGTAGCTTGAGCGCGCCGAAGAAGCCGCTGTACGGCTTGATCCCGAAGGCGGACTGGGGCACGGTGGCCGATCCCCGGTACCGGCCCTCCCCCGGTGCATTCAGCTGCAGCCGGACCGGCTGAGTCTTGCGGTTGAGCGTGAGCGTGCCCTCGACCGCGCCGCCGCTGGCGCCGATGCGGGTGATTTTCGACGAGGTGAAGGTGGCCGTGCCGTCACCCAGGATCCCGCTCATGGTCTTCTTGATGTCCCGGCGGTCCCCGTCGTTGAGCGGCTTGGCCCCGCCGGTACCCTCCCGGACCTCGAGCGAGCCGAGGTCGAGGTCGGCGGTGATCTGCGCGGCCGTGTCACCGCCCGCATCGGTGTCCGGTATCTCAACCTGCGCTGACCATCGGGTGAACGCGATCGTCAGGTCATGCCCGGCCTTGGCGGCCAGCCCGGCCCGGCTCGTCTTGATCACGACGCGCCCCGAGTCCGGCCCGAGCCGGAAGTTTCCTGTGTAAGCCACGGGCCCCACCGTAAGGGTCAGGAGGCGAAAGGTCTACCGCGGAATTTTTACGGATGGAATACATCCCTCGATACCGGGCCAATCCGGGTATGAGGAAACAGGGACGTCAAGGAGCCACTTGCGTAACAGGACACATGTGGGATCAGGGCAGCGGGAAATCGCCGAAAAGTTCCCGGATTCGCCGCAGATCACGCAGCCGCGGCTCAGTGCTCCCGCCGACCCAGCGGCTGACCGTCTTCACGGAGACCCCGAGCTGGCGGGCGGCCGCCTCCATGGTCATGCCCTCGCGGCGCAGCACGCCAGCCATCCAGTCGGCGAACGCGGTCTCATCGGACGCGTCGTAGCCTGCCCTCGGTTCGCCCCGGCCGGCGGCGGCCTCCCCCATCGCCATCGCGTTGGCCTTGAGCAGCGAGGTCAGGGCGTCCAGGCCCGCGGCCGTCCCGACCTGAGCCCCTGAGCGCAGGACGTCCACCTCGACGTGGTCGGGAAAAATGCGGAAGGAGATGTTGATCGCGCCGGTCGGGCCTGCCGCTTCCAGCAGCGCATGGCTGACGGTCTCGCCCACTTCCCGGTTGTCTTCCTCGGACAGGGGCGACTGAGCCAGGCAGCGGCGAACGAAGTCGCGGACATCCGGGATAGAGGACGGCCGGGCGGGGAACGTCTGTGACAGGACCACGACAGGTACAACCTCGATATTGTCGCTGATCATGTCGGCTGGCTCCTCCATCGCCGCCCTCCGGTTCACCGATCATGGAAACTACTCGAGTGCGCCCTGTCACCGGGTATGACAAGAGAGTACTTTGAATTGGCCCGTCAAGACGAGCCAGAACTGTCAGACAGATGTGTCCAGGTAGGTGACCGTACTGTCTTGAGATCTTCACTCGGCAGGTCTAGTGTGAGTGAATCGGTAATGGCCTTGTGGCTATAAGCCGGCCGAGTGAACATGTGATGAGCGGTCAACCGGGCGGCAGCTGCCGTCAACGATCCGCTGCGGTGCGACGAGAATGGGCTCGCCGGCCTCAGCGATACCGCGTAGCCCTTTTTCCGCGGGCCGGCCTCCGGCCCATTAGGGCTGCACTATGCACCGGCGTGATCCGGGCCCAGGTAACCGAGCAGGCGGCCCGGCGTCGCCCCCTCGCGCTTGCCCGCCCTGCGCACGCGCGACCTTAAACCGGGCGCCCGCGGAGGCGGGCCGTCCCCATGAAGGGGTGGGCGCTATGACCCAGGCCACGGAGGAACCAGTCCTCCACATTCTCTGGATGAACGGCGGCCTCGGCTGCGACGGCGACTCAGTGGCGCTGACCGCCGCAACCCAGCCCAGCATCGAGGAAATCGTGCTCGGCGCCCTGCCGGGCCTGCCCAAGGTCGCGGTGCACTGGCCGCTGATCGACTTCGAGTGCGGACCCGAGCAGGGTGCGGACAACTTCATCGAGTGGTGGCACAAGGCCGACCGAGGGGAACTCGACCCGTTCGTTCTCGTCGTCGAGGGATCCATCCCGAACGAGGCGATCAAGTCCGAGGGGTACTGGTGCGGCTTCGGCAACAACCCGGCGACGGGCCAGCCGATGACCACCAACGAATGGCTCGACCGGCTGTCCCCCAAGGCCACGGCGATCCTGGCCGTGGGCACCTGCGCTACCTACGGCGGCATCCATGCGATGGCGGGCAACCCGACCGGCGCCATGGGCGTGCCGGACTACCTGGGCTGGGATTACAAGTCCAAGGCCGGGCTGCCCATCGTCTGCGTGCCGGGCTGCCCGATCCAGCCGGACAACCTGTCCGAGACCATCCTGTACCTGCTGTACCAGGTGGCGGGGCAGGCGCCGATGATCCCGCTGGACGAGGCGCTGCGGCCGCGGTGGCTCTTCGACGCCACCGTGCACCAGGGCTGTGACCGGGCCGGGTACTACGAGGAAGGCGACTTCGCCACCGAGTACGGCTCGCCCAAGTGCCTGGTCAAGCTCGGCTGCTGGGGACCCGTGGTCAAGTGCAACGTACCCAAGCGGGGCTGGATCAACGGCGTCGGCGGCTGCCCGAACGTGGGCGGCATCTGCATCGCCTGCACGATGCCGGGCTTCCCGGACAAGTTCATGCCCTTCATGGACAAGCCGCCGGGCTCGACGATGTCCACGACGGCCAGCGGCATGTACGGCACGG
>PMST01000409.1 GCA_003168295.1 Actinomycetota bacterium
CCACCTTGGACAGCCGCAGCACGCCGGACCGGAACGCCGCGTTCGTGCCGGGCAGCTTGACCTGCAGATCCTGCGCCAGGCCGAGCATCCCGGCGGCGGCCTGGCGGGTCTCGGCCAGCGCATCGGCCAGCTCGGCCTCGGTGAACTCATCGTAGGTACCGGGCATCTGCGCCGGGCCCTCCAGCACGCAGCCGTCCTCGGGACTGCGCCGGATCAGCTCGGCCACCGCCGCGTGCTTCAGCGCGCACGCGGCCGCCTCGGCCCGGTCCAGCCCGCAGATCAGGCCAGTGAGCTCATCATCGGTCGCGCCGGCGAACCGGGCATCCTCCCCGGCGGCGTACTCGGCGTGACCGAACACCACCGGGCCGCCCGGCGCGGTATCCATCACCTGCCCGGTCGCGAACGCCCCGACCGGACCGGGCGAATCCCCGGGAAGCCGCCGCGCCGACCCGGGCTGCCCCGGACCGCGGCGCTTCCCCTGGGGAACACGGGCGGCCTTGGGGGTGCTTGCCTTGGCGGCGCGGGACCCCTTCGGAGCGCGGGATCCCTGGCCGGCCCGGGCGGGCTTGGCACCGCGGGCGGCCTGGCCGGAATCATCCTCCTCCGGATCTTCTTCTTCCCCAGACTCGACCGTGTACAGCCAGTCCAGCCACTCATCATCGGTCAGCCAGTCCTCAACAGGCGGAGGCAGCTCCTGCTCGCCGTCGCCAGAGAACTCATCCGGGGTCCCCCCGGGATCGCCTAGGGAGCCGTCGCGCGGAGTACGGCCGGGCTCGCCAGGGTCCCGGGCGGGGTCGTCGTCCCGCCCGGGGTCTGGGGAAACCGGTCCTTGGGTCACGCAGCACCGTCCGTTCAGAGAAATGATCTACGGCCCTAGTCGATGCCTTCTATCAAACATAATAGCTAATACCGTCCATGGCCGCAATATAGACGCCTGTTCTGTGAAAATTGCGAATAAATAGCCTAATGGGTTCGATGTGATCGCGGCGCCGCGGCGAAATGGATAGGGAATCAAGTTCTGCCATCGCCACACGGTCCCCACCAGGATGGTTACCCACCTATCGCATCAGATACGAGATTCTCGCCGTTCAACGTGTGGGGCAGGAGGCCCGCCGTGGGCGCCGGCCAGGCCAGCCCGCCGCCGCCCTAGAACCGCTGTGCGCCGACGTCAACCTCGCCGTGGTCAACGAGCCAGGTCAACGCCTCGTGCAAGGCGTCAAGCGAGCTGTACCGCGGCGCGTAGCCGAGGACCTCCCGTGCTCGCGCGATGCTCGCGGTGATGCTGCGGGCGGTGTGCTCGCGGGTGGTCTGGGCGTGCTCGGCCCCGGCCCGCCGCTCGAACTCGGCCCAGTCCACGAAGTCCAGCACCGGCTCCCGGCCGAACCATCCCGCGACTCCGGCCGCCAGGCCCCGCAGCGGCATCGCCTGTTCGGCCACCACGTGGAAGCTCGCCCCGATCGCCGCGGGCCGGAACAGCGCCAGCTCGAAGGCCTGCGCCACGTCATCGGCGTGCACGTGGTGCAGCACCCCGAGCCCCTGATCGGGCAGAGCGAGCGCCTGGCCGGCCGCCAGAGACGTCCAGACAGCGGGATCCAGGTTGCCGGCCGGCGTGATGACCGGCCAGCCCGGCCCGCTGATGTGCCCCGGGTGCAGGACAATGGCCGGCACCCCGCCCGCGAGCGTCTCGCGGTGCAGCAGGGCCTCGATCTCCGCCTTGCCGGTGCCGTACTCGCCGTAGGCGGTCCGCGGCTCGTCCTCGGTGACGGGAACCCGGAGCGCGGGACCGTGCACCCAGATTGTTCCGCAGTGCACCAGCAGCGGGCGGGACGGGCGCAGCGCGTCGACGAGCTGCCGCGCCGAGGCGGCGGTGAAGCAGATCAGGTCGATCACGACATCGGGCCCCAGCGCCGCGATCCGGTCCCCGAACGTCCCGGCCGCGTCCTCCGCCTCACGGTCGGCCCTGACCTTGGTGACCGAGCCCCACTCCGGGCTCGGGTGATAAGGATCGCGGTCGCCGCGGCTCATCGCGATCACCTCATGCCCGCCGCGCACCAGCCGCGGCACCAGGTAACTGCCGATGTGCCCGGTCGCTCCGATGACCACCACACGACTCATGTCCAGCGACCCCTTTCAGCGACTCACCAATATCACGATCATTAATTCGGAACGGCAGTGCCGCGTCAACTCACGCACCGAGCGGCCCCCAGACGGTGGTGCGCTTGACGTCGCTGTCTTCCAGCGCGCTCAGACCGGGAACGTCGTAGGCGGCCAGCGGCGCGAGCCGGTCCCGGGGCAGGTAGGCCCGCCCGAAGTCACCGACCAGGACATCGGCGCCGCGGGCCTGCCCTCGTTCGGCAAACCGCGCCACCCGGCGGGCCAGCTCCCGTTCGTAGAACGCGTCGGCCACCAGTATTACGTCGGCGCCGGGGCCGTCGGCGTCCAGGATGTCGGCCTGGACCGCGAGCACCGCCGCGCCGTTGGCCGCGGCGTTCAGCGTGATGGCCGCGATCGCGAGCGGATCGATGTCGTAGCCGGTGACCGCGGCCGCTCCCGCCCGGGCCGCCGCGATGGCCACCAGCCCGGAGCCCGAGGCGATGTCGATCACCTGCCGGTCCTTGACCGTCTCCGGGTGGTCAAGCAGGTAACGGGCCAGCGCCTGCCCGCCGGCCCAGGCGAACGCCCAGAAGGGCGGGTCCAGCCCGGTCCGCCCGGCCGCCCGCTCGGTCCGCTGCCACACCCCGATCGGTTCGCTGGCCTGGTACAGCCGGACCTCAGGCACCAATGCCACCGAACGGAGCCTGGTTTCAGCCCGGACGATCTCCAGCCAAGCTAGCTCGGGCTGGGTGCTGCGGGTCATGACAGTTCTCTACCCCCCGCCACCGGCGAGTTCTGCGGGTTACCTGACGTCGGTGACGAAGACGTGGGCGGCGGTAGCGTCGTCGAGCTCGACCCCCTGCTGGCCGGTGCCGATCCTGACGATGCCGTTGACCCGGCTCACCGGCACTTCGGCGTTCGGCCGGAATCCGGCCCCGCGCAGCTGGGTCAGCAGCGCCGTGTCGGACTGGATCGGCTCGCCGATACGGCGCACCACGACGCTGCCGGCCGCCTCGGGCACCTGGCTCAGCGCCACCATGCCGCCGAGGAACTCATCGCCCTCGTCGTCGCCGAGCTCGGCGAGCCCGGGGATCGGGTTTCCGTACGGGGATTCCGTGGGATGGCCGAGGATGTCAAGCACCCGGAGCTCCACGGCCTCGCTCATCACGTGCTCCCACCGGCAGGCCTCGTCGTGGACTAGCTGCCAGTCCAGGCCGAGGATGCCGGAGAGCAGGCACTCGGCGAGCCGGTGCTTGCGCATCACCCGTGTCGCGGCCGCGCGTCCGGCCGGGGTGAGCTGGATCCGGCGGTCGCCGTCAAAGGTGAGCAGCCCGTCGCGTTCCATCCTGGCTACTTTCTGCGAGACCGTGGGGACGCTCTGCCCCAGCCGCTCCGCGATCCGCGCGCGCAGCGGGACGGCACCCTCTTCCTCGAGCTCGAGCACGGAGCGCAGGTACATCTCCGTGGTATCGATGAGGTCGTGCTCGTGGTTCACGTGCCTAGCCTAACTTGGGCACCAGCGCGGGCCGGCGTTCTGGCTGGTCAGCCATCAGAGGTCGATGAAGCTTTATGATCCGGCGAAGCTTTGCCCGGTACAAGTTAGGTTAGCCTAACCATATTCCCGGAGGCCTCACCACCTGCGACAACGCCCGTGCCCTGTGACTGGCGGCACATTGACAGGGGGGACGGGCTTGTTGTTAGGTATGCCTAAGTTAGGTATGCCTTTCCTAACTCAGGGCCGCCGGTGATGTATCAGGGGACGGGGGACAGCGCGTGTTGCCGACATTCGTGATCGGGCTGCGTGAGGGTCTGGAGGCGGCGCTGATCGTCGGAATCATCGCCGCGTTCCTGGGCCAGCAGGGGCGGCGGGACGCGCTTCGCCAGGTCTGGATCGGCACGGCCGCGGCGGTCGTCATCTGCGTCGGCATCGCGATCGCCTTGCAGGTGATCTCGTCGGGCCTGCCGCAGCAGCAGCAGGAAGGCCTGGAAACCGTCGTCGGCGCGCTGGCGGTGTGCATGGTCACCTACATGATCATCTTCATGCGGCGGCACGCGCGGGACCTGAAGGGGGATCTGGAGGGATCGACGGCGTCCGCGCTGGCGTCCGGGTCCAGCCGGGCGCTGGTGCTGATGGCGTTCCTGGCCGTGCTGCGAGAAGGCTTCGAAACAGCGGTATTCCTGCTGGCCACCTTCCATGCCTCCGGCGATGCCACCACCTCGTGGGCAGGCGCGGTGATCGGGATCCTGCTCGCGGCCGTGGTCGGATATGGCATCTACCGCGGCGGGGTCCGGCTCAACCTGGCCAGGTTCTTCAAGCTCACTGGCCTGATCCTGGTGGTCGTCGCGGCCGGGCTGGTGATGACCGCGTTCCATACCGCCAACGAGGCGGGCTGGCTGTCAGCCGGGCAGGTCCAGGCCTTCGATCTTTCCTGGCTGGTCCGGCCCGGGACGCCGGTGTCGTCGCTGCTGACCGGCGTGCT
>PMST01000386.1 GCA_003168295.1 Actinomycetota bacterium
CTTCAGGGCCGGGTTTCATGACTAATCGGAACGGCACCCCCAACCACAACCCCAACCGTTCCGCGGATTGAGCTCAGCGGGGCAGGACCGCCGCGGCGGGGCTCCGGCGCCGCGGCCGAGGGCCGCCCTGGCTGGACCGGCGGACCTCGAGCTCCGGCTCGAAGATGACCTGCCGGTGCTGATGGCCGTCCTGGCCCAGGGCCTCCTCAAGCAGCAGCTGGGCCGCGGTCCGGCCGATCAGCTGCCGGGGCTGGCGGACCGATGACAGCGGCACGGCGGCGGCCGCGGCGAAGTCGATGTCGTCGTAACCGACGATGGCGATGTCGGTCGGCACCTTGATCTTGCGCTCGGTCATCTCCTGCAGCAGGCCGAACGCGACCAGGTCGTTGGCGCAGAAGACCGCGGTCGGCCGGTCCGGCGGGCGGGTGTCCGCGATGGCGGCGCCCGCGGCCTTTCCCGCGGCGACGTTGAGCGCCGGTGTCTCGAAACCCATCAGCTCGGCCGGCCCCGCGCCTGCCCGGGATAGGGCCCGCAGGGCGCCCTCACGGCGGTCGGCGACCTGGCGGAGGCTGGCCGGGCCGCCGACGAAGGCGATCCGCTCATGCCCGGCCTCGAGCAGGTGAGTCACGGCGATATCGCCGCCGAGCACGTCGTCGACCGAGACCGAGCACTGCCCGCGGCCCGGGGACCTGCTGTCCACCAGGATCACCGGCGTGCCCCGGGCCTGCAGTTCAGCGAGCCGGTGCCGGTCGTCGGCGACCGGGGTGATCAGGATGCCCTGGACGCGGTTCTCCTCGAGCAGGTCCAGGTAGCCGCTCTCCCTCGACAGCTGGTCGTCGGAGTTGCACAAGATGACGGCCAGGCCGGACTTGCTCACCTCGTCCTCCACGCCGCGAGCTACGTCGGTAAAGAACGGGTTGGCCACGTCCAGCACGATCAGGCCGATCATCCGGCTGCGCCCGGCCCGCAGCTGCCTGGCCGACTCGTTCCTGACGAACCCCAGCGCCTTGATCGAGGCGTGCACGCGGTCACGGGTCGAGGCCGCCACGATGTCGGGCCGGTTCATCACGTTAGAGACGGTGCCCACCGAAACGCCCGCATGCGCGGCCACGTCCCTGATGCTGATGGGAGCGTTCACCGCCATCCCCTTGGTCCCTCATGCCAGTGTCCGCGACGCTTTTAGAACACGTCAGTTACGACAGCCCAAGCTTACGGGCATCCAGCCACACCCACGGAACCACCCGGCCATCAGGCCCGGTACTCACCTGCTGTGCCTATGCCTGCAGGCATAGCCGCGCGGCGAACAGTAGCCGTAGGGCAGATGTGGGGGAGCGGCCGATCTCATAGCGTTCGGATCCTCAGCCCCCATCCGGTCAGCTGGACCCGGACGGAGAATTCGATGGATAAGCCTTCCCGGGCACGCCTGCGCCTGCTGGCCCTTTTCCTACCGCTTACCGCGGTGCTTTATATCGCGGCCGAGGCGCTGGATCCCAAAGGCACCGATCGGCTGGTCAACACCACGGCGGTCGCGTTCGGCGTGCTGCCCATCGCGGCCAGGCACCCGGCTCAGCTATATGTCTCGGGTTCGCTGACGATCGCGGCACTCGGGGCGCTGGCCGTCTCCTATGCGGCGATCGCGACGCTGGTCCGGGACCGCGGCTGGGTGATGGCCACCGCCGCGGCGCTGCTCGGCGGCCTGGGCGCCTTCTGCGGCGCGATCGTCAACGTCCTGGTCGGGGTCAACCTGGCCGCCGCCGCGTCGGCGCACATGACACCCGACGCGGCCGCGCAGTTCCTGGTGACATCCTTTAACTCAACGTCCAGCCAGACGTTCACTTACCTCTATTTCTTTACCGAGTACACCGCGCCGGTGGTCATGGGGTTTGCCTTGTGGCGGAGCCGGAACGTACCGCGCTGGCTGGCGGTCCTGTTCACCGTCGGCCTGGAAATCGCGGAGGCGCAGTCCGCCAACGGACCCGTCGTCATCTGGTTCATGCTGCCGTTCGCGGTCGCGATGGTTCTGCTGGCGGCACGAATCTGGCAGGCCGCGACCCGGCCCGCCAGTCACGTCACGGGACCGGCCGGCGGACCCGAGCGGCGCCTTACTACCTCAGCATCTCCAGGTCGGAAGGGTAGCCGAGCCCGTCGATCACGCCGTTGCGGGTCACGCAGAACGCTCCCGCCCGGCAGCCGTGATCGATCGCCGACTCCATCGGCTCACCACGTACCAAGGCCGCGGCCAGGCCGGCGTTGAAGGCGTCGCCTGCTCCCGTCGTGTCGATGGCACGGACCGGATAAGCATCGAAATGCTGGAGCCCCGCCGCCGATGCCCGCAATGCGCCGCGTTCTCCCAGCGTGACCACCACGTCGCGGACCCCGCGGGCCACCAGCTGCCTGGCCAGCACGTCAGCCGGGCCGCTGGCGAGGCCTAGCGAGGCCGCAAGCGCCTGAAGTTCGCCCTCATTGGGCGTGATGATGTCGAATGATGCCAGCGCACCGCGCGGAAGCGGCCGGGCCGGTGCCGGGTTGAGGATCGAGACGCACCCGACGTCACGTGCCCACGACGCGAGGTCCACGGCGAGCTCGGCCCGGCACTCAAGCTGCATCAGCAGGTATTTGCAGCCGCGCAGGTCAGCACCGAACCGGCCCAGAACATCGGGCCCGCTGAGCGATGCATTGGCGCCGGGCGCGACCGAGATCGCGTTCTGCCCGGAGTCCTCGACCAGGATCAGGGCGATCCCGGTCGGGTTCTGGTCATCGGTCGTGATGCCACCTTCCGGCAATCCCTCGGCGAGCAGGATGGAGCGCGCCTCATCGCCGAAGGCGTCGGCCCCGAGCCTGGTGACGAACAGGACGTCGGCGCCGAGCCGTCGTGCGCCGATGGCCTGGTTCGCGCCTTTCCCGCCGGGCCCTTGCTCGAAGCGGCTGCCGACGACTGTCTCGCCGGCCGCCGGCAACGTGGCGCTGTACACGGTCAGGCCGGCGTTGTAGGAACCAACCACCACCAGATCAGCCATCCCGGCTCCCCTCGTCCGGCCCGGTGCGGCGCTGCGAGCTGGCCCGCACGATGAGTTCGGCCCGCAGCACCACGCGACGCGGCGGGAATTTCTCCCCCTCGATGCGGCGGAGCAGAAGCCGCGCCGCCGTCTGCCCGATCTCATACGTCGGCTGGGCCACCACGGTGAGCGGCGGCCTGAGCGCGGTAGTCCAGATCGCGTCGTCGAAACCCACGATGGCGATGTCGTCGGGGATGGCCAGCCCGGCCTCGGCAATGGCCCGCAGGCCGCCCACGGTCATGAGGTTATTGGAGAAGAGCAGGCCGTCAGGGGGCTGGCGCTGCCGCAGCAACTGCCGGGTGGCGGCATATCCGCCCTCGGTCCGGAAGTCAGCGTAGGCAATAAGCGAAGGATCGACCGTCCGCCCGGCGGCGCGAAGCGCGGCCCGGTACCCGGCCAGCCTGCTGGCGCCGGTGGTGGTCTGGACCGGGCCCGCGACGAGCCCGACCCGCCGGCAGCCCTGGGCGATCAGGTGCTGTCCCGCCTTCCGGGCGGCCGCGTGGTTGTCGACGGTGACGCTGTCCACCGCCGCCGCGGTCAGCCGCCGGTCGATCGTCACCACCGGGATGCCCCGCTCGACCAGCACGTCGATGCTGGTCCGCCGGGGTGAGGCCGGCGAGAGCAGCACGCCGGCCATCTGCTCGTCCGCCGCCACCTCGAGATAACGGGCTTCCTTGGCGACGTCCTCGTCGGCGTTGGCGAGCACGACGGAGTACCCGGCCAGCTGCGCCTGGTCCTCGGCGCCCCGGACGACCGCGGTGAAGAACGGGTTGGTGATGTCGGAGATGATGACACCGAGCACCATCGCCGCCCGGGTGCGCAGGCTGCGGGCCGGGCCGTTGCGCCGGTAGCCGAGTTCTGTGACCGCGGCCAGCACCCGTTGCCGCAGGTCAGCGGCGACATCGGCCTTCCCGTTCATGACCCGCGAAACGGTCGCCGCAGATACCCCGGCCATTGCGGCGACGTCGCGAATGGTCGTCGGCACCCTTCACCTCACGTTCCTGGCGCAGACCCGCGGCATGAGGGGTTGACGGTCTTTGGGCACGTCCCTACAGTAATGGAAATCGTTTCATGAAACGATTTCTCACCCAGCTTCCGGAGGCTCTCTAGGCGCAACGGCAACGCCGCCGCAGCCACCTGGCCAGGCACGTCCGGCGGGACCGGCGAGCGACTCGCCAGGGAAGGAAGCATCCCTCATGAGCGCACAGACGCCGGCGGGCGAACACCGCCTGCTGCTGGTGGGTGAGTCCTGGTTCAGCCACACCATCCATACCAAGGGGTTCGACAGCTTCACCACGTCCACGTACGAGGAGGGCTGTGCCGACTTCGTCGCGGCCCTGGAGTCGCGCGGGTGGGCGGTCGACCACATTCCGAGCCATCTGGTGGACACCAAGATGCCGTCCACGGCCGAGGCCCTCAGCCGGTACGCCGTGGTCGCCCTCTCCGACGTCGGCAGCAACACCTTCCTGCTCCGCCGCCCGACCTTCATACAAGGCCAGGTCGCGCCCGACCTGCTGGAGCTGATCGCCGCCTACACCGCCGGCGGCGGCGGCCTGGTCATGGTCGGCGGCTACATGTCGTTCAGCGGAATCGACGGAACGGCCAGGTACGGCCAGACGTGCCTGCAGGAGGTACTGCCGGTCACGGTGTCGGCGGCCGATGACCGGGTCGAAAGGCCGGCCGGGGTCACTCCCGCCATCGACCTGCCCGGCCACCCGACGGTCGCGGCGATCACCGGCCCGTGGCCCAGGCTGCTCGGGTACAACCGGCTGACGGCCCGGCCGCCCGGCCAGGTCGTGGCCAGCTGCGGGAACGACCCGCTGCTCGCTGTCGGCACGTTCGGCCAGGGTCGTTCCGTGGCCTTTGCCTCAGACCTCGGACCGCACTGGGCGCCAGCGGAGTTCACCAGCTGGCAGGGCTATCCCGCGCTCTGGCACGGGATCGCCTCCTGGGCCGCTGGCCTTGACCATGAGCGCTGACCCGCATCACAAGGAGGAATTGTGACCACCGAACAAGATGGCCCTCAGCGAGGTCTCCGGGCGAATGCCATCGGCCTCGGCGGCGACGTCATCGTCGCCGTAGCCAACGTCGCTCCGTCCAGTGCCGTGGCCTTCACCCTGGCGCTGCTGCTGACGCTGACGGGCCTGGCCTCGCCGCTGATTGTCCTGCTCGTCGGCTTGCTGATGCTGTGCGTGACCCTGGGCTATGCCGCCATGAACCGCTGGCGGCCCAGCGCGGGCGCCCCGTACGTCTGGGTGGGCGAGGCGACGTCTCCGGTGGCCGGTATCGGCACCGGCCTGCTGTCCGCGCTGGGCGCCACGCTCTTCAACATCGGGAACATCACCCTGGCGGGCGCTTACCTGCTGTTCGTCGTGTCCCCGAGCTCGACGTTCCCGAAGCCGGTGACCTGGCTCATCGCGGCCGCCATCATGGGCGTGCTGCTCTGGATCTCGATCCGCGGCCTGCGTCCGTCCGTTTGGGTGCAGACGACGCTGATCGTCATCGAGTACGCGTCCGTCATCTCGTTCCTGATCCTGGCCTTGATCCACGAGGCCAGCCACGCCGGCGGGGCCACCCTGCCCTCGTGGTCGGACTTCTCCTTCGCCAGCAATATCGGCGGCATTCACGGGGTGGCCAACGCCGGTGTCACCTGCGCGGTCCTGTACGCGGGCTGGGAGGCTACCTCCGTCGTAAGCGAGGAGTCGACGAAACCGCGGCATAACCCGGGCCGCGCCATGATCGCCTCGGTGGCGTTCCTGATCATCTGGTTCACCGTCCTGGTCATGGTCTTCCAGGGCATCACGAATACCAAGACGCTCCTGACTCACGGCGGCGACGTGCTCGCCTACGCCGGCAGCCTGCTGGCCCCGGGACTGGCCGGCCGGATTCTCCCGCTGGCCGTGCTCATCGCGGTGATCGGCACGACCCAGCTGCAGATGACGGAGTCGAGCCGTCTGCTCTACGCGTTCGCGCGCGACCGGCTGCTGCCGGGCTTCCTGGGCAAGATCAGCGAGAAGCACCAGACGCCGTGGGCGGCCCTGGTCGTCCTCGGGCTGATCCCTCCGATCTTCCTGATCCCCTACCTGGCGAGCTCGTCGTTCTTCAAGGTCATCACCGACATCATCAGCTCCGGCGGCGAGCTCTACCTGTTCATGTACTTCATGGTCGCGGTGAGCAGCGTGTGGTTCTACCGCAGCCAGCTCACCAGGAGCGGCCGGTCGCTGCTCCTCGGCGGCATCCTCCCGCTGATCGGCGGCGGCGTGATGCTCGTCCTGTGCATCTACGGGATGACCACCGAGGCCGGCGTCGTGACCGGCGTGGCCCTCGGCATCCTCGTCCTGTGCTACGGCAGTGCCTTCATCATCGTGCGCACCGCCAAGGATTCCCCGTTCCTCACCGAGCTCAAGCGCCGCCGGGCCGCGGGCTTGAGCGGGCCAGACGAGGCGCTGGCCCAGGTCCCCGGCCCGGCGGAGGCAGCGGATGCGTAACCGCCAGATCAGAATACGGAACGGCACTGCCCGCACCCCTAACCCAACCTGCCAGCGGCGACCGGGGCATGGCTGAGGTTCGCTTCCTGGGCTGCGACAACGACGTATTCTGCGGCAACGTCCAGGCCCGGGCGGAGGAGTTCGAACAGGCCTCAGGCCAGAAGCTGACTGTGCGGCTGCTGGACAATGACTTCTACTACGCCATCCCGGTGAACTGGGAGTCCTGCAACCCAGGTGGGGCAACTCCTTCCTACCTCACCTCTGCCGTTACACCGAAAACACCGGTCATTTAATTCGAAATTCGTCACTAGTAAGCAACAATGATTGCGGTGAGGGTCAGTATTCGCTATTATGTTTGATACAAGCGGACCCTCTCTCCGGACGGACGGCACCCCATGCCTGCAGAACCGGTCTCCCCGGACCCCGAGCGGGACGACGACCCCGCCCGGGACACCGGCGAGCCGCGCGCCGCGGGAGAGGACTGGCTAACCCGGGAGGAATGGATCGCGTGGCTGGACTCGCTCGAGCCCGACGACTGGGACGACCCCGGCGAGGATCCCGACAACACGCCCGCCCAGCCGCACGCTCCCGCGCAGCCGCGCGCCGCCGGCCAGCCGCGCGCCGCTGCCAAAGCAGCCGGGAGTACCCGCGCCGCCAAGGGCGGCCGCCGGCGTCCCGGGCAGCCCGGCTCGGC
>PMST01000526.1 GCA_003168295.1 Actinomycetota bacterium
CTTCGGCCCAGGTGAGCTGGCGTGCGACCTCGCCGATCGCGAAGTTCTCCAGCAACGGCCCGACCAGGGCAGTCGGGTCTTTCGCTCGCTCCTCCGACATGCCGATGAGCCTGCCACCGAGTCCGGAGTCGGTAACGATCAGCTTCGGCGTGGATATCGCGCGGGTAGTCAAATTCGATGACCACGCCGGAACGCGCTTGATCACGAAGATCAGCTCAAGCAGGTCCAGGTAGCGCGAGAGCGTCCGCCGGGGCAGGGCAATGTCGTTCGCCATCGACTGCACAACCGCTAGGGTCCCCATCCGGGCCGCCACGACACTGAGCAGGCGGCGCATCTCGGCCGGCCGCTCGATATCGGATATCTGTCGGACGTCACGAGTGACCAGGTCGGTCACGTAGGAGTCGAAGAACCTCGCCCGACGGCGCCCCGGGTCACGACGTACCGCCTCCGGGTACCCACCGCGCAGCGCCCGTGCAACATAATCACGCTTGGTCAGTGAACATGGCGGCATCTTGAGGTTGCCGTCGAGCCGGAAGACGGCATCCACGAACCCGTCCGCCGCAGAGTCGATCTCCCCCTGCGACAACGGCCACAACTCAATGGTCTCGGCGCGTCCCGGCAGCGCATCAGGCAAGTCCCTCAGCCCCAGAAGCCGAGCCGAGCCGGTCAGCAGGAACCTGCCGGGGCGCGGATCGCGGTCCACCTCGCGCTTGATAGCCAGCAGCAGTTCCGGCACTCGCTGGATCTCATCGATCATCAGCAAACCGTCATGCCGCACGAAAGCGCTGGGGTCCGCTTCCGCGGCGGCGCGCACCGCCTGGTCGTCCAGGAACAGCTCACGCGCGCCTGGAGACCTGGCGACGATCAACTCCGCCAGGGTGCTCTTTCCGACCTGCCTGGCGCCGTTGACCACCACGACGCGGGTATCCGTCAGCCCCTCGGCAGCCATCAGCTCGGCATGCCGATAGTACAGACCAGTCTCACCGCTCATGAAGTGACATCGTAGCAGCTGGAAGCACTTGCGTGGCCGATCTGCCGGTATATGTGCGCGCGATCTGCCGGTACCTCTGTGGCCGATCTGCCGAGGCTGATCTGGCCAGCGTGCCGCCAGGCACGCTGGCCAGACCGCAGCAATGGGGGCAGATGCGGATGGCCGACGAGAATTGCATCGCCCTGTTCGGCCGAGCTGGCCGCCAGGACGAAGTAGCCGCATATTCCATCAGGCTGGGTGGCAGCAGATTCGAATCCGCTGCCACCTCAGCCCACGGGGCAATCTGTTCCGGCTGTCCTCGCTAGCATGCGAGATGAAGACGTCCCAGTCCTTCGGGATGCGGAAACTTCAGAGTGGTTGATAGCGGCTACGGATTGCGTGAGCCTGTCCAACGCTGGAACAACGCGCTCGCGGAGTTCGGGCAGGCGTCCAGGCAGAACCTGAACACCAGCCCGTCCAGGACCGGGCAAGATCCCAGTAGTTGAAGTCCACTCGTGACCTTTGCTCCCTCGTACGGCCTCAAATCAGCTGCAGCCGCTGGTGGAGCCGCAGCCTTCGCAGACGTAGCAGCTGCCGGCTGGGCGCATCTTGGTGCCGCAGGTGAGACAGAGCGGTGCGTCCGCGGTGCGGCCCTGGTGGGCCTCGATCAGCTCGGTGGAGCTGTGCGGGGTCGGAAAGGGAGCGGCTGGCCGCTGGGCTGGAGCGGGGGCTGGCAGCACGGCCCGTTCGGAATGATGGGGCTGTTCTACGGCGGCCGACTGGGCTAGTTCGATCGGGTCCACCTCCTCGGCCAGGCCGGCCGGGTCGTGCCCCGCGACCTCGGCGGAGCGCTCGGCCGCGGACAGGATGCCGAGTTCGGCGCGTTCGTCGTAGGACAGGTGATCCAGGGCCAGGCGGCGGAAGATGTAGTCCATGACCGAGCTGGCGATCCTGATGTCCGGGTCGTCGGTCAGGCCGGCCGGCTCGAACCGCATGTTGGTGAACTTGGCCACGTAGGAATCCAGCGGGATACCGTACTGCAGGCCGACCGAGATGGCCATGGAGAAGGCGTCCATCACGCCGGCCAGNNTAGCTGGAGGCGGTCATGTAGCCCTCGGCGCCCGCGACGGAGAACCTGGTGACGGTCGCGGGCCGCTGCCTGGGCAGCCGCCTGCGGACCGGGCGGTGCTCGTGCGGAGCCGGTGTCGCCGGGCTCGCCGGGTTCTCCGGGGCGGCGATCTCGGCGGGCTTCTTCCGCGCGTCCGACAGCGGCTGGCCCACCTTGCAGTTGTCGCGGTAGATCGCCAGGGCCTTCAGGCCCAGCTTCCACCCTTCGAAGTAGATCCGCTCGATCTCCTCCACGGTGGCGCTTTCGGGCATGTTGACCGTCTTGCTGATGGCGCCGGACAGGTGCGGCTGGACGGCGGCCATCATCCGGACGTGGCCCATCGGGGCGATCGCGCGCTCGCCCATCGCGCAGTCGAACACCTCGTAGTGCTCGGGCCGCAGACCCGGGGAGTTCACCACGTGGCCGTGCTCGGCGATGTACTCGGTGATCGCCTCGACCTGCTCGTGCGGGTAGCCGAGGTTCTTCAGCGCGCGCGGCACGGTCTGGTTGACGATCTGCATCGAACCGCCGCCGACCAGCTTCTTGAACTTGACCAAGGCCAAGTCAGGCTCGATACCAGTGGTGTCACAGTCCATCATGAGGCCTATGGTGCCAGTAGGCGCGAGTAGACTGGCTTGGGCGTTTCTGTACCCATTTGTCTCGCCCAGCTCCGCGCACTCCTGCCAGGTCTGGTTGGCCAGGTGGAGGATCTCCCGGTCCATGGTGGCGACCGGGCGGATGGCTTCGCTGGCGTCCGCGTGCTTGCGGATGACCCGCTTGTGCGGCTTGGCGTTGCGCTCATAGCCGTCGTAGGGACCGACGGCGCCGGCCAGTTCGGCTGAGGTCTTGTAGGCGGCACCGGTCATCAGCGAGGTGATCGCGGCGGCGATGGCCCGGCCACCCTCGGAGTCGTAGGCGTGCCCGGTGGCCATCAGCAGCGCGCCGAGGTTGGCGTAGCCGATGCCCAGCTGCCGGTACGCGCGCGTGGTGGCGGTGATCTTCTCGGTCGGGAAGTCGGCGAAGCAGATGGAGATGTCCATCGCGGTGATGATGAGCTCGGACATCTTCTTGAACCGCGCGGCGTCGAAGGTGTCATCCTCACGGAGGAACTTCAGCAGGTTGATGCTGGCCAGGTTGCAACTGGAGTTATCCAGGTGAACGTATTCACTACACGGATTACTTGCGGAGATTCGCCCGGATTCGGGGCAGGTGTGCCAGTCGTTGATCGTGCCGTCGTACTGGATGCCGGGGTCCGCGCACGCCCACGCGGCCTGCGCCATCNNTCGAAGCCGGCGTCGCGGAGCACGCGGACCTTCTCTTCCTCGCGCGCCTTGGTCGTGATGAAATCCGCCACGTCCGGGTGGTCCACGTCCAGGACGACCATCTTGGCCGCACGCCGGGTGGCGCCGCCCGACTTGATCGTGCCCGCGGAGGCGTCGGCCCCGCGCATGAACGACACCGGACCGCTCGCGGTGCCGCCGGAAGACAGTAGCTCCTTGCTCGACCGGATCTTGGAGAGGTTGACGCCGGCCCCGGATCCGCCCTTGAAGATCAGGCCTTCCTCCCGGTACCAGTCCAGGATGGCGTCCATGGTGTCGTCCACGGCGAGGATAAAACACGCCGACACCTGCTGCTTGGACGCGGTGCCTACGTTGAACCAGACCGGGGAGTTGAAAGAGAACATCTGATGGATCAGGGCGTACCTGAGCTCGTGGCCGAAGATCTCGGCGTCCTGCTCGGTGGCGAAGTAGCCCTGCTCCCGGCCGGTCTGCTCGTACTTGCCGACGACCCGGTCCACAAGCTGCTTGAGGCTCCACTCGCGCTGCGGTGAGCCGACCGCGCCGCGGAAGTACTTGGTGGTCACGATGTTGGCCGCGTTCACCGACCAGAAGTCGGGGAACTCGACGCCATGCTGCTCGAAGTTGACCGAGCCGTCCCGCCAGTTCGTCATGACGACATCCCGGCGTTCCCAGGTGACCTGGTCGTAGGGGTGCACACCCGGCGTGGTGTTAATGCGGCCGATCTTGAGCCCGCCGCGCGGCTTCTGCGGCCCCTGGTTCTGGGCACCTTGGGGCTGGGTCCCCTTCCCCTTACGGGTGCTCGCTCCGCTCACCGTCTCGGTCATTTCTCCCCCTTCTGGGACCCTTCCGGATCCCCGCAAGGCCCTGCATGGCCGCGCTCCAACAATGACAACTCTGGTACCGCCCTACGATCCCGTTTCCGTATGCGTGACGCTTCGACGCTCCTGGCGCAAGGCCGTGATCTCTTCCTCGAAGTCGGCGAGCGACTCGAATCCCCGGTACACCGAGGCAAACCTCAGGTAGGCAACCTCGTCAAGCTCCCTGAGCGGGCCCAGGATGGCCAGGCCTACCTCGTGCGAGGGAACCTCGGCCAGGCCCCGCGCCCTGATCGTCTCTTCCACTAGCTGGGCCAGGATCGCCAGCTTGTCCTCGCTGACGGGCCGCCCCTGGCAGGCGCGCTGCACACCATGGATGATCTTGTCACGGGTGAACGGCTCGGTGACACCGCTGCGCTTGGCCACCATCAAGATGACCGTCTCCTGGGTGGTAAACCGCCGACCGCACTCCGGGCATGACCTGCGGCGGCGGATCGCCGCACCATCGTCAGCGGTCCTGCTGTCGATGACCCTGCTGTCCGGGTGACGACAGAACGGGCAATGCACGCGATCACCTCCCGGGCTGCCTTGTTGTGTTCCCAGTGTACCCGGTGACCACAACTTGTGGAAAAAACACAACGATGTAAGTACTAGATGTTGTGGTTACGGTAGACCACGATAGCGGCCGGAGGCAAGCACGCGGGTGCTTTCAATCCCGAAAACCTGGCTGGCAGGCGATCGTGATCACGCGCCGGCGTGTCGCTTCCACGCGCTCGCGTGCCGGGTTGCCGCCGCGACCTAGCCGGCGTGTCGCCGTCCCCGGACCTCAGCCGCGCGGGACCCACAGCCGCTCACCCGCGAAGACGGTATCGCCGTGAAGCGCGTTCAGGTGGAGGATCTGCCGGATCACCAGGCGGGTATCCGCGCCTGGATCCGCGCTCTCCGCCACCGACCACAGGCTCTGGCCCGGGCGGACGGCGACCTGGGCCAGATTATGCCCGGCGGTGCTGAGCGGCACGCCGTGGCTGGTCGCCTGCGCCGCGCCGGCGACGAGCAGGGATAGCACCGTCACGAGCAGCACGGCCATACCCGCGACCACCACGCGGCCGCGCCTGGTGAGCCGCAGCGGACTGACCGTCGGCTGGGTGGCCGGCATACGGCGGGCGGGCCGTGGCGCGGCAGCAGGTCCCGGCGCGGCAACTGGGCGCGGCGCGGCGGGGGGTCGCGGCGCGGCGGGGGGTACCGCTACGGGTGGCGAGGCTTTCGGGGGCGCGGCCACGGGGGCTGGCGTCAGGGAGGGCGCGGCCGCAGGGGGCGCGGCCGCAGGGGGGGCGACGACCGCTAGGGAGCCTTCGGCCCGGTACACCACGTGGAGCCTGGGGCGGGGACGCGCGTAGTTCTCCGGGCGGTGTGCGGGCAACGCCGCAGCTCGCGTCGCATTCATGGCGCCTCCATGATCAAACCTTCGTTCGAGCCATTCTTGTTCGATCGTATCCTAGTTCGATCGTCTTAACGTTCGATCGAACGGGTACATCTTTGTTGTATCGCGAGGGTCCGACATTTTGACGACACGTCGAACAGATGTTTGGGATCTTGAGCGAGAACCGTTACTCTCTAGTCAGCACGCAAGAACTCGGACACGGAAGGTCATCAAAATGGAGGAAACCGCCATGGGAAGCGCCGCACGAGGTACTTCCAACATTGATCCAACGGAGGCGCCCAGACCTAAGGGGCGGCCGGGCCGCAAGCCGAAGGGCAGCGTCCCCGTCGTCATTCCCGACACGCCGGACAAGCCCGATCCCGACCACGTCTTGACCTGGCGGCAGCGCAAGGTGCTCCAGGTCATCAGGGAATCAGTACAGAAGCGCGGTTACCCGCCGTCGATGCGGGAGATCGGCGAAGCCGTCGGCCTGACGAGCACGTCGAGCGTCTCGTACCAGCTGAGCACCCTGCAGAAGAAGGGGTACCTGCACCGGGACGTGGGCCGGCCGCGAACCGTCGAGGTGCGCCTGCCCGGTCACCCGGCCGTGCGGCCGGATCGTGGCCACGAAGAGGCCGAGGCCACCGACCTTCCCGGCATCGACATCCCCTCGCAGGAGGCCATCTACGTGCCGCTGATCGGGCGGATCGCTGCGGGCGGGCCGATCCTGGCCGAGCAGTCCGTGGAAGACGTCTTCCCGCTGCCCCGGCAGCTGGTCGGCGACGGCACGCTGTTCCTGCTCAAGGTGGCGGGCGACTCGATGATGAACGCTGCCATCACGGACGGGGACTGGGTCGTGGTCCGGGAACAGCAGGTCGCGGAGAACGGCGAGATCGTGGCGGCCATGCTTGACGGCGAGGCGACGGTGAAGACGTTCAAGCAGAGCGACGGGCACGTCTGGCTGATTCCGCACAACCCGGCGTACACGCCAATCCTCGGCGACGAGGCCACCATCCTTGGCCGCGTTGTCGCCGTGCTCCGCCGCGTTTGAGCACGCCGGGTCAGAGCACGCAGTGGTCGGGCGGTGCGGAGGCGTTCGGACCCATCCAGGGCCGGGCGCGTCCGCCCCGATCGTGACGGCGGGCGTCCAAGCTCCCGCGTGCGGCGAGTGGCCGCAGCCGTGGGCCGTTACGCCGCGACGATGCTGACCAGCTTCGGCGCCCGGACGATGACCCGGCGAACCTGCTGATCGCCTAGCGTGCGGAGCACCCCCGGCGCGACCAGCGCGAGTTCGCGAAGCTCGTCTTCGGCGATCTCGGGTGAGACCTCGAGCTTGTCGCGGACCTTGCCGTTGACCTGCACCACGCAGGTGACCTTGTCCTGGGTGAGCAGCCTCGGATCCGCTGTCGGCCACGCCGTCCGTGCCACCGACGGCTTGTGCCCGAGCACCTGCCACGACTCCTCGGCCGTGTAGGGCGCGAACAGCGATACCAGCACGGCCAGCACCTCCGCCGCCTCGCGAACCGCCGGGTCAGCCGCGCCCGGGCCAGAGTCGATGGCCTTGCGCGTGGCACTGACCAGCTCCATTAGCCGGGCCACGGCCACGTTGAGGTGATACGACTCCAGCTGGCGGGAAACCTCGTCGATGGTCCGGTGGGTGATCCTGCGCAGTTCGGTGTCTCCGGCCGCGGCAGAGAATGGGGCCGCTGGATCCGACCCGG
>PMST01000647.1:0-9993 GCA_003168295.1 Actinomycetota bacterium
ACCCAGCGCACGTCGTCATCCAGGATCTCCGCCGCCGTCCCCGGCAGCGAGCCGACGCCCGCCTCCTTGGCCCGGATCAGCCACTCCCTGATCGGCAGGCCGGTACGGGAGGCGCCGTTCACCACCTCCATCGGCGAGAACGCGTGTACGTGAAGATCTGGCCGCCTCCGCTTGACTTCGGAAGCAATTTCGAAGTAGGCTGTTCCTGGCAGATCGGGATGGATCCCGCCCTGCATGCACACCTCGGTGGCCCCCGCGTCCCACGCCTCCGCGGCCCGGTCGCCGATCTGCTGCAGCGACAGCGTGTACGCGTCGGCGTCGGTCCGCCGCTGCGCGAACGCGCAGAACCGGCAGCCGGTGTAGCAGACGTTGGTGAAGTTGATGTTGCGAGTGACGACATAGGTGACGTCGTCGCCCATGACCTCGCGGCGGAGCGCGTCGGCAATGCCGGCCAGGGCCTCCAGGTCGGGGCCGTCCGCGGACAGCAGGGCGAGCGCTTGGGCGTCGGTGAGGGCGAGCGGGTCGCGTTCGGCCTGGCGGAGGGCGGAGGCGACCTCGCCGACGGCTAGGACGGCGGGTGCGCCTGCGGTGGCGGGGCTTGACGGGTGGGCGGGGGCGGGCGGCCGGGTTCGTTCCGCGATTTCGTTCCAGTCGCCGTAGACCTCAGCGAAATCATCCCGGCGGTCATGGGTGCGGCCGGTGGTGTCGATGGTCACGTGCAGGTCAGTGCGGCCGGATTCAGCCCATTGCCCCCAGCCGCCGTCCGGTTCCTGCCAGGGCAGGCCGCGCGGCATGGCGCCGTCGGCGGCTAGGCCGGTGACGGGATCGGCCAGCGCGGCCACGTGCCGGGCTAGCCGCGGGTCCAGCCAGGGCTCGCGGATGTAGGGCGGGTAGATGGTCAGGCGCTCGCGCAGGGTGAAGCCGGCGGACGCGGTGCGAGCCGCCAGTTCGTCGATGTCGGGCCAGGGACGTTCGGGGTTGACGTGGTCCGGGGTGAGCGGGGAGACGCCGCCCCAGTCGTCGATGCCGGCCCGCAGGATCAGGTCGTACTGCGCCCCGACCAGGTTCGGCGGCGCCTGGATCCGGGCCTTGGCGCCGAGCACGATCCTGGTCACCGCGATCGTCGCGGCCAGGTCGTCGAGCTCGGCGTCGGGCACGTCGCGCATCTTGGTGTCGGGCTTGGCCCGGAAGTTCTGCACGATGACTTCCTGGATGCCGCCGTACTCGCGGGCGACCTTCCTGATCGCGAAGATCGACTCGGCGCGCTCGGCCAGGGTTTCGCCGATGCCGATGAGGATGCCGGTGGTGAACGGGACATTGCACCGGCCCGCGTCTTCCAGGACGCGCAGCCGGACGGCGGGATCCTTGTCCGGGCTGCCGAAGTGCGGGCCGCCTTTCTCGCTGAACAGCCTCGTCGCGGTCGTCTCGAGCATCATGCCCATCGAGGGGGCCACCGGCTTGAGGCGCTGGAAGTCCTGCCAGGACAGCACGCCGGGGTTCAGGTGCGGCAGCAGGCCGGTCTCCTCGAGCACGCGGATCGCCATCGCCCGGACGTAGGACAGCGTGTCGTCGTAGCCGTGCGCGTCCAGCCACTCCCGGGCCTGGTGCCAGCGGTCTTCTGGCCGGTCGCCCAGGGTGAACAGGGCCTCCTTGCAGCCCATGCTCGCGCCTTCGCGGGCGATGGCGAGCACCTCATCCGGCTCGAGGTACAGGCTGTGCAGCCGGTGCGGAACGGTCGCGAACGTGCAGTAGCCGCAGCGGTCCCGGCACAGCCGGGTCAGCGGGATGAAGACCTTGCGCGAGTAGGTGATGACGTTCGGCCGGTTCGCGCTGGCCAGGCCGGCGTCGCGGGTGCGGCCGGCGTAGCTCAGCAGCGTGGTGAGATCCTCGCCGCGGGCCTGCAGCAGGATCGTGGCCTCGTCCCGGTCGAGCGACTTGCCGTCCCTGGCCCGGGCCAGCGTGCGGCGCATGGCCGACGCGGTGGGGCTGCTGGCGGTGGGGCTGGCGTCGGCGGTTTCGGTGGCTTCTCTGGCCTTCATGGTTTCGGTGGCGTCGTTGGTTTCGGTGGCCTCTCCGGTTTCGTTGCCCTCCTGCGTTGCCTTGACCTCGCCGTTATCAGAGTTGCCGCGGAAAACACTCATGCTCGAACTTTACGCGGCATATCTGCGCTGCCTGCGCAGCCCCTGGCCTGCCCGGCGATGATTGCGGATCGGTGCCGTCTCGTGGAGATGGTGACGATCCACGATCCCGGGCGGGCTAGAAGGCGCGGTAGTCGCGGACGGACATGCGCGGGCCGTGGCGCGGGGGGCGGGCGCCGCCGAGCTCAATGAGCCTGGTCACCCGGTAGCGATGGCCGGCGTAGGGCGCGAGCAGTTCGAGCATGCCGGCGTCGTCGGTGATCCGCCCGGCCAGCGTCCAGCCGACCGCCTTGGGCAGGTTGTAGTCGCCCACCGAGACCGCGTCCGGGTCGCCGGCCGCCCGCTGCCTGATCTCGGCGGAGGTCCACGGGCCGATGCCGGGGACGGACCGCAGGCGGCGATCCGCGTCGGCCGCGCCCATGCGCACGATCTCCTCGAGCCGGCCCGCGATTTCGGCGGCGGTGATGATGGTCCGGGACCGGACGCCCTCGACCCCGGCCCGGTGCCAGTCCCACGACGGGATTCGCGCCCACACCCGGGGGGACGGGCACACCCGCATCCCGGGCGGCGCCGGGCCCGGCGCCGGCTCCCCGAACTTGACCAGCAGGAACCGCCAGGCTCGATGGGCCTCGCGGCTGACCACCTTCTNNTCTGCTCGAGCACC
Organism: Actinomycetota bacterium; assembly: GCA_003168295.1. The sequence goes on from PMST01000647.1 coordinate 2,803, forward strand.
GCGGGCACCAGCGCCTCGAAGACCCGCTCGCTGCGCCCGACCCGCAAGTCCTCGTGACGGCGCATCAGCTCGCGGACGACCGGATCGCGGGCGGTGAAGCCGGACCTGTCGTCCAGGCCGCCGAGGTGGGCGGGTAGGTGGTCAAGCAGCCAGGCCGCGCCAGGACCCCAGGCCTGCGCGGTCACCAGGGTGCCGGAGGCGCCGACCTCGGGGGTGCGGGCGGGGCGTGACCGGACGCGCTGCGTGGCGGGGCCATCGGGAGTCAGCGAGGTGCGCCACACCGCGTCGGCCGCGTCCACCGCGTACGCGGGATCACCGCCGCCGCGACGGTGCACGGACAGCGACAGGCGGGCGTCGAGCGGGAACGGCAGCTGCCACTCCCGGGCCAGCCCGGCAGCTCCGGGGGCGGCGGGTCCGGACGAGGCAGGTCCGGGCGAGGTTACCGCGGGGAGCTCGGGGGCCGCCGTCATGCGCGTGGGCGGTCAGGCGTCTGAGGAGAAGCGGACCGAGGTCGGCTCGAGCCGGACGTCCGGCCAGATCCGGATGCCGCGGGCCAGCTCGTTGCCGGCCCCGATGTAGGCGCGGTCCCCGACCACCGCCCCGTCGAGCACCGCGCCGGGCGCCACGATCGCGCCGCGGCCCAGGATCGAATCGCGCACCACCGCGCCCTCGCCGACGGCCGCGCCGTCGAACAGCACGCTGCCGTCCACGATCGCGCCCGCGCCCACCGACGCACCCGCGCCCACCACGGTCCCGCCGGACACCGACGCGCCCTCCGCCACCCAGGCCCCCGCCAGCAGCAGCGACGGGCCCGCCGGGCCCGGCACCGCCGGACCGGGCAGCCGCCCGAGCACCAGATCGCACGAGCCCCGCACGAACGCCTGCGGCGTCCCGACATCCAGCCAGTACGCCGACTCGTGATACCCCATCACCAGCGCCCCGGCCGCGATCAGCCCGGGGAACGTCTCCCGCTCGACCGACACCCGGCGCCCGGCCGGGATCTGCCCGATCACCTCGCGCCGGAACACNNACCGGGTCCGGCGTCTTCTCCAAGAACGCGGTCACCCGCCCGGACGCATCGGCCGGCACCACCCCGAACGGGGACGGGTCCGCCACCTCGACCAGGTGCAGCGTCACCGCGGCGTCGGTCTTGATATGCAGGTCGACCTGCGCACCCAGATCGTGCCCGGACAAGATGTCGGCGTTCAGCACCACGACCGGATCGGCGGGCCCGGTGCCGCGCAGCGAGCTCGCGGCGTTGCGGATGGCGCCGGCGGTATCGAGCGGCACGTCCTCCTGGACGTAGTCGACAGCCAGCCCGAACGCCGCTCCGTCACCGAACTGCGCGGCGAACATGTCCGCCTTGTAGCAGGTCGCCAGGACCACGTGGGTGACGCCGCCCACCGCGGCCCGGGCCAGCAGATGCGCCAGGAACGGGACGCCCGCCGTCGGCAGCAGGGGTTTCGGCGCCGACAGCGTCAGCGGCCGCAGCCGTGTCCCCTGGCCCCCGACAAGAACAATCGCCTCTAGTGGTTCGCGCGGCATGACAGATGAGGTTACACGGCGCTGACGTCAGCGGCGGTCTGTTCGGCCGCGCGCCGGTAGGACGCCAGGTGCGCCTCGGCCGACGCGGCCCAGGTGAACTCCTGCGACCGGTCGTACCCGGCGTCGGCGAGCCGTTTGCGCCGGGAGGTGTCCTCGAGCAGCGAGCGCAGCGCGTCGCGGATGGACTCGGGGTCAGGCTCGGTGTAGGCCACCGCCTCGCCGCCAACCTCCGGCAGTGAGGTGCAATGAGTCGTCAGCACGGGCGCCCCGCACGCCATCGCCTCGAGCACCGGCAGCCCGAACCCCTCGCCCCGGCTCGGGAACGCCACCACCGTCGCCCCGCCCAGGAACCCGGGCAGATCGGAGAAGCGCAGGTAGCCGGGGCGGATCAGGCGCAGGTGCGGCGGCACCCCGGCCACCGCCACGTCGACCTCATCGCTCCAGCCGCCGCCGCCGCCCAGGACCAGCGCGGGCGGGTCGTCGATGTCCGCGACGGCCCCGGCCCAGCCGGTGATCAGCGAGGCGATGTTCTTGCGCGGCTCGAGCATGCCCAGGAACGCCACGTACGGCTTGCCGTGCAGGCCCAGCCGGTTCGACACCTGAGTGACCTGCTGGGGGTCGGGGCGGTGGAACAGCCGGTGATCCACGCCGTGGTAGGCGACGTCGATCTTGGTCGGATCGGCGCCCAGCACGCGCTCGAGCTCATCCCGGGTCGCCTTGGACGGGACGATGAGCCGGGCCGCGCGGCGCGCGGCCGTCCGGATCGCCGACTTGAAGAACATGGCGCCGACCGAGCTGTACAGCTCGGGCTCGGTGAAGAAGGTGACGTCGTGCACGGTCACCACGGTCGGCCGGCCCGGTCGCAGCGGCATCGAGTAGTACGGCACGTGGATGACGTCGGCGTTCACCTGCTGGGCCACCACCGGCAGCCCGCTCTGCTCCCAGGCCAGCCGGGCGGACCGGTGCGAGAGCGCCGTCGGGCCGGTGACCACGCGCGCCCCGGGAGCGAGCCGCCCGTAGCGCTCCTCGTCGGCGCGCTGGCAGACCACGGCCATATCCGCGCCCGCCGCATCGAGCGCGCCGATCAGCCCGTCAACGTACCGGCCGAGCGCACCCCGGTCGGCTGGCACGTCGGTCGCATCAACTAGTACGCGAGGTGCCACGACCGCACTTGCTCCTCTCCTGGGCCACCCGGGCAGACTGCAACGCAGAGCACGCGTCGACCCGCACGGCCCCGGCACGCCTTCGTGGATGTCCCGTCAACTATGAAGCCTACGCCCTGCGCCGAGCGGCCGAGGAGCAGTTCCCCCCGGCTCGTCCGCAGGCCGGGAACGCCGCCGGGCGCGGATCAGCACGATGGCGCCCCCGTCGCCGCGCGCCCCTCGATCCGACGCGGCGACCAGCGGCATTACCGGCGCAGCCGCGTTGAACCCGACCTTGCCGCCGTAAGCGGACAGACCCAGGTACATCTGCTGCGCCCACCGGGTCCTGAACTGGTACTGATGCGTGATCACGTCGAAGCCGCGCGCGGCGAGCAGCCCGGTCAGGTCGTCGTGGGAGTAGGTGCGCTTGACGTGGTACCGCTCGCAGTGCGCCCGGTACAGCCGCGGCCACCGCTGGGCCAGCGTCAGCGCGTCCGCTGACATCACCAGCTCACCGCCCGGGGCAAGCACCCGGGCCATCTCGTCCAGTGACCGGGCGCCGTCGTCGAAGTGCTCGATCGCGCAGATGGACATGACCCGGTCGAAGCTCGCGTCGGCGAACGGCAGCTCGAGCGCGTCCCCGCGGACCAGCGCGGCCGGCGCGGCGAGCCGATGGCCCCACTGCAGCTTGGCGTCGGCGATGTCGAGCGCGACCGCCCAGGCTCCCCGCCGGCGCGCCTGGGCCGCCCAGTACCCGTCGCCACCCGCCACGTCGAGCACCCGCAGGCCGCGCAGGTCGGGTCCGAGCCAGCGCAGCAGCGTGCGGGCCTCACGGTAGCGGCACACGTGCACTTCGTGGCCGGCAAAGGCAACCGCGTCAGCAACCTTCATAGGAGCTCAATCTATTAGCCGAACGGACCCGAATGTGCGTTCTGCGCCTGCCGGCTTGCTTCCGGTGGAGCTTCTGGAGGGCGGCCCGGGGCCCCGGGGTCCGGGGTCAGCAGCCGGGGACGGACTTGCCCGCCTTGATGTCCTCCAGGTAATCAACGGCCTGGGTCAGGGTGCTCACCTTCACCAGGCGCAGCCCCGCGGGCACGGCGCCGGTGGTATCCGAGCAGTTCGACGCCGGGGTCAGGAAGATGGTCGCGCCCGCCTCACGCGCGCCCACCATCTTCTGCTGGATGCCGCCGATCGCCTGCACCTGGCCGGCGGCGGTGATCTGCCCGGTGCCGGCGATGAACTTGCCGCCAGCCAGGTCGAGCGTGGTCAGCTTATCGATGATGCCTAGGGCGAACATCATGCCCGCGCTAGGACCGCCGATATTGCCCACGCTGATCGTCACTGTGAACGGGAACTTGTACTGTTGCTGGATCTCCACGCCCATCACGGAATGACCACCGGACTGCTTGGTGCCGACCTGGAGCTGCTGGGTCGTGCCGTTCCTGTCGATGGTCACAGTCAGCGTGCTGCCCGCGGGATGAGCGTAGATCAGCCCGGTCAGGCCCGACGGCCCGGTCACCGGCTTGCCGTCCACCGCGGTGATCACGTCGCCGGCCTTGAGCACGCCGTCGGCGGGATAGCCGGACACCGTCTGCACGACGACCACTTCGGTGGTGAAGGGGATGTGCAGCTCGGTCAGCGCCGCGGCGGTCGCGGTCTGCTGCGAGCCGGTCATCTCCGCCGTGTCCTGCTGCTGGCTCTGCTTGGGGGACTCGCCGGGGGGGTAGATCTCCGATTCCGGCACGACCGCGTTGTCCGGATTGAGCCAGGCCGCCAGCGCTCTGAAGATGTTCACCTTGACGCCGGGACCGCCTGCAACGGCCACCGTCACCATGTTCAGGTGCCCGCTGGTGGGATGGGTGGGGTGCCCGGAGATCGTGATCAGCGGCGTGCCTGACAAGCTACCCAGCGTGTTCAGCGTCGGCCCCGGTCCTTCGATGACGTAAGGCACCGGTATGAGCACGCTGACCGCGATCGCTGCGGCCGTGCCGACTGAGGCAATGAGCAGCGTCAGAGAGCGTCGGGACATGGTGCGAAGACTACGCGCGGAATCTGAGCGTCAGGCACTGCCCACCCATTCGCTTTGGCCGTCGGCGAAGCGCTGATGCTTCCAGATCGGCACCGTGGCCTTCAGCTCGTCGATCAGGGCGTGGCACGCGTCGAACGCCTCCCCCCGGTGCGAGCAGGCCACGGCCACGACGACCGCCAGATCACCCACGGCCAGGTCACCGACGCGGTGGACCGCGGCGACGGCGAGCAGGTGGAACTTCTCGGCGATCTCGGTGGCGACGCGCCGCAGCTCAGCCTCGGCGGACGGGTGCGCGGAGTAGGACAGGCCGGTGACAACGCGTCCGCGATCTTCGTTCCTGACCGCGCCCGCGAAGAACGCGATGCCGCCCGCGGCGGGATCGGCGACGGCGGCCCGGACCTCGTCCAGCGACAGCTCGGACGCACGCACCGCCGCCAAGCGCACAACGCTCATCGCACAACGATACCTTGACGGCCCGCGCACCTAAAGATGCTCGTCTCGGTCCGGTGGGCCGGTGCGGTCTGGCGCCTCGGTGCGGTCCGGCGGCTTGGTCAGCTGCGGTGGCGGCGACGGGCGCGGCGGACGATGGCGGCGGTGCCGATGACCGCGACCGTGGCGCCCGCGGCGCCCGCGGCGGTGATCGTTGCCTCCTTGCGCGCGATACGGCGGCCGGCCACGGCGTGCCTGCCCTGGCGCTGGTCGAGCAGGACGCGCAGCGCGTCGGCGTTGCCGAACGCCGGACGCCAGCCGGCCTCGCGCAGCGCGGCGCAGTCCACCACCCACGGGTACAGCACGTAGCGCAGGTCCATGGCCGGCGCCGGGGTCAGGCCGACCTGGTGCAGCCGCTGCACGGTTCCGAGCGTCAGCCGGGCGGGCAGCTCGATGCTCTTCAGCCCGCTGATCCGCTCGACCTCCTCCTGCTCGAGCCAGCCGTCACTGCCCACCGCGAAGCCGCCGTCGATCTCGCCGCCCACCGCGAACTCGAGCGCGGAGCTGAGGTCGTCGACGTGGCAGAACTGCCATCTGGGCGCGCAGCCCTTCACGGTCAGCAGCCGGGGTGCCTCGAAGTGCCTGGTCACCAGCGTGTCCACGGGATCTGGGCCGGCCCCGACCAGGGCGGCGGGCCGCACCACCGTCACCGCCATGCCCGGGTTGGCCCGCGGCGAGCGGCGGGCGAGCTGCTCGACCTCGAGCAGGTCCCCGGCCACGCTGTTATCCGCGTCGGCGGCCAGCGGGGCCTGCTCCGACAGCGGGACCTCGTTGTCCGGGCGGGCCCCGTAGACCATGGCGCTGGTCACCAGCACCACGCGCCCGATCCGGCCTGCCGCGGCGGCGGTGAGCACGGTCTGCGCGCCCCGGACATTGAAGGCCCGGCGCTGCCGGGCATCGGAGTCGGGGGTCAGGTCGAAATCGGCGTGCACGACGACATCCACGCCGTTCAGGCGGCCCGCCAGCGCCGGGTCGCGTACGTCGGCGACCCGCCACGTCACGCCCGCGATGTCGCCTCTCTGGCTGTCGATCGCGATCACCTTCTTGACCCGCGGCGAGGAAGCGAGCCGGACGGTCAGGGCGTGCCCGATGCCGCCCGCCGCTCCCGTCACCGCCACTACGGGCATAGTCTGGTGACGCTCGTCGGTGCGCTCCTGGCGAACCGGCCGCCGGGCGTTTGTCACAGTGTGCTTCCTCCGAGATAACGTGACGGTCATGACCCTTCCATCCTGCCCCAGAGCCAACGATGGCTGACCGGCCGTTCGGCTTCGGTCTGCCCGACAAGCCAGAAGACCAGGGCGGCCAGGGATCCTCCGGACCTGGTGGCCCCGGGCAGCCAGGTGCGGGCGGTCCCGCCGACGGCGGACCGCCGGGGCCCTTCGGGGCGATGGGCGATCCCCAGCAGTTCGCCGATGCGCTCAGGCAGTTCGCCGACATGCTGTCCTGGCGCGGCGGCCCGGTCAACTGGGACCTGGCCAAGAACGTGGCCCGGCACGCGATCGTGGCGGCCGGAGACCCGAGCGTCCTGGACGCGCAGCGCCGCGAGATCACCGAGGCGGTCAGGCTGGCCGACCTGTGGCTGGACGAGGCCACCGCGTTCCCGTCCGGCGTCCGCAAGATCGAGGCCTGGAGCCGGTCCGAGTGGCTCGAGGCCACCTTCCCGGTGTGGGCGAAGTTCTGCGACCCGATCGCCGCCAAGGGCGTCGAGGCCATGAGCGGCATGTTCAACGCGGATTCCGCGCAGCTCGGCGAGGACGCCCCGGAGGAACTGCGGCAGGCGCTCGGTGCCCTCGGCGGCGGTGCGGGCGGGCTCGGCGGCCTCGGCGGGCTGGCCGCCATGATGCGCCAGATCGGCGGGGCTATGATCGGCAGCCAGACCGGGACCGCGGTGGGCGAACTCGCCCGCGAGGTGGTCGGCTCCTCTGACATCGGACTGCCGCTCGGCGCGGAGGGCACGGCTGCGTTGCTGCCCGCGGGGGTGGCGGA
>PMST01000647.1:10003-18804 GCA_003168295.1 Actinomycetota bacterium
CGCCAGCGGCATCACCGTCGACGTGGCGCGGCTGCAGGAGGCAATGCCTGAGGTCGACATCACCAACCCCGAGGCGCTGCGCGACGCGCTGTCCGGCGAAGGCCTGTTCCGGCCGGAGGACACGCCCGCGCAGAAGGCCGCGCTGTCCCGGCTCGAGACCGCGCTGGCGCTGGTCGAAGGCTGGGTGGCGACGGTGGTCAGAGCGGCCGCGGGAGAACGCCTGACGCACGCCGACGCGCTGGCCGAGGCGATCAGGCGCCGCCGGGCCACCGGCGGTCCCGCGGAGCGCACGTTCGCCACGCTCGTCGGGCTCGAGTTGCGCCCGCGCAGGCTGCGGGAAGCGACCACGATCTGGCAGGGCCTGACCGAAGCCAGGGGCATCGAGGGCCGGGACGCGCTGTGGGCGCACCCGGACCTGCTGCCTGTGGCCGATGACCTGGAGAATCCCGACGCCTTCGTGCAAGGCCAGCCCGAACTGGACATTTCGGACCTAGAGGACGACGGCGACACCACCTGACCGGCGAAAAGCTTGGCCTGACCGGCCCGGGGCGGCATGATGGGAAGCCGCAACGGGCAGGAGCACGGCATGGACCAACCAGAGCCCACAGATGTGGTCGTGATCGGCATGGGGCCGGGCGGCGAGTATGCGGCCGGAGCCCTGGCCGAAGCCGGGTTGCACGTCACCGCCGTGGAATCTCGTCTTGTCGGCGGTGAATGCCCGTACTACGGGTGCATACCTTCCAAGATGATGATTCGGGCGGCGAATCTGATCGCGGAAACCAGGCGGGTACCCGGCCTGGCCGGGACGTCGACCGTGACCCCGGACTGGTCACCAGTCGCGCTGCGGATCAGGGAAGAAGCCACCGACTACTGGAATGATAAGAAGGCGGCGGACCGGTTCATCGGCAAAGGCGGCCACCTGGTCCGCGGGTCCGGCACGATCACCGCGCCGGGCCAGGTGACGGTCCGCGCCGAAGAAGGCAGCTCCGGCGAAGGCAGCACCGGCGAAGGCAGCACCGGTGAGGGAAGCTCCGGCGAGGGAAGCTCCGGCGCGGGCAGGCGGGTTTTCCAGGCTCGCCGGGGCATCGTCATCGCGACCGGGACCGAGCCCGCCATTCCGCCGATCGAGGGCCTGGCCGGCACCCCGTACTGGACCAACCGGGACATCGTGCAAGCCGAGCAGGTGCCGGAGTCGCTGATCGTCCTGGGCGGAGGGGCGATAGGCGCCGAATTCGCCCAGGTATTCGCGCGTTTCGGCGCGGCGGTCACGGTGGTCGAGGCGCTGCCCAGGCTGTTGTCGTTCGAGGAACCCGAGGCCAGCGAGCTGATCGAGCGGATCTTCGCCGCCGAGGGCATCATCGTGCACACGAACTCCCCGGCCGAGCGGGTCAGCCACGACGGGACCCGCTTCACGGTGCACCTGGGCGACACCACCGTGACCGGCGAACGGCTGCTGGTCGCTACCGGCCGCCGGGCCGGCCTGGCCGCGCTCGGCGTCGCCGCAGCCGATCTTGACGCCTCCGCCGGGTCGATCCCTACCGACGGGTGGATGCGCGCCGCGGACGGCGTGTGGGCGCTCGGCGACGTGACCGGCAAGGGCGCGTTCACCCACATGTCCATGTACCAGGCCGGCATCGTGGTGCGCGACATCCTCGGCCAGGGCGGCGAACAGGCCGACTACCGGGCGGTGCCCAGGGTCACGTTCACCGACCCGGAAATCGGCAGCGTCGGCCAGACCGAGGGCCAGGCCCGGGCCGCCGGACTGCGGGTACGCACCGGGATGACCCAGGTCCCGGCGTCGTCCCGGGGCTGGATACACAAGGCGGGCAACGACGGCTTCATCAAGGTCGTCGAGGACGCCGGACGGTCGGTGCTGGTCGGCGCGAGCTCAGCCGGGCCCTACGGCGGTGAGGTGCTATCCGCCCTGCAGGTCGCGGTCCGGGCCGAGGTGCCCGTAGCCACGCTGCGGAACATGCCCTACGCGTTCCCGACGTTCCACCGGGCCATCGAGGACGCGCTGGCGAATCTCGGGTCGTCATGACCGACGAATCCCCGATGGTCATGACCTACCGCCCGGCCGTGGTCGCCTTCGACATGATCGAGACGCTGATGTCGCTCGAGCCGTTGCGCGAGCGGCTCACCGAGGCGGGCCAGCCGCCGTACCTGCTCGAAGCCTGGTACACCCGCACGCTGCGGGACGGCATGGCGCTGTCCGCGACCGGCGACTACGCGACGTTCAGCGACGTGGCCGAATCCTCGCTGCGCGGGCTCACCAGCTATTCGATCAGCGATGAGCAGGTGGCGCAGATCATGGCCGGGTTCAGCGAACTGCCGGCCTTCCCCGACGCGGTGTCCGCGGTCACCACCTTGACCGAGGCCGGCCTGCAAGTGGCCTGTCTGACGAACGGATCCTCGTTCCTAGCCTCGTCATTCATCAACCGCTCCGGACTCGGGGCGCTGGTGGACCGGGTGATCTCGGTCGGCGAGGTCTACCGGTGGAAGCCGGCCACCGTGGTGTACCTGTACGCCGCGGAAGTCATGGGCGTGCCGCCCGAGCGCATGGCGCTGGTCGCCGCGCACGACTGGGACTGCCACGGCGCCAAGCGAGCCGGCCTGACCACCGCCTGGGTGAGCCGCAAGTCCGGTGCCTTCGGCGCGATCTTCGCACCGCCCGACGTCGTCGGCGAAAACCTGACCGAGGTGGTCGAGAAGCTGCTCGCCCTGGAGCCAAGGAGCCCCGGGTAAGCCGCCGCCCGCATAGGGGTGTGTGCCGATGATCCTGGCGGGGTCTCGTCGTCTGAACTGCGAACCCACCGAGGAGAAGACATGACCATCCAAGGCAAGATCACCGGCGTGCGCACCGTGGGCGTACCGGTCACAGACCAGGACCGGGCGCTGGAGTTCTATGTCGGCACGCTGGGCCTGGAAAAGCGGCTCGACGTNNGAGGGACTTCCGGCCGGGGTCGAGACCGGCATCAGGTTCGTGACGCCAGACGCCGACGACCTGCACTCCGGGCTGCGAGCCAGCGGCGTCGATGCCGACGACGTGCTGCGCTGGGATGGCGTCCCGCCCATGTTCGCCTTCCGCGACCTGGACGGCAACGGGATGGAGATCGTCGAGCAGCGGTGAAGCCACGATAAGCCGGACGGCCGCAGGGGTCTTTGTCTGACCGGGTAGACATCTGATGGGTAAGACAAGGGCCCTGATCGGGTCAGACATGGGCGAGGACGCCGGCCAGCGGGCAGGGTACCTGGGTGAGGTCGAGCGCTCCGGCGAGCACGTGGCCGTAGTGGATCTTCCGGCCGGAGCGGGTGCCCAGGAAGCGCCGCAGCTGCTGTTCGCGGGGCCTGGCCCGCTGCGCGGGCTGCTTGGCGAAGGTGCGGAACGGGCCGAGTTCACCCTGCGCCTGGATCAGCTGCTCGGTCACCGCGACACCGAGCGCGCGGATCAGCTCGTCCTCCAGATCGGTGACGCAGACGAAGAAACCGAGTCGTTCCAGGCCGGCCCGGCCCGGGCCGGCTGCCAGGCCGGCCCGTTCCAGGCCGCAGCGGAAGGCGGGCTCCTCCCCCTCGTCGCACAGGCCCGCCAGCCGGACGCCGAACCCGCGAGGGCCGAACACCTCAAGGAAATGCCCGATGTTGGTCGCGCCCCCCATCGGCACCACGAAAACTCCCTCGCCGCTCAGGTCCCGGCCGCAGCGCCCGGCCAGGGTGACGAGCGCGGCCTGGTCGCTCATGCCCTCGACGAGCACGACCGCGCACGAGCCCGGGCCGAGGCGGGCTCGGGCCACCGCGGCGGCGAGCGCGGCGCTGCTGCCGCCGGCCGCTTCGGTGATGGCGGCGAGCCGGGCGAGCGGCTGGTCGTCCACGGGCCTAGTTCGCACGGGCTCAGTTTCGCACCGGGAGGGCTCGGGTCCGGAACCGTTTTTCTGGCAAGCTGCCTGTCATGCAGCACAGCACCGATCGCATCCGCACCACGCACGTCGGCAGCCTGGCCCGCCCGGCGGCGCTGCTTGACCTGATGAGGGCGGCGGCCCGCGGGCAGCCGGTAGACCCGGCCGCGCTGGCCGAGGCCGAACGTCAGGCGGTGACAGACGTCGTGACCCGCCAGCGCGCGGCGGGGCTGGACGTGGTCAGCGACGGCGAGCAGACCAAGTCCGGGTTCTTCGCCTACATCGGGCAGCGGCTGAGCGGGTTCGAGCCCCGTCCGGGCCACAGCGCGCTTGACACGTTCCGGGCCGAGGTCGACAGCTTCCCGGAGTACTACGAGCAGTACTTCGCCAGGGCGATGGCCGGCGGGGCGGCCGTCCCTATCGTCCCGCTTGGCTGCACCGGGCCGGTGTCCTACACCGGGCAGGACCGCCTGCGCCGCGACCTCGACCTGCTCCGCGCCGCGACCAGCCCGGGCGTCGGGTCCAGCCCGGACGAGGTGTTCGTCTGCGCGGTGGCGCCCAGCGGGGTCGGCGGCAATGAGTACTACCCGACCCAGGGCGCGTACCTGAACGCTGTGGCCGACGCGCTGCACGTGGAGTACGCGGCCATCATCGACGCGGGCTTCACCCTGCAGATCGACGACCCGTTCCTGACCGACGTGTTCAGCTACGGCACCGGTTCGGCGGCGGACAAGCTCGAGACGGCAGGCCGTTACGTCGACGCGATCAACCGGGGCCTGCGTGGCCTGCCCCGCGACCGGGTACGGCTGCACACCTGCTACGGCATCAACGAGGGGCCGCGGGTGCACGACGCGCCGCTGGCGGACCTGATCGACGTGCTGTTCACGATCCAGGCCGGGGCCTTCTCCTTCGAGGCGGCCAACCCCAGGCACGAGCACGCGTATCACGTGTTCGAGTCGGTCAAGCCGCCGCCGGACACGGTCCTGCTGCCCGGGGTCATCAGCCACGCCACCAGCATCGTCGAGCACCCGGAGGTCATCGCCGACCGGATCGTGCGCTTCGCCGAGCTCGTCGGCCGGGAAAACGTCGTGGCCAGCGCCGACTGCGGCTTCGCCTCCCAGGCCAGCTACACGCCGGAGATCCACCCGAGCATCGTCTGGGCCAAGTTCGAGGCGCTCACGGAAGGAGCGCGCCGGGCCACCGCCCGGCTCTGGTGACGACACCACCTGCGGCGTCGCCAACACCCTGGCCGCGGTCGACGCGGCCCCGGCTAGCTCCAGCCGTCGATCGCGCCGCTGTCGTAGCGGCACCGGCCGTCGACCAGGGTGGCGAGCACCTGCAGGCCGGCGATGCGGTCCGGGCTGACGGCGGTCGGATCTTCCGACAGCACCACCAGGTCGGCGAGCTGGCCGCCGATGATCGAGCCCTTGACGTGCTCCTGGCGGCTGGCGTAGGCCGATCCGGCGGTGTACGCGTACAGCGCCTGGGCCGCGGTGATCGCCTCGGCCGGGTTGAACGGCGCGCCCGAGGCGGTGCGCCGGGTGACCATGTCGGCGATGCCGAGCAGCGGCGTCCCGGCAACGACCGGCCGGTCCGAGCTACCGGGCAGGACCATGCCCGCCTCGATCAGGGAGCGCTGCCGGTACAGCCAGTCCTGCCGTCCCGGGCCGACCGCGGCCAGCATGCCGTCGCCCAGCTCGCTCGCGAACCGGCCCTGCGGCACGGCGACCACGCCGAGCTCGGCCGCCCGGGTGACCTGGCCGGGCTGGGTCACGGCGAAGTGCTCGATGCGGTGCCGCGGGTCCCGCCGCGGGTACTGGGCCAGCGCGCGGGCGTAGGCGTCGAGGGCCACGTCGATGGCCCGGTCGCCGATCGCGTGGGTGGCGACCTGCCAGCCGGAACGGTGCGCGGCGATGATCGTGGCCTGCAGGTCCGCGGCGTCGGCCTGCAGGTAGCCGCGCCCGGCGCCCGGGTCGGGGTGTCCGTCGGGCCCCGCGTAGGGGTCATGCATGGCGGCGGTGCGGCCGACCAGGGAGCCGTCGGAGAAGATCTTCACGGCGCCGATCCGGAGCCAGTCGTCGCCGAACCCGGACCGGATACCCAGGTCCAGGCCCAGGTTCAGGCCATCGTCGGGGTGCGCGCCCAGGGCGTGCAGCACCTCGGCGGCCACCATGAGCTCGACCCGGACGCCCAGTCGGCCCTGATCCCGGACGGCCTGGTAGGCGGCCAGCTCGACCGGGCTGTGGCCGATCCAGCCGCCGCCGATACCTGCCTCGGTGCAGCTGGTGATGCCTTCGGACAGGTACACCGCGGCGGCCCTGGCGATGGCCTCGGTCAGCTCCGCCAGCGGGTACGGGTAAACCAGCGCCCCGATCAGCGCCTGGGCCCGCTCCTCGAGCAGACCGTTGGGGCGTCCGTCCGGGTCGGTGGCGACCCGGCCGCCGGGCACCTCGGTGGCCACGGCGTCCAGCCCCAGCGCGGCCAGCACGTCGGTGTTCACCACGCACATATGCCCTGAGGTGTGCCGCAGCCAGACACGCCGGCCGGGGGCGGCCCGGTCCAGGGCGTCGCGGTGGGGATGGGCGCCCAGCTTGTTCTGGTCGTACCCGGCTCCCACCACCCAGTCACCGGGGGCGGTCGCCGCGGCCCGGGCCGCGATCGCCGCGTACAGCTCGTCCAGGCTGCCGATCGGCGGTGAGCGCAAGTCGACCTCGGCCAGGGACATGCCGAACCCGAGCATGTGGTTGTGCGCGTCGTTGAAGCCAGGCAGCAGGGTCGCCCCGCGCAGGTCGACCACCTGGGCTGCGTTGAACTGGGCTGCGTTGAACTGGGCCGGGTTGACCTCGGCTGGGTTGACCTCCGCTGGGTTGGCCTCGGCTGGGCTCCCGGCCACGGCCTCGATCCGGCCGCCGGTGATCGTCACCGCGGACGCCCGGGGCCGAGCGGGATCCATGGTCAGCACGTTCGCGTTGACCAGCGCCAGATCCGCCATGGGGGGCCGCGGTTACCGGCCGGCCAGCACGGCGAACTGCCGGGCCCAGGCCCAGATCACCTCGGGAGGATCCAGGGCGGCGATGGCCGGGCAGATCCGCTCACCGTCTATGACGCGGTGAGCGGGCCGTTCCGCGGGCAGGAGATGCACCGGTCCAGGATTCCACAACCGGCGTCGCCGGGCGTAGCCAACGCCCAGGGACCCGCCAGGGCAGTTTGTAGCTTGGAGCCGGCCAGGCGCACGAGGCCCGATCGTTCGGGAAAAAAAGATTGTCAAATATCTTCTGAACGGCCCTGGTTCCGGCCTCCGCCACCACTCGCGCACCGTGGGAAAGTGGTGCTGACCCCCGGGCGGATGGTGGGGTTTTCCGCATTGCCGGCGGCCGGGCGCGGGGGTAGCCTGCCGGTAGAGGCAGCGCACCACCTGCCCGCTTCCGAGCCAGCGACCGGCCCGCGCCGACGATGGCCGCGAGGACAAGGGTCTATGACTCGGGCGCATCTTGAAGGTCATGCCATTCACCGTGGCGGGCAGACGCGGGCCGACCCGCCGGGAAGAAAATGATCATGACTCAGGACAAGGCGCGGAAGACTGCCACCCGTCGGCGCATGGCCGAAACCGGCGAGCCCTACTGCGAGGCCAGGCGCGCCGCCGGGGCCGAGGCGGAAGCGGACCCGGGTGGGGACGGACTTGGAGGGGCGACGCCGCCCACGCCGCGCGAGGAAGACTGGTACGCCCGGATGGCCGAAGAGGCCGGCCTCAGCGTGGCCGAGGTCAGGGCCCAGGAGATCGCGGCGCAGGCCAGGGTGCAGGCAGCGGAGGCCAGCGAACGGGCCGAACAGGCGCAAGATCTCGCGGAGCGGGCCAGGGAACGCTGTGAGCAGGCGGAAGAGGCGGCCATGATGGCGCACGAGGCCGCCGACCTGGCCGTTGAGGCGGCCGCGATGACCCGCGGCTGGGCCGACCCGGACGAGCAGGAACAGGCGCAGCGGCGGGCCGAGCAGGCGCGGGCCGCGGCGCACGAGGCGCAGCAGCGGGCTGACCTGGCCGCTCGGGCCGCCGACCGGGCCGAGGAAGTGGCCGGTGAAGCCGAGGAGGCGGCGGAAGAGGCCGAAGGATTCGCGGGTGAGGCCGAGGAGAGGGCCGGGGAGTTTGGCGACGGGCCGCACGAGCATGTTCGGTGGGCGCGGCGGGGGCACTGGACCGGCGGACGGCGGGACAGCCAGGGCTGGGGGCACCCCGAGCCGCCGGAGCCGCCGGAGCCGCCGGACACGCCGGAGCCGCCGGAGCCGCCGCGCCACCCGGGGCACCCGGGGGCGCGCCACCCGGGGGCACCCAGGGCGGGGCACCCGGGGCACCCGGGGGCGGGGCCTGACCCGGGCGATTGGCTCGCAGACCAGGTCGGCCTGGCCCTGCGGCGGTTCGGCCGGCTCCAGGAGCGGGCCGAGGAGATGGTGAGCCGGGCCGAGCGGATGTTCGGGGCGTCCCATCAGGAGTCTCACCCGGATCAGGCTGAACCTGGCTCGCCCGGTTCAGGCTGACGGCAGCGGGTTATCGGGGCGGGCCCGGCCGATCCGGGCGAGGTTGAGCGCCGGGGAAGTTCTCCCGCCCGGTCGGCTTGGCCCGCCTTACGGCTCCCGGCCGCCGTGCCGCGCCGTCCCGCTGACCCCACCAATGCATTCTGACCCCACACACCTCAGCCCGGTTTGTATGGTTGTCACATCCTGCACACTCCGCTGNNTTGTCACAACCACACCACAACATCGTCCCGCGGGGCGGGGAGTGGGGCGCGGTGGGGCGGCGTCATGGCTTGCGTGTCGGTCCGGGGGCGGTGGCTCCGACCGCCAGGACGGCGGTGTCGTCCTGGCGGCCGTCGCCGAGGCTGTCCAGGAGAGCGATGATCGCGGTGACCGCGGCCG
>PMST01000311.1 GCA_003168295.1 Actinomycetota bacterium
AACCCAAGCACCACATGTCGTGCCGGCGTGTCGTCCTCGAGAATCAGCACAGGTCCGCTACGGCGCGCCGCTGTGGTAACGGCACTGACCGTCCACGAAGGTGGCGAGCACCTCGATGGCGGCGATGTTCTCCGGACGGACAGCGGTCGGATCCTCGGAGAGCACGACCATGTCGGCGAGCATCCCGGGCGCGAGCGTGCCCTTGATGTGCTCGGCGTGGCTGGCGTACGCCGAGCCGCTGGTGTAGGCCCGCAGGGCCTGCATCGCGGTAATCGCCTCCGCGGAGTTCATAGCTTCGCCGGTCGCGGTGCGCCGGTTGACCATGTCGTGCACGCCAAGCAGCGGCGCGCCCGCGACGACGGGCCGGTCGGAACTGCCGGGCAGCGTCATCCCCGCCGCCAGCAACGAGCGCTGCCGGTAGAGCCAGCCATGCCGGTCCGGCCCGACCGCGGCGAGCATGCCGTCGCCTAGTTCGGTGGCGAAACGGCCCTGGGGCACCGCGACCACGCCGAGCTGTCCGGCGCGGCCGACCTGATCGGGGCGGGACGTGGCGAAGTGCTCGATGCGATGCCGGGCCTGCGGGCGCGGCCAGCGGCTGAGCGCCTGGGCATACGCGTCGAGCACGACGTCGATGGCGCGGTCCCCGACCGCGTGCGCGGCGACCTGCCAGCCCGAGCGATGCGCGGCCATGATCGTGCCCTGTATTTCCTCGGCGTCACCTTGCAGGTAGCCGTGGTTACCTGGGATGCCCGCGAAATCATCGTGCATCGCGGCGGTCCGCCCGATCAGGGAGCCGTCGGTGAACACCTTCATCGCGCCGATGCGCAGCCAGTCGTCGCCGAAGCCGGTGCGGATGCCGAGGTCCAGGCCAAGTTCCAGGTCGTCGTCGGCGTGCGCGGCGAGTGGGTGCAGGGCATCGCTCACGATCATCAGCTCCACCCGGACGCGGAGCCTGCCCGCCTCTCGCGCCGCCTGATAGGCCGCGAGCTCAACCGGCGTGTGCCCGATCCAGCCGCCGCCGATCCCGGCCTCGGTGCAGCTGGTGATGCCTTCCCTCAGGTACTGCGCGCCCGCCCGGTCGATCGCGTCGGTGATGACCGAGAGCGGATAGGGATGAACCAGGCGGCCGACGAGTTCCTGCGCCCGCTCCTCGAGCAGGCCGGTCGGGCGGCCGGCCGCGTCGGTCGCGACCTTGCCTCCTGGCACCTCCACCGGCTGGGCGTCCATCCCCAGGTCGGCCAGGACCAGGCTGTTCACCACGCACATGTGCCCGGAGGTATGCCGGAGCCACACCCGGTGTCCCGGCGCGACCCGGTCCAGGGCGTCCCGGTCCGGGTGCGCGCCGATCTTGTTCTGGTCGTAGCCGGAGCCCACCACCCAGCCGCCGGGCTCGGTCTGGGCGGCCCGGCTGGCTACCGCGGCGTACAGGTCATCCAGGCTGCCCACGGTCGTGGAGCGCAGGTCGATCTCGGTCAGGGTCAGGCCGAACCAGGCCATGTGGTTGTGCGCGTCATGAAACCCCGGCAGCAGGGTCGCTCCGTGCAGGTCGATGACCTGGCTGGCCGGCCGCTCGGCCGGGTCGGCGTCGAGCGCGACGATCCGGCCGCCTGCCACCGCTACGGACCGGGCGCGGGGCCGGGCCGGGTCCATGGTCAGCACGTTGGCGTTGACCAGCAGCAGGTCATCCATCGCGGCGCTCCTGTTCGGCTGGTGGCAGCTTGCCGCCGGCCAGGGCCTGGAAGGTGTCGCGGTACCACTGGCTCCACGGGACCGGCCGGCCGGCTCCGTCGATCTTCACGATGACCCGATGCCCGTGGGCGAGCAAGCGGTCGCCGGCCGGGTCGGCGCAGCGGAAAGCGTAGGTCGCGCTGGTCTGGCCCAGCCGGGTCGCGGTCAGCTCGATGCGCATCACGCCCGGCGATTCGAGCGGCGCCAGGAACTCCATGTGCAGTTCTCTGACCACGTACCTCAGGTCTGCGTCTCGGTCGGCGAACTGTGACCAGCTCTTCCCGAGCCGCTCGAACAGCGCGGACTGGGCCCGTTCGACGTGTACCGCGAACCGTGAGTTATGCAGCGCCCCGTTGCGGTCAAGCTCATCGAAGAACACCGGGCTGAGCCAGCTGAAGGCGGCCGTCATGGCCGGCTCCACTGGCCGGTGGTCACGTCGAATACAGCGCCGCTCAGCTCGCCGAGCCGGCTCTTGGCCACCCGCTGCGAATCGGTGCGGGGCAGGTCATCCTGCGACTGCCAGAACCGCGGGACCTTGAACGCGGCCAGCCGGGCCCGGCAGTACTCGGCGAGCTCGCCGGGGGTGACGGGGGTGGCGTGGTCGGCGACATAGTAGGCCTTGACCTCCTCGCCGCGGATCTCGTCAGGAACAGCGCAGACGGCCGCGAGCCGGACGGCGGCGTGGGTCAGCAGGATCTCCTCGACCTCGCGGGCCGCGACGTTTTCGCCGCCGCGCCTGATCATGTCCTTGAGCCGCCCGACATGGTAGACGCGGCCGCGGGCGTCCATCCGGCCCAGGTCGCCGGTGCGGAGCCAGCCGCCATCCATCGCCGCCGAGGTCGCGGCGGGATCATCGAGGTAGCCGTCCATCATGCCCGGCCCGGCCAGGGTGATCTGCCCGGTTTCCCCGGCCGGCACCGGCTGGTCCTGGCCGTCCACGATGCGCACCTGGCGGTAACTGACCGGCCCGCCGAGGCATCCCGTGCCGACCAGCTCGTCATGATCACGGTCGGTGACCCGCAGGTCGGCCCCGGTCTCGGTCATGCCGAACGCCTCGTACCAGGGCACGCCCCAGCGCTGTTCAAGCTCGCGGTGCAGGTCCTTCGGAATCGCCGAGCACTGCACGACGCGGACGGCGTGCTCGCGGTCCNNAGCAGGCTGGCCGCCACGTTCCACTGCGGGTCGATGTAGTGGAACGGCTGAGCGGTCAGCATCACGTCGGTGGCCGTCAGGTAGGGGAACTCGGTGACCAGCCCGCCCGCGAGCTGGGTCCAGTAGCGGTGCGGGAGCACGCAGCCCTTGGGCCGGCCGGTGGTGCCCGAGGTGAACTGGATGTTGGCGACCTCGGCCGGACCAGGTTCCTGATCACCCGGCGGCCGTGCCTCACCCGCCGAAGCCGAAGCCGAGGCCCCGGCCGCGGCCGCGGCAATCGCACCGATGGGGTGGAGATGCGAGAGCGCGGGCACATCCGGGGGGAGGCGCCGCAGCAGTGGCTCGAACTCGGGGCCGGCCACGATGGCCGAGGCACGGCAGGCGCGCAGCACGTGCTCGGCGTCGGCCGTCTGGTACCTGGTGTTGACGGGCACCATCACCGCGCCGAGCCGGGCCAGGGCGAGCCAGGTCAGCGGGAACGAGGGCTGGTTCGCCAGCATCACCGCGATCCGGTCCCCTGGCCGTACCCCGCGCTCGCGCAACGCGAGGGCATAACCAGCCGTCAGCCGCTCCACGTCCGCGAAGGTGAACCGCTCGCCGGGGTCGAACGTCCACGCGACGCGGTCCGGCCAGCGTCGTGCCGCCTCGTGCAGGGCGACGACGAGAGTACTGGGACCGGGGGCGTCAGCCTGCATCGCTCCGCACCGTACCGCTGGGGGCGCTGGTGGCACCGGGGGCTACGGTCAGCGCGGCGAAGTCGGTTTCCGCGGCCATGGCTTCCTCGAGCGCGCATTCCGCGCCCCGATCCAGCGCCTGCTTGGCCAGCGCCAGCGCCAGCGCCGGCTGATCGCGAAGCCGGGCGGCGATCCCGGCGGCGACCTGCTCGTGCTGGCCCGCCGGGGCGACCCGGTTCACCAGCCCCAGCTCCAGGGCGCGCGGGGCACCGAACCTGTCGCCGAGCAAGAGCAGTTCCTTGGCGCGGACCGGGCCGACCAGCAACGGCAGCAGCCGGGAGATGCCTCCTGTCACGCTGAGGCCGACCGATACCTCAGGGAACCCGAACTCCGCGTTCTCCGCGGCGACCACCAGATCGCAGCCGAGGGCGAATTCGCAGCCAGCGCCGAGCGCGTACCCGTGCACCGCCGCGATGACCGGGCCGGGAAAACGCCGGATGGCGCGGGTCACCTCCTGGATACCGTCGACCCGGAGCCGGGTCGCCAGCACCGTTTCGGCCGGCACCGGTTCTTTCAGATCGAACCCGGAGCAGAACGCGCGGCCGCGGCCCGCCAGGATGACCACCCTGGCCCCGTCTTGTCCGGCCCGTCCCAGGGCCGTCACCAGGCCCGCCGTCAGCTCGGGCACGACCGCGTTGAGCCGGTGCGGACGATTCAGGTAAATCCGCGCCACCGACTGGTCAAGCTCATAATCGACCGCCACCTCAGCCTCCTTGCCACCTCAGCCCACCGCGGTACCGGTAACCTGCGGGTGATCGGGTGCCAGCGACCAGCGGTACCGGTAGACCGCGGCGACGATGTCACCCGCCGGCACCACGCTAACCGGCCCGCCGACGGTCAGCGGCGCCGACATCAGCCGCATCGGCGTCCAGCCGGCCTCCTCGCCGCTTCCGTGCGGCGTCCGGTATCCGCTGACCGGCATCAGGCCGGCGCCCTGACGCAAGTAGAAGCCGATCCGCCGGGTCCTGATCTGGGTTTCGTCCTCTCCGCAGCCCGGCTCGTCCGGATCTTCGACATCGAATACCAGCAGCGTGTAGCCCAGGTCACGGAGCCGGCCCGTGACCTGCTGCCACAAGATACCGCCCAAGCCGTGGCCGCGGCGCCCCGCTGCCACCACGAAGTAGCGCAAGAAGATCCAGCCGGTGGCGCCGAGCGGCCTGAGCATGGCAAAGCCGCACGGCTGCTCGTCTTGCACCAGCGCGAACGCCAGTTCGCCGGGCTGCCGCTGGCCGGTGATGTCGCTGAAGTCGGCCCGCAGGTGCGGCGCGAAGCCGTCCTCGTAGATGCCGCGGAGGTCATCGACCGCGGCGGGCCCGAGCGCTTCGACTGGCTCCAGCCGGTAACGCGCCGACCGCCCAGTCCAGGTAGGAGTCATGCTCGTCGCGGCGCAGTTGTATCCATGGCTTTTCTCCCTCGCCAGCCATCGTTCACGGCACCTGGGCGCGACGGCGGCCGGCCCCGGGAGGACGAACCTTCTGCGGGTCGAGTGTAGGCGGCCACGAAGTGCGGATGACAAGCACCCTAGGCCGGCTCATGACGTTAACTACGGAACGGCGCTGGTCGCTGCCCATGGGACAGGCCTCACGCTGGACCTGGGCACGGTCACGGCCGGCTGGCGGCCCATACGGGCCTGGCGGTGCGGACGGTGAGGTCGCCGCGCTGCAGGACGCCGTCGGGCCCGTCGCTGTCGATGAGCGTGCCGAGCGCGGCCAGGTCATCGGGGCTGATCCGGCCGTCGAGGCCGGACCTCATCCGCCGCAGCGTGGCGTGAGCGTACCGGCCGGAGGCGGCGGGAAGGGGCGACGCCAGGTCGATGACGAAAGGCCGCTCGGCCTCGATGGTGAAGCCGGCCCGGGACAGGCGCGGGCCCCAGTCGGAGCCGCGATGCGGCAGCTCGGCGGCCTGCTGCTCGGCCAGGACGGCATGGCAGCGCGCTTCCAGTCCGGGGCGGCCGAGGCCGGGGTCGTCGGGCAGGAAGCGCGGGAAGGACGCCATCTCGGCCACCACCAGCAGCCCGCCGGGGCGGAGCGTGGCGAAGACCCCGGCCAGGACCCGGTCGGGATCTGTCATGTGGTGCAGCGACGAAGACGCCCAGACCAGGTCGACCGTGTCGATGGCGGGCCACGCCGCGTCCAGGTCCGCCTGGACGGTGCGGACCCGGTCGGCCACGCCGAGAACGCGGGCTTTGCCGCTGAGGCGATGCAGCAGTTCCGCGGATACGTCCACGGCGATCACGTCGGCCGCCTCGAAGCGCTCGAGCAGAGCGAAGGCGCCGGTACCTGTTCCGCTGCCCAGGTCGAGGATCCGGCGGGGCGGCGGATCGGCGGCCAGCTGGCGGATCCAGGCGGTCAGATCGGACAGGTAGGAGTGCATGACCTCGGCGTCGAGGTCCAGGAGCTCGGCCATGGCCGCGTCGGCGTCGGTGCCGGACTCGTGCTGACCGTGCTGGTGCTGATGGCTTGGCATGCTGGCCAGCCTACGTGCGCCCTTCCACCCTGAGCCGGATCGAGACGGGCCACCGGCGGATCAGCCTCGATCAGCTGAGCGCACCCACCTCCGGCCACTGCCGTGAGGCTGCCTTGCTATTTTCGAATCCAGGCTATTTCGAATCCGATGCCTTTATTGACCCGGTAATCAGGGCAATTTTATCGGCTGGCATTATGACCTCTTTTTGCACATATAGTCGATATCCGCGAGCAGGATCAGCCTGCTGCGCTCAAGGGCCTTTGATACCGACTCGACATCGGCCTGGGGTATGTACGCGATCAGCCGATCCGCCCCAGCTCTCGAAGTTGGCTTCTACACTACTCTGGCCGAAGCCCGCGTGCGCTACGTCGCCGTGCCTGAGCAGTGCGGCCTGCGCGTCGAATACTGAACGCGTGAACCCAGGGGAACGCCTCTGCGCTGGGGGGCCATCCCGCCAGGTTAAGATCTTGCCAAGATGGTACTAAATAATACGATTAAAAATCGTGCATAGGCGGCCAAACTTGACAATACGTCGCCTTTGGGCGCAAGCGGCGGGCCGACGGATGGTAGGTTGTGGCGCAGCTTAGGTGTGGCTGCGGCGTGGCGTGGGGCGTGCTCGCTAGCTGCGGCCCGGCGGCCGCGAGCCTGACCCGCTGCGCTCGGTGCGCCGCATTGCCCGCGGGTAGTTCTACTGCTATTCTCTAGGCTTTCGCTAACCTTACTCGGAGGTACGGATTTACATGCTGCGCCGAATTTCGACCATTATTGCCGCTGCGGCGATGGTTATCCTCAGTGCACTGCCGGTTTCCGCGGCCACCATATCATCCAGCACCCACGCGGCCGTCAAGTCATCTACCACCCATAAGATTTCCTTCCCGGGTCTGCATGGGGTCAGCGCATGGGGCACCTACACTAGATCCGGCTCAAAGGTCCGGCTGAGCGTGTGTGCCGAAGATACTGTTCGCGGCGAATTCGCGGCCGGCGCGGTCACGGTGGCTTTCAATGGCAACGACAGCAAGTCGAGCAAATTCGGTGCGGTGGACATCGGATACCACCAGACCGCCTGCGTGACCGAGAACCTGCGTTACACCACCCATCTGCGCGTCTACACGTTCGTCGGCGGCAGCAACGGGAAGATCGCGGCGCAGAGCAAGACCAAGGGGATCTACTGACGCCGTAGGCGGGCCAGACTCCTGGCATGACCATCCGGCTTGGCAGCACGGTGATTAACTGCGCGGACATGGAGCTCATGACCAGCTTCTGGTCCCGGGCNNACCTCGACCTCTACACCGACGACCAGGCGACCGAGGTCCGGCGGCTAGCCGACCTCGGCGCCCGGGTCGTCCGGCGCAACCACGATCCGGACGACGACTACGTGGTCATGACCGATCCCGAGGGCAACGAGTTCTGCGTCTGCGTCCAAGCGGACCTGTAAGGGCTGCGCCAATCTGCCCGGGCCAATCTGGCCGGGCTCAATCCGGCCCGGGCGGAGGATCGGTCAGGGAACCGTGATGATCACGCGGCCGGCGACGTGACCGGCCTGGCTTACCGCCTGCGCCCGAGCCGCGTCCTGCAGCGGGAAGGCCTGGTCGACCGGTAGGTGGAAGGCGCCCTCGGTGAACAGCCTGGCCGCTTCGGCGAGCGCGCCGGCCATGTCCAAGGTGTCCGAGGAGACTTGCGCGCCGAGCTGGGGCGCGCTGAAGTCGGCGATCGACAGCACCTTGGCCGGATCGCCGGTCAGCTCGATCAGCTGCGGGATGACACCGGACCCGGCGATGTCCAGGGCCGCGTCCACCGACGCGATCGCGCGGACCCGGCCGACCAGACCGTCGCCGTAGGTGGTGGGGACGGCACCGAGCGAGCGGACGTAGTCCTGATTCGAGACGCCCGCGGTGCCGATGACGTCGATGCCCCGGCCGATGGCCACCTGGATGACGGCCGAGCCGACACCGCCGNNTTTGATGCCGACCTGGTTGATGATCCGGATCGCCGTCTCGATCGGTGCCGGGTACCCGGCCGCCTCCTCGAAGGACAGCCCGGCGGGCAGCACCGCCCAGCTCGAGAGCACGGCGTGCTCCGCGTACGTCTGGGACCCCGAGCCGAACACGGAGTCGCCGACGGCGACGCCGGTCACGCCCGCGCCGATCTCGTCGATCACTCCGGCCGCGTCTATCCCGGTTCCGGCCGGCAACGACAGCGGGATGATGTCCCGCATGAACCCGGCGCGGATCTTCCAGTCGATGCCGTTCACGCCCGCCGCCCGGACGGCGATCCGGACCTGGCCCGGTCCGGCGTGCGGCTCGGCGACCTCGGCGAGCCGGAGCACCTCGGGCCCGCCGTATTCGGCGAACTGCGCTGCTTTCATCTGAGTTGCGGCGTGGAGATCCTGGCCTTCAGGCCGGGGAGGAAACGCCGCTCCTCCCTTCGGCGTGTCGTGCGGCATCTTTACGCAGATGACCGCTAATGTGTTCGATATGAAGAAGATGGTGAAGCGGGCCTACAAATACCGCTTCTACCCGGCCCTGGAGCAGGTAGCGGAACTGTCCTGGACCTTCGGCTGCGTCCGTAAGGTATGGAACCTCGCGCTCGAAGCCCGCACCACGGCGTGGCACCAGCGGCACGAACACGTCTCCTACCTCCAGTCCTCCGCGATGCTGACCCAGTGGAAACACTCCGACGACCTCGGCTATCTCAACGAGGTATCCAGCGTCCCGCTCCAGCAGGCCCTGCGGCACCTGCAGTCCGCATACGCCCGATTCTGGCAGAAGCAGGCCCGCTACCCCCGGTACAAGTCGCGGAAGAAATCCCGGTCGGCGGCGTACACCCGGTCGGCATTCCGGTACCGCGACGGCCAGCTGCACCTCGCCAAGATGACCGCACCGCTGGCCGTCGTATGGTCCCGGCCCCTGCCGGACGGCGCGGAACCGTCCACGGTGACCGTCAGCCGCGACCCCGCCGGACGCTGGTTCGTGTCCCTGCTGTGCCAGTGCGCGGTCGAGCCTCACCCGGCCAGCGCCACGGTCGTCGGCATCGACGCGGGCATCACGTCCCTGGTCACCCTCTCGACCGGGGACAAGATCGCCAACCCCCGGCACGAACCCCGCGACCGGGACCGGCTCGCGCGGGCCCAGCGGCGGCTGGCCCGCACCCGGAAAGGCTCCGCGAACCGGGACAAGGCCCGGCTCAAGGTCGCCCGGGTCCACGCCCGGACGCTGGTACCCCTCGTCCAAGACCTGCTCGGCGTGCGGGCGCCTGGCATCGAGCCTGCCGCTCGGCGCCCGCGAGTGGGAATGCGCGCACTGCGGTACCCGGCACGACCGGGACATCAACGCCGCAGTCAACATCAAAGCCGCCGGGCTGGCGGTGCATGCCTGCGGAGCCGGCACAAGACCCGAGCGGGAGCCATCCCGGTCGGGCAGCCGGCCGTGAAACAGGAACCCCGGCGGGTGACCGCCGGAATCCCCGTCCTTCAGCTTCAGGCCGGGGAGAAGTCAATTCGCTCAACCTACCGGCCCTAGACGGTAGTCTCGGCAGGCGGGTGTGCGGATAAGAGGAGCAGGCAACGACATGGCGGCGCAGACCCCGGAAGTATCGGTCCGGGACAACGTGGAATCGTTTTGCTACGACGCGCTGATCCACGGCGAGGTGATCGGCACGGTCGTATACGAATACTCCGGACCCAGGATCGTGTTCCTGCACACGATCGTCGATCCGGAGTTCCGCGGCCAGGGGGTCGGCACCGAGCTGGTCACGACGGCGCTGGACGACGTCCGGGCCAAGGGCCTGAAGCTGAGCAACTACTGCGCCTTCGTGTCGGAGTTCATCGGCGCCCATCCGCAGTACGCGGACCTGCTCGACCCCGAACACCCCGGCCTCCCGCACGGCCTGTGACCCGCAGCCGTCAGTGCGGGATACCGGAGATCAGGTCGCCCGCGCGGGCCAGCGCCGAGGTGCGCGGGGACCGGCGGGCTGACTCCAGCCGGTCCGCCGTGCGATAGAGCGCATACAGGCCGTGCACGCCCGCCCAGCGGGCAGGCTCGGGCTCCCAGCGAGGCGAGCGGT
Source organism: Actinomycetota bacterium (assembly GCA_003168295.1). The sequence continues at coordinate 10,143 of PMST01000311.1, forward strand.
GGCCCACCCAGGGTAGCGTGGTGAGCGGGCTCGCGACGCCGCGCACCAGGTCGGCGAGCGTACGGCCGGCCAGGTTGGCGGCGGCCACGCCGTGGCCGGAGTAACCACCCGCCCAGCCCAGGCCGGTCCGCGGATCCAGGGTGACCGTGGCGCACCAGTCCCTCGGTACCCCGAGCACCCCGCACCAGGCGTGGTCGATCCCCGCCTGCGCCGCCGCGGGGAACATCCGGCGCAGGATCCGGCCAAGCTGAGCCACCGTCGACGAGGCGACCGCGCCGTCGGCGTCAAGTTCCGATCCGAAACGGTACGGGATGCCGCGCCCGCCGAGCGCGATCCGCCTGTCCGGGGTGCGCTGCGCGTAGATGTACGCGTGGGCCTCATCGCTGAGCGTCTCGAAGCCGTCCCAGCCGATCGATTTCCAGGCTTCGGCGCTGAGCGGGCCGGTAACGATCATCGAGCTGTTCATCGGCAGCAGCGTCCGGTGCTGCCCCGGCATGCTTGCGGTGAACCCCTCGGTGCAGCGCAGCACGTAGGGCGCGCGCACCTGGCCGGCCGCGGTGTCCGCCCGCCCGGCCGAGATCGCCGTTACCGGGGTCGCCTCGTACAGCCGCACACCCGCGCGGGTCACCGCCTCGGCCAGCCCGGCGGCTAGGTCGGCCGGCTGCACCCGGGCGCAGTGCGGGGAGAAAAGCGCCCCGGCCGCGCCCGTCACCCGGAGCCGTCCGCCGAGCTCTTCTTTGTCCAGATACCGAACGATCCCTGGCCCGTCCCCCCAGTCACGTTCAGCCGCCAGTCGCTGGCGCAGCCGGGCGTCCTGCGCCGCGGAGGTGGCCACGGTGAGCGTGCCGCCCTTGACCAGACCGGCGTCGATGCCTTCGTCCGCGCAGACGCTGGCCACCTCATCGATGGTCTCGCGGAGCCGCCGCTCAAGCTCGCGGACGCCCTCGCGCCCCCGTGGCTGCCGGGCGTAGCGGGCCCGCGAACCTGGCAGGGTGGCGGTCACCCAGCCGCCGTTCCGGCCGGAGGCGCCGAAGCCGGCGAAGTTCGCCTCAAGCACGACGACCCGCAGCCCGGGGTCAGCCCGCTTGAGGTAGTAGGCGGTCCACAGGCCGGTGTAGCCGCCGCCCACGATGCACACGTCGGCCTCGGTGCCGCCCGGCAGCGACGGCCGCCGGGGTCGACGGGTCGGCCCCTGCGGCCGGGCGGCGCGCGCCTGCCACCAGTAAGAGACCTCCCCGTTGCGCACGCAGACCTCCAGGACACGCAGTACTGCTCGTTCGGAAAATAGATTATGTCCGGCGGGGCTGGCCGCCTCTCCCGGTGTCGGCGACCAGCGGCAGGGTAGCGTCAGAGTATGCGACTTGGGGTCCTTGACGTGGGTTCTAACACGGTGCACCTGCTCGTGGTAGACGCCTACCCCGGGGCGCGGCCCATGCCTGCCTTCTCGCACAAGGTGGAACTCAAGCTCGCCGCTCACCTCAACGGGAGCTCGCTGTCCGGGCCGGGCGAGAGCAGCTTGCGGGGTGTCGTCGAAGAGTCGCTGCGGATAGCGGAGGACAAGGGGGTCGAGGAGATCATCGCGTTCGCGACCTCGGCCGTCCGGGAGGCCGAGAACGGCGAGCAGGTCCTGGCCAGGATCCGGGAGCAGACCGGGGCCCAGATCAACGTGATGACCGGCCTGGAGGAAGCGCGGCTCACGTTCCTGGCCGCCCGGCGCTGGTTCGGCTGGTCGTCCGGGCGCCTGCTCGTGCTCGACATCGGCGGCGGCTCGCTCGAGGTGGCGTCGGGCATCGACGAGGAGCCGGACGCCGTGGCCTCGCTGCCGCTCGGCGCCGGGCGCCTCACCAGGGACTGGCTGAGCTCTGACCCGGCGTCACCGCAGGAGATACGGCGCCTGCGCAAGCACGTGCGCGCCGAGATCGCCAGGGAAACCGGCGGCATGCTGCGGCAAGGCTCCCCCGATCAGGTGGTGGGGACCTCGAAGACGTTCCGGCAGCTGGCCCGGATCGCCGGCGCGGCGCCGTACGGCGCAGGGCCCTACGCCAAGCGGGTGCTGAAACACGCTGACGTAGCGGCCCTGGCCAAACGGCTGCCCACGATGACCGCGGCCGAACGGGCCCGGCTGCCTGGCGTGTCAGCCAGCCGGACCCCGCAGCTTCCGGCCGGAGCCATCGTGGCCGACGCCATCCTCGACTTGCTCGGCGTCGATCAGCTTGAACTGTGCCCGTGGGCCCTGCGGGAGGGCGTGATCTTGCGGCGCCTGGACCGGCTCGCGCAGGGCCTGCCCGCCGTGACCTGACCCGGGGCTAGTTGTCGCCGCCGGGGACGATGCGGATGCCCTCGGTGCTCTCGTCGTCATCGATGACGTCGGCCCGCGCCTGGCCGCGCCTGTCGGCCGTCTGGACCGGCTGCGCCGACGTCGGCTGGAGCGGCTGCGCCGACTGGGAGGAAACCGGGGGCCTGGCCGACGCCGAGGCGGTCGGCCGCGGGCCTACGCGGAGTCCCTCTGGACCCCTGGGGCCGTTCGCGGCGGCGGCCACCGGGGCCGGGCGCGGTTCGGCCGGGGAGTCCGACCCGGCGGCGATCGACTTGGCGGTGGCCTGATCGACCTCGTCCTCGAGCGACAGGCGGGCGGTCTCCGCCGCGACCAGCCCAGAAACCCCGTCGAGGATCTCGGTCAGCCGCTTGATCGTTTCCGAGTGCCTGGTGGACAGCAGGTTCAGGCGGCGCTCGGCGCCATCGTGAATCGCGGTGGCCCTGGCCGTCGCCTCGTCGAGCGCCTTCTTGGCCTGCGCCTTCGCGCTGGCCAGGGCGCTCTCGGACTTCTTCTTCGCGTCGGAGGTGGTGCGCTCGGCCTCGGCGCGTGCGGCGGTCACGGTTTTCTCGGCCTCGGCCCGGGCGGAGGTGATGGCCCGCTCGGCTTGTTCCTGGGCCGCGGTGAGCATCCGCTCGGCCTGCTCACGCGCCTCGGCCCGGGACTTGTCTGCCTCCGCCTGGGCTTCGTTGCGCTGCCTGGCAATATCTTCATGGGCCTGGGACTTCTGCGACCTGGCCTCGTCATCGGCCAGCTTGAGGATCTGGGAGATCCGCTCGCTGACCTCCTCGTGCGCAGGCTTGGCGCCCAGCGCCTGCTGGCGGGCGGTGGCCAGGTCGTGCTTGAGTTCTTCTCCCTCGTCAAGGGAGCGGGCAAGTCGTTGCTCTAGGTCGCGGATCTGGCTCCGGCAGCGGGCAATAAATTCATCAACCTGGCGGCGGCTGTAGCCACGCATCTGCATTTCGAATGCGTCTTCGTGAGCGAGGTTCGGCAGGAGATCACTGTTGTCATTCATGGCTTCCCGAAATCATGTTGTCCGAAATAGGCGGGAACGGTGCCCGCGGTCTAGCGGGGCAAGCAAGTGAGTACCGGGCCGTGAAGGAGAGCCGGCCGGGACCGCTCCATCTGTAGTATGCGTGCTCAGGACGGGTGGGCGGGGCAAATCGCGCAGGACTGTGCCCGGCAGGCGCCGGGGCGCGGCACCCGGTCGGCCAAATGTCCGTGTTTGTACGCTTTACTGCGTATATACGTGGATGTTAAATTAAACGAGCTGTCTGGGCAGAGACACAGGCGTGACTCCTGTGGCTTGCATTACCGGATTTACGTCAACTCCGTTGTAGTTTGCCGGAATCGTTACGGTCCGACTGGGTAAAACCGCACCTGAAGGTGGTAAGCGAATGGCCCTGATGGGTCATGCGGAGGAGCAGTGTCGGCACGTAACCTGGGGCGCAGGCGAACAGAGTCGCGATCAGCGCCGGAGGTGAGCACGATTCCCAGGCAGTTGGACCTTCGTGTCCACGACCGCGTCGCCCTCGACGAGATCGAACTCTATGCCGAGGTGCTGAGCGCGGTGGCGGCCGCGGACCGGCCGCTGACTGCCGCGGAACTGGACGAGGCGCTAGGGATCCGCGACCGTTAGCTCGTTAGTCCCTGAGCCCGCGTTAGCCCCTTAGCCCGTGGCCGCTAGCGGGCGGCCGGCGGTACATGGCGTCCGTCCTGGTGCGGGTGAAGCCGAGCGCCTCGTAGAGCCGGATCGCGGGCGCATTGTCCTCGTCCACGTACAGCATCACCTGGGGCAGGCCGAGGTCGCGCAGGTAACCAAGCCCGGCCAGGGTCAGGGCCCGGCCAAGGCCGCTGCCCTGCTCGCCAGGATCGACCCCGACCACGTAGACCTCCCCCACCTGCTCGGGGTGGACCTTCGTCCAGTGGAAGCCGGCCATCCGGCCGTCTCGTACGGCGACGAAAAAGCCCGCCGGGTCAAACCATGGCTCACGTTCCCGCAGCTCGAGGTCGTGACGGGTCCATGACCCCTGCTCCGGATGCTTGCTGAAGGCCCGGCTGTTGAGGCTCAGCCATTCCTCTTCGTCCTGGCCGGGCCGGAAGGTGCGCAGCGTGCTGCCCGGCGGGAACTCCGGCCGGTCCAGCCGGTCGCGCAGTGAACGCCGCATCTGCCACAAGGCGCGGAAACGCTCGAAGCCGGTCCTTTCGGCCAGCCTCGCGGCGTCCGGCAGGTCCCCGTGGGCCCAGAGCCGGAGCGTGTGCCCGTTCGCCGCGGCGGCCAGGTCACGGACCAGCCCGTGGCCGATTCCCCTCCGCCGCCAGGCCGGATGCACCACGAGCTCGCCGCTCACGTCCGGCTCCGGTGGATCCAGGTAGGCGTAGCCAGCGATCTTGCCGTCCACGGTAGCGACGAAATCACGGCCTGCCCCTGACCCGTCGCGGTCGTAGCGCAGATGCAGCAGCACGTGCTCGGACAGCGCTACGACCCCATCGGTCAGGCCGGCCCGGTCGACCAGCTCCAGGACCTCGGCGACCTGCGCGACCTCCAGATCGACGGCGCCCCGTTGCGCCCGTTCGGTCATCGGGCAGCGGTCGCCGCGCGAACCCCCGCGTCCTGGGTGTTCCTGGCGCGCTCTTCGGCGGCCGGGCCGACCCGCTCGCCCTTGACCGGCACGAACCGGTAGCCGACGTTACGCACGGTACCGATCAGGGCCTCGTGCTCGGGGCCGAGCTTGGCGCGCAGCCGGCGGACGTGCACGTCGACCGTGCGGGTGCCGCCGAAGTAGTCGTAGCCCCAGACCTCCTGCAGCAGCTGCGCGCGGGTGAAGACCCGGCCCGGGTGCTGGGCGAGGAACTTGAGCAGCTCGAACTCCTTGAAGGTCAGGTCGAGCACCCGGCCCCGCAGCCGGGCCGCGTAGGTAGCCTCGTCGATGGACAGCTCGCCCGAGCGGATCTCGTCCGGCGCGTCCGCCACGGCGGCGATGGCCCGGCGCCCGATGGCGAGCCTGACCCTGGCCTCCACCTCGGCGGGCCCGGCTGTGTGCAAGATCACGTCATCGACGCCCCACTCCGCGTTGACCGCGGCCAGGCCGCCCTCGGTCACGATGGCGAAGAGCGGGCAGTCCAGGCCGGTCGTCTGCAGCAGCCGGCAGATGCTCTTCGCGTGCGCGAGGTCGCGCCGCGCGTCCATCAGCACCGCGTCGGCGGGCGGGGCCTCCACGAGGGCGGACGCGTCCGCAGGCAGTACCCGGACCGGATGTAGCAGGAGTCCGAGGGCGGGCAGCACTTCCGTAGACGGCTCGAGCACGCCGGTGATCAGCAGCAGGTCGCTCACTCGGTGGTACCTCCACTCGGTGGTGCGGTCGCACCCTTACCCCTTGTATAAACAGACAAGGACCCGGGGGCAACACCGCCCGGGTCCCGATAAGATGAGGATATCTCAAATGGCGAAAGTGACAATCCAGTACTGGGCCGCGGCCCGGGCCGCGGCCGGCGTCGACGCGGAGTCGGTCGATGCCGGGACGCTGGCGGAGGCACTGGAGGTGGTCGTGGCGCGCCGCGGTGAGGACGGGCGGCTTCGCTCGGTCCTCGCGACCTCTTCCTTCCTGGTCGACGGCACGTCGGCCGGCCGACGCGTGCCCGCTGACCTGGTCCTGAAAGACGCGGCCGTGATCGAGGTCCTGCCTCAGTTCGCCGGAGGCTGACCCCAGGGCCAGGGGGTTACGGGGGTGCGGGCAGCCCCCCCCGTGATCCGGGGGTTCCGGGGGGTCGCACCCCGGGCCAGCACAGCACTCCTCATTCCGCGATTAGTGCGGCACACTGGGTAGACAGCACCCTACAGTGTCCGTACCCATACGTTCTGAAGTCGCATACCTCCTGAAGTCGCACACGCCGGCGGTGTTCCAGCGCCCTGAGCAAGCCCGGATTCCCATGAGCCAGCACGGACCGCCGAGCCCCCCGGATCCTCCTGGGCCAGGGACCGGCGATAAGAATTTTCCCCGCGAACTGAACCGTCCCGCGCCACCGCGCGTTTCCAATGGTGTGCCTAACGCGGGAACCGCGCCCCGTGCGGGGCGAGTGGCAGACGAGGCGTTTGTCCGGGCTCTTTACGCCGAACACGGCGGTGCCCTGCTTCGCTACGCCCTTCACCTAACCGGCGGCGACAGGCAGCGTGCGGAGGATCTAGTGCAGGAGACGATAGTGCGGGCGTGGCGCCATCCTGAGGCGCTGGCCGACCGGCCGGCCCGGCCCTGGCTGTTCGCCGTCGCGCGCAACCTCGCCGTCGATTCCTACCGCGCCCGGCAGGCCCGGCCGCCCGAGACCGGGCAGGCCGCCTTGGAGCTGCTGCCGTCTGACGACGACGCCGACCGCACCCTTGAGTCGTGGGCCGTGGCCGACGCCCTGGCCTCGCTGCGGCCCGATCATCGGCGGGTGATCGTGGAGACGTACTACCGGGGCTGCTCGGTGGCCGAGGCCGCGGCGACCCTGGGCAT
>PMST01000676.1 GCA_003168295.1 Actinomycetota bacterium
AGCGGCTGGCGAAAGCCCAGGAGAAGTCCGGGTTCTTCCGCGGGTTGACATAGAACGTGCTGGCGAATTCCCCCAATGACCATTTTGGCTTATCCGAGGAGGCGAGCCGGCGATCGTTCAGGATGACCGTGAAAAGGAGGATGAAAAGCCCGCCGATCGCACATGGGGCCAAGAACATGACGAGCAGGCTGGGGGCGAACAGCTTGACCAGGAACGTGCCGCACACCGACCCGACGGGCGTGCAGACACCCAGGACACCGGAGATCAGGCCGCGCTGGGCGGACGGGATCTGGTCCGGCACCACCGCCACCATGGTGGCGAGCAGCGCGTTATAGAACAACTGGGCGATGCACCACCCGACGAGGACGACCGGGATGCTGGGAGCCAGCGCGATAATGAGGATACCGACGGAACCGCCCGTCAGGCCGGTGATCATCCAGGGCCGCCGCATGCCCAGCCGCGACGCGGTGCGGTCGCTCATCCGGCCGAAGAACGGGTTACCGACCATGGCCACCAGGGCGCCGGTCCCGGCCACAAGCGCCAAGCTGCCCGGTGCCTGTTTGATCCCGACCAGCGAGTCCACCTTCAGCGCCAAGGTGACCAGCACGGGTGCGAGAAACAGGAGGGAGGTGCTCATGTACGCCAATGTGTACAGCGAGATGAAACCCCACCCCACCGGGCGTACCGCGGGTGACTCGGGCTCCAGCGCAACCTCGACTGCCATCTGCCACCTCGGCTCGGTTACGCGCTAACGCCACCAAGGTCCAGGGCAGCCAGAGGAATCTTTATCTCTTTTACCCGCAGGTAAACGAGAACGACCTCCTAGCTCGGACGCTACGCCCCATGCGCAAAGCGGACAAGTGCGCCCGGCAGACAAGGCTTCGCGTTCCCGGGTGGTCAGTGCGTGGTCAGTTGCTGCATCATCCCGGCGGCATCCATGACACCCCAGTGTTCGATCAGCGCGCCGGCCTCGACGCGGAAGTAATCGCAGATGCTGACGTCGATGGTGTTGCCGGTCGCGGCGATGCCCATGAATTCGCCACGCTGGGTTCCGGTCATCCGCGCCAGGACGAAGACCTTGTCACCTTCGGCGATCATGTCGTCGACCTCCACCCGCGCCTGGTCGAACGCCGCGTGGAACATCTCGAACAACTGCCGCACCCCGGCCTTACCCGACGCGAGGCCGGGCAACTGCTCGTGTTCGACGTAGTGGTCCGAGACGAGTTCGTCGACCGCGCTGAGGTCTCCCGCACTGATTCGCTGGAGGAACTGACGGGTCAGGGCCTTGTTCGCATCGGACATTGGTTTGCCTTCTTTCATCGGCGCCACCGGGGCGTGTTCCAGTGACCGTAACAGCAAGGTCGCTAGAAGTCTAGCTATCAGAGTTCGAGCTAAACTACTGCGATGCCTGACATCGCGACCATCCGGGTGCCCGCCGACTTCGAGTTTGAGTTCCCGGGCGCCAGCCGATCAGCCAGCGAAGTCGCGGTGAACCTGGCCAGAACCCAGATGGCAATCATCGCCGAGATCGAACGACCGCCCCGCGAGGCACACGGCCTGTCCGCGAGCGCGTTCCAGACCCTCGCCATCCTCGACGGCGCCGGCGAGCCACTCCCCGGGCATGTGATCGCTGAGCGACTGCTGGTCAGCAGCGCCAGCATGACCTCGCTGGTCGACACCCTCGAACGCCGCGGTCTGGTCGAACGTCGCCCGCACCCCACGGACCGGCGCAAGGTTCTGATTCACCTCACTCCCGACGCGCAACGGGTAGTCGATCAGCAGCTGCCGGCCATCCACGCGGTCATCGCCCAGGCGATCAGCACCCTGCCCGAGTCCGACCGCGAGCACTTGCTCAGCTCGCTGACGACGATCCGGGCCCGGCTGAGCCTCTTGGCGGGCCAGCCACTGCCGCCCGCGAAAGCCCGGCGGAGGCGCCGCGCGGAAAGTACCGACCGGTCCGCGCGATAACGGGCCGCCACTCGCCATCCTGCAGGCAGGGCGCGAGCCTGGCGGCATGTCACCCAGGGATCGCGAAGGTTGCCGAGATGTGGGCTGCTCCAGGGCACGGTCGGCCACAGCGGCCAGGTCATCACGCAGTGATCGAGGCGCTGTATCAGCTCTGACACCTTGCTCACCATCGAAGCGACGATCAAGCTATGACGCCCGGCAGCGGTAACACTGCTCGCCGCCACCGCGAGGGGAGAAGTGACGGACCCGAAAGTCCGCCGTTGGTGGATAACCTGGCCGGGCCACCCATCCGATCTGACCTAGAGCAGTTGCTCGTCACATCGTGACGGCAACGTTGATGATGTAGACGGTCGCCGCGTCCTCATCCACCTCGTGCAGGATCCGGATACCGGGCAAGCGGAGACGGTAGAATCCCGCTGCCTCCCCACGCCACCGCCTGATCAGGATGCGGTTGATCCGCCAGCACCGTCAGCGCCCGCCTGATCGAGGCAAAGGCCTCCTTATCCTCGGCGCGGATCCGGGCCAGTGCCCGCAGCGCGGTCTCCTGCACGACAACGGTCAGGCTCATCGAGCGCCGTCAGCGTCCACCTGGTCCAGGGCGGCATCGAGGTCAGCCAGCGGGACGCCGCACCTGAGCCGGATCCATCCCAGCGGGATGAGCGCGTATGGCTGCCGAATGGCAGGCCGCATCCGCGGGCTAGCTACGCCGCACGAGCACGAAATGGCCGGGGTATCAAGTGTCCGGGCGGTTGTCGTAGGCCTCGCGGTGGGCGTCGATGTCGGGGTTGTGCTCGATGGCCCAGTTGGCCAGGGCGACCGCATGCGGGATCAAAGTGGTGGCGAGATCGGTGAGTTCGTACTCCACCCGGGGTGGCACCTCGGCGTGCACGGTACGGATCACGAGTCCGTCGCGTTCGAGTTTGCGCAGTGTGAGCGAGAGCATCCGCTGCGAGATACCGGGAATGTGCCGCTGCAGCACGGTGAACCTCAACCGGTGAGTGTGGAGCGTGGCGATGATCAGCAGGGCCCACTTGTCGGCGATGCGGTCGAGTAGCGCCCGGATGGCCCGCCCCTGGTCGCCGCGGATCAAGCAGACGTCCTCGTAGTCAGGCAAGGGCACCTCCCTGATAGCAACGCACACGCGTGTGACTTTTGTAAGCCTCCCAATTCTGATCCACAATGAGGCTACTTACAAGGAGTAACTAAAGGGGCGTGCGCTATGACCGTGGCCTACTGGATCGTCGCCGCGCTGCTAGCGTTGCTCTACCTGTACTCCGGTGGGCTCAAGGTGCTGCGCTCCCCCGATCAGCTGCGGCCGATGATGGGCTGGATAGACACTGTGCCGCTGCGGCTGGTACGAACCATCGGCGTGCTTGAGGTGCTCGGGGCGCTCGGGCTGATCCTGCCCCCGCTGACCGGAATCGCACCGGTCCTAGCCCTCGGGGCCGCGATCGGGCTGGTGCTGATCCAGGTCGGCGGGATTTCTCTTCACCTCAGCCGGGGCGAGGCCAAGGTGATCTGGCTGAACATCGTCCTGCTCGTCCTGGCCGGCGCCGAGATCTGGCTGGCCACCATCTGGCGGTAGCGGGGAGGGCGCCGGAGCTGGCTATGAGCACAGGTTGGGCAGGTCCCGGTGCAGGACCCGACCCGCGGCGATGGATACGTCGAGGAAGCTCATGGCGTTGCCGTTCTGGTAGCGGGCGACCAGAACATACTGGCCTGGCGCCAGATCGAAAGAGAATCGCTGGTTCTCGCCGACGTGCTGGCGGGCGGCGACGGTGGCCGGGAGCTGGAGCCGGGAAGTTCCGGGGCCGTCCGGCTTCCAGGTTTCCCGGCCGCGCAAAGCCGTCACCGTTCCGGCGGCATAGGGCAACCCCTGAATGGGGAGCCCTTCGCACGGGTCGATGTATCCGGTTACCCCGCCGGTGCGGGCCGGCCGCGGGGCAGGCGGGCCGAGGTGGCCGGGGGGCGCCGGGCTGCTTCCGGACAAGGCGACCATCGCGGCGAAGCAATCGCCGACGGCCGCCACGACGATAAGCGCCCCCAGCCTCTTGTTCCACCGCCGCCGCCGGTCATGAGCGCGTATTTCTGCCGTGAGTACCTGCGCCTCGGACGGTGTCTCCGGGCGAGGCCCGGCTGATGGCGGCGCGGCCCTCATGAACCGAGCCTGGCTGGCACCATGCCTGGTGTCAAGGTCGATGTCGCGCTGCTCGTTACCCCGCGCGCGTGGGCAGCCGGTGGGGTGGCGGTGTCAGCGGGGCTGAGCGCAGTCGCGACGTACACCCCGACCATTGCCTCGTTGTGTTTTTGGTGGTTGCATCTGATAATGATGGCATGGATCAGTCTTCGGACCTCATAAGCACCGGTAAGGCGGCAGTGCTGCTCGGGTGCTCGCGTCAGCATGTCGTGGATTTGTGCGAGCAGGGACTACTGAGGTTCGTGTCCGTGGGGTCCCATCGCCGTGTGCGCAGGACAGACGTGACGGCCCTGGTCAGGCCCGTGCTGACCCGTGATCAGGAACGGTCGCTGTGGCTGCACCGCGTGGCGGCAGGGCGGCTGGCGATTGACCCCGACTCTGTGCTTGCCCGGGTGCAGGCGAACCTTGAGCACCTGAGCCGGGTCCATCCCAGCGGGATGAGCGCGGTGTGGCTGGCGGAATGGCAGGCCGTCCTGGCCGAGGGCGAGGATGCGGTATTCACCGTTTTGACGTCCACGGGGCCGCGGGCGATAGAACTGCGGCAGAACAGTCCGTTCGCTGGCGTCCTTAGGCCGGAAGAGCGCGCAGCGGCGCTCGCCGCGTTCCGCGACCACTGGCACAGGGTGCATGCGGCATGACCCGCGAGCAGCTTGAGCACATCCTGCGGGCCGCAGCACAGATTGCCGCCGAGCGCGACGTCCTCGTCATCGGCAGCCAGTCGCTTCTCGGCACCTTCGCCGAGGACAGTCTGCCGCATGAGGCGACGGCTTCAATCGAGGCAGACGTTGCGTTTTTTGACGATCCGGACGACGCCAAGGCGGACCTCGTAGACGGGGCCATTGGCGAGCTCTCCGAATTCCATGAAGCATTCGGGATCTATGCTCAGGGCGTCAGCGTCACCACTGCCGTTCTCCCGACAGGATGGCAGGAACGCGTTGTCCCGTTCGCCACACTCGCGACCGCTCCTGGTCGGGGGCTATGCCTAGACCCGCACGACTGCGTCATCTCCAAGCTTGTAGCGAACCGCGAGAAAGATCTGGCCTTCGCGAATGCCCTGGTACGCGAAGGACTTATCGACCTCGACATACTCGCTGACCGTCTCAACACGATTGCCGCACACCCGATGGTGATCCAGCTCATCCGCGATTGGATAGCCGCCCGCCGCGAAGATCCGGCCTGAAGTCCCCTCCAGCCGGGTGCGCGAGGCCAGCCTCAAGGCTAGTGACGGGTAAGGGCTGTCCCATGCGTTCGGCTTATCCAGCTGATCGCCTGAGACCGGCTAATCCAGGACAATATCGTCGTCAGGTGTGCCCAGATCCTCGATGCGGTAGGTAATGCTGGACAACGGAAGATTCCGCACGAAGAACACCCGGGACGGGATACCGTCTGATCCCGCGGGCGACGACGTTTCGGTTATGCCGGTGCCGCTAAAGCAGAGCCAGCTTATTCCCAGCACTTCTTCGAGGAGCCGGTAGCCGCGTTCGCCGGTCGTAACGCGTTCATACCAGAAGTTCTGATCGCCGGAGTAATAGTCGCGGGGCGGACGTCCGAGCCCGGCGAGTTCTTCGTCCGTGGCCGTAAAGCATGCCGCTCGCCTGGGATCTGACAGGATCCGGAAGGCAGCCTTCCAAGTCGCCGGCATCAGGTCCATCTTCCGGCGGTTCAGTTCCGCCACTTCAAAGGTCAGGGCTAGCCACCCGACGCTGGAGTTAGCCACTCGCTCGAACGCGTCACCGATCCACAGATTGGACAGCATCTGCCGCAGGGTGCGGTGCCGCTGCTCTTCGTAGTCGCCGACGAACACATACTTACGGCTGGGCATGCCGAGCAGGCCATCGCGGTCAAGACCCGCCCGCGGGACCAGGCGGACGGCCTGATCCACTGGCGCCCGGCTGTTGTACCGGCTCTGGATCTCCTCCGCCGACATGGCCAGGTACTGCTGCAGCGTAGTCGTGAGCCGCTGCGCAACCTGTGGCAGGCCGCCAGCCTCTGGTACCGAAATACTTTGCTTGAGGCGCAGGCCATAGGGCATGCGGACTTCTTCGGCAACGCCGTCAAGGATAATCGGCACGACCTGGCGCGGACTACCGGCACGACGGGACATATCAATCGCCGCGGCTATCTCTTCCCGCTCATAGTAGGCAGCATCCGTGCCGGAGGAGATCAGCACCAATGTCACGGCGGTCTCGTCAAGCGCGGCGGATATCCTGCGACTCCAGTCATCGCCAGGCATCAGGCTGCGCTGGTCAAGGAACACTCTGAACGGCGGCCTCAGCAGGTCATACAAGGTCTCAGCGGCGGCTCTATCGGAAGCCGCGTACGCGATAAAGAAATCCCACCGGTCTTCCCGCGCCACACCCAGCAGCCTCCCCGGAATCTGCCACCAGCGATCGAAGTCCCACCGACGCGCAGCCTCAAGTCAAGCAGGACGGCGCGTCCCTGTCGACACTCGCCGACGGCCGCGCCGCCCCGGGCGCGGGCCGCGGTCAGCCGTCAGTACGGCCCGGTTGGGGGTGCGGGGTAGGCGACCGGGACCCGGTGATCTCATCGCGGTAGGCGGTCAGCGACCTCGACCCGCTGGCGAGCACGGTCGAGACCAGGGCGCGCACCGCCGGGCGCTGGCCAGTTCGCGGGTTGGTCAGCAGGACCAAGTCGATGGTGCCTAGTTCGGGCAGCCGGTGCCCGGGACCGAGGGTGGTGAGCTGGGCCGGGACCAGGCTGGCGGCGAGCGCCGAGATACCGGTGCCCGCGGCCACGGCCGCGATGAGGCCGTTGACGCCGCGGCAGACGCAGACGCTGCGGAACGGCAGCCGGGCCCGGTTCAGGGCCCGGCGTATCTCGGTACGCGAGAGGCTGGGCGGAGGGTAGACGACGAGCGGCAGGGGCCTGGTCAGGTCGACCCTGGTGGACGGCGTTCCGACCCAGACCAGGCGCTCCCGTTTGACCAGCTGGCCGCGTTCCTCGCCGCTCGGGCGCTTGCCGATGAACACGTCGAGCTTGCGATCCTCCAGGCGCTGGTGCAGCAGGCCGCTCTGGTCGACCGTCAGGTCGAAATCGACGAGCGGGTTGTCCCGGCGGAAGTCGCGCAGGATCTGGGGCAGGCGGGTGAGGGCGAGGTCGTCCGAGATGCCGATGCGGAGCCGGCCGCGCGGCCGGGAGCCGCGGAAATAGGCGGCCGCCTGCTCGCTGGCGGCCAGGATGTTACGCGCGAATCCGGTCATCGCCTCGCCGTCGGCGGTCAGCGAAACCGAGTGCGTGTCCCGCAGCACCAGCGTCCGGCCGACCTGCTCCTCCAGGCGGCGGATGTGCTGGCTGACCGTCGGCTGCTGGATGCCGAGCCGGGCCGCGGCCCGGCTGAAGCTGCCGGTCTGCTCGACGGCGAGAAAGGTCTCCAGGAGCCGGGGATCGTAGCCGTTCATAAGGTTTAACAATAACTGTTATGTAGGTAATTACCTTTCGCTATAAGCAGGTCCGGGCCGAGAATAACGAGGGACAGCCGCCGACAGGAAGGCCCGTCAGTGATCAGCGCCGAGGCAATTCGGCAACCGAGAGGCGCCTTCGCCGCTCTCACCTCGCGCAGCTACCGGATCTACCTCGGCGGTCAGAGCCTGGCCAACACCGGGACCTGGATGCAGAGCATCGCCCAGGACTGGCTGGTCTACGACCTGACGCACAGCTCGACCTGCGTCGGCGTGACGATGGCGCTGCAGTTCCTGCCGATACTCACGCTCGGCCTGTACACCGGCGGGGTGGCCGACCGGCTGCCGAAGCGGCGCATCCTGCTGACCACCCAGACACTGAACGCCGCCGCCACCGCAGCGCTGGCCGTCATCACGATCGCCGGCGCGGTACGCGCGGCCGACGTCTACGCGTTCGCGCTGCTGAGCGGGCTGATCTTCGCCTTCGACGCGCCGGCCAGGCAGGCGTTCGTGGCCGAGGTGGTGCCGCCCAGCCGGCTCCGCGCCGCGATCGCCCTGAACGCCGCGGTGTTCCAGGCGACCCGGCTCATCGGCCCGGCCGTCGCCGCCCTGCTTATCGCCAGCGTGGGCACCGGATGGGTATTCGCGGTCAACGTCGCCTGCTACGCCGGGCCGGTCATCGGCCTGCTGCGGCTGCGGCCGTCCGATCTTCGTCCCGCTCCCGCGGCCCGCCGCGAACCCGGAGCGCTGCGCGCGACGGCCAGGTACCTGCGCCAGCATCCGGACGTCGTGCGGACGATCTTCCTGGTCGGGATGTTCGGCACGTTCGGCCTCAACTTCCCGATCGTCCTGACGGCGATGGCGAAGTCGACGTTCCATGGCGACGCCACCACCTACGGCCTGTTCAACATCGCCCTGGCCATCGGGTCGGCGACCGGCGCGCTGTTCGCCGGGGCCGCCGCCCGGCCGCGGCCGGGCATGATCGTGGGTTCGGCGGCCGGGTTCGGCCTCCTCGAGGTGGCCGCGGCGCTGGCACCGCGGCTGGCGCTGTTTCTCGTCCTGCTGGGCGCCATGGGCCTGGCCAACCTCGCGTTCCAGTCCATGGCGAACGCGTCGGTCCAGCTCGCCGTCGATCCCGGGCTGCGCGGCCGCGTGATGGGCCTGTACATGCTGGCGTTCATCGGCGGCACACCGATCGGCGCGCCGCTGATCGGCGTGCTCACCAGCCAATTCGGCGCGCGGGCCGGCATGACCGTCTGCGGTGCGGTGCCGTTGCTGACCGCCTTCGTGGTGGCCGCGGCCTCGGCGCGCCGGCGGCGCACTGAGGGCAGGGCCGCGGGAGTGCAGGCCGGCCACCTGCGGCCCGGCGTTACGAGCTGACCTGCGCCTCGTCGAACGCCACAGGCGGCTGGGGCGACGGCATTTACGCGGGCCTGGCCGCGCTGTCCGGCCTGGTGTTCTGGTACGCCATCAGCGCTACCCGGGCCATGGCCATGAGGCCACAATGCCGCTGGCAGCGGTCGCTCCTTCCACCGGGCGTCAAGATCGGGGAGTATCCGGGGTTACGGGAGGATTTTGGGGTACCGGGATGCACCTGCGAACTCCCCGGGGCCCCAATGCTCCCGGGTTAACGGTCCCGGGGGCGAGACGGCTGAGTCAGGAGGGTCTACCGGTACCACGGCGGTCGCGTGGGGCTCGCCTAGTGCGGTGGATCCGGGCTCCGCGGCGGATCCGGTGTATCCCGCTCCCCCCGATCCACCACCAGGCCGCCACCAGGCCCGAATCCACCACCGAAAGCCGCCAGCAAACCCCGATAAAACGGATAAAACGGATAGCGCGGCGGCTGTAACCGGCCGATGGCGGACGCGGCTACTCGACCGACGCTCCCTAGCCCGCGACAGCTACGCGGCAGCCCGCGACAGCTACGCGGCAGCCCCAAGCCCAAGCCCCTACGTGAACACGGACCCGGCTGAAACGTGAACGCCCCTCGTGGGTACCGGGCTGACTCGACACTGCGACCTGCTCATTCTCGATTTATTAGAGCTGAATCTGCGCACTAATCTGGGCCGTAGGCTGGCGCGGTGACCTACCTGCCGCCGGTCGTCCGTTATCTTGCCGGACGTCTGGGCGACCTTGGCTGGGTGACCGATCTGCTGGTGGCCGGTTCCCTGGCCACGGGGGATTACGTCCCTGGTGTCAGTGATCTCGACCTGGTTGCCCTGACGGGAGGCCCGGTCGGCCCGGAGCGCCAGGAGATCCTGGCCAGCCTGCACCGCGAGCTGGACCAGGGGGCCGCTCAGGGACTGGACCTGGGCTGCGTGTACGTGGATGCGGGCAGGCTGGCTGACCTCAGGGCGCTGCACCCGACGTGGACCCATGGCTCGCTTGTCCAGCGCATCCTGTCGGGGGTGACGCGAGCCGAGCTCGTCCGGCACGGCTTCGCCGTCCTGGGCCGCCCGCCAGCCGCTGTGCTGCCGGAGATGACCGACGATGACGTCCGCCGCGCTGCGCGCGCGGAGTTGTGCGGGTACTGGGCGCGCGCCGCGGGCCGGCCGCTGTGGTGGCTGAGCCCGGTGATCGCGGACCTGGGGCTGACGTCGATGGCACGCGGCCGCCACGCCCTGCAGACGGGCCAGCTGCTGACCAAGTCACAGGCGATAGAGCAGGCGCACGCGCCGGCCTGGCTGAAAGACCAGCTCCGCGCCCGGCGGCAGGGCCAGCGGGTGGCCTCGCCGCGGGCCCGGACAGCGCTGATCGCATGGCGGGATGCACGCCGCACCGTGGCCCGCGCATGCCGCAGGCCGCCAGCCTGAACAGGGTGCTGATCCCGGCGAGCTCGCCGTCGGTCGCCTGTGGAATATTGGGCGCATGACGGCGTGGCGGGACGTCGAGCGCGCGGAACCTGAGTTCGCGCAGCGCGTGCGCGGGCTCTTCGACGGTCGCAGGCACAAGACGATTGCCACCTTGCGAGCCGACGGGTCGCCCCGGATCTCCGGCATCGAGGTGGCCTTCGAGGACGGCGAGGTCGCCTTCGGCTCGATGCCGAACGCGCGCAAGGGCGCGGATCTGGGCCGGGATCCCCGGTTCGCACTGCACAGCGCCACGATCGACCCGGTCGAGGGCGCGGAAGCGCAGTGGCCGGGTGAGGCGAAGATCTCCGGCCGGGCCATCGATGCGAGGCCGCTCACGGAGGGATCCGACGGCGACCGCTTCTACGCCGACATCGCCGAGGTCGTGCACACCCACCTCAACGAGAAGGCCACGATGCTCGTCGTTGAGTGGTGGACCCCCACCCACGGGCTGCGCAGGATCGAGCGCGAGTAATCCTCGGCCGGGGGCAGCCCGCAGCCGGCTTCGCCAGGACCGGGACCGCGGCACTGGGTGGCTCGTGGTGTGCGCGGTCGCCGTTAGTTGTGCACGGTCGCCGTTAGTGAGGACACCGGGTCAAATCCCTCATGGGCCCGCCTGTCAACCCCTGATACGGCAGAATGAGCCCTGCCAGCAAGGCGGCCGGGCAACTAGTGCGGCATCTCCCGTTGCCTGATGCGACTCATGGCGAGGATTCTGCGTGACAAACGGGAACGAAACCGTGTGGCCTGGCGCGAGCCAGATCGACGCGGACGGCGGTGCCGTCGCGGCTGGGTCCCGCCCCGGCCGCCTCGAGCGGCCCATCGGGGCCACCGTTGACTCGCCGCGCAGGAAGTGGCTGTTCGCGCTGCTGCTGGTGGCCGGCTGGCTAGTCCAGGCCGGGCTGCGCGCGTGGTTTAGCCGCGCGCAGGTGGTGCCGCTGGACAATCCCGACGAAACCGCGTACCTGATCGCGGCGCGGGTCCTCGCGGGCGGCCCAGGAGCCGATTTCTCCGGCGCCACGCTGTACCAGGGCGGCTACCCGCTTCTGATCACGCCGGTGTACTGGTTCACCAGCAGCCCCGCCGCCGTGTATCACGCCGTGCTGCTGATCAATGCGGCGGTCAGCGCCGCCGTGATGCCGCTCGGCTACCTGGTCTGCCGCCGGCTCGGGCTCGGCCGCCCGGCCGCCTACGGCGTGGCCATGATCGCGGCGCTGCTGCCCGCCGGGTTCTTCTACAGCGAGTACGCGATCGCCGACGCGATTTTCCCGGTCGTCACGCTGGCCTGGCTGCTGGCCATCCACAGCTGGCTGGTGGCCACCTCGCCGCGGGCGCGGTACGCGGCGGCCATCGGTTCCGCCGTCCTGTCCGGCTACGCCTACGCGGTGCATTCCCGGGGCCTGGTGCTGCTGGCCGGCTTCGCCGCCGTGGCCGTATTCGTCGCCTGGCGCCGGCCCGCCGCCCGCGGCAGCGTGGCCGCGGGCGCGCTGACCGCGGTGGTGACCGCCGGCGCGGGCTGGGCTCTGGACCGCTATCTGGTCTCTGCCCTTTACCCGGAGGGCGCGCGCAGCCTTTCCGGCCAGCTAACGAGCACGCTGGTAAGCAGGTACGGGGCCATCCACGTGGCCGAGCTGGCAGGCGGCCAGTTGTGGCGGCTGGTGCTGGACAGCTGGGGCATCGCCGGGATCGGCCTGGTCGCCGCGGTAGCCGTCGCCGCGCGGGGAGGCCTGGGAGGGCTTTGGGGGTCGTCCCCCCTGGCCGGTACCGCGCGCCGCGGCGTACCGGCCGACCTGCGGATCATGGCATCGCTGTCGGTCGGGATCACCGTCCTGATCGCCTGCGCCGCGTCGGCCGGCCTGGGCCCGCATCAGCCGTCGAGCTGGGCTTCCGGACGTTACCTGGACGGCATGATCGTCACGTTTTTCCTGGTCGGCGCGGTGGTGCTGCTGCGGGCGGCGACCCGGCCGATGCTCGCCCTCGCCGCCTGCGTCGCAGGCCTCACGATGGTGGCCGCCTTGACGGTGGCCGTGTACGCCGGAACGTCCCTGCCCACCGGGCCAGGCAGGACGTTCAACGACGGCATGCCTGCCGTGCTGACCCAGGACTGGAGCCAGGCCAGCGTCCTGGTCGCCACGGCGGCAGCGCTGGCCCTGCTCCTGTTGTGGGTCGTGTTCGCGCTCCTCGCGCGCCGCATGCGGGTCCTGACTTGCGTCTTGGGCGCCGCGGCAGCGGCGCTGAGCCTGGTGGCCGTGGCCCAGCTCACGGCCCATGGCTCGCGGGCCGACAGCGCGTGGGCCAAGGCGATGGGCATCAGGGAGATGGCGGCGGCCGGCGGGCTGAAGCCGGGTGAGCAGATCGCCGTCGCCTCCGACCTCAACGGGATTGTGCGGGTCGCGCAGGCGTTCGAGGTGCCGTCGACGCAGGTGCAGCCCTTCAATCCGTTTTGCCAGCCGCCGCCGGCCGGCGTGACCGTGATCGATGCGGCCTGGCCGGCCGGACAACCCGCCCAGGCGAGCTGGCCGGACGCCCCGGCCGGCTGGCGGCTCGTCGCAGCCAACCGGTTCGGCAGCTGGGTCGTCTGGCGCAGGTCAACGGGGACAGCGGCACCGGGGATGATGGAGGCTGACCAGTGCAGGCACCCCAACGAACAGGTATCGCTGGCCGCCCTGGATCCGTCGGGTCAGACGTGACTCATCGTGGGCCGAAGCGGAACGGAGCCAGCTAACTGCCCACGACACTGGCTACCCGCCGGCCCCCGGATCGCGCGGGCCCCGAAGGCAGCGCAGCGATCCGGTGCCGGGCCAGGTGCGGCGGCGTGCACGTCGGCTTGTCCTTGTACACGAAGGCCCGCCGCAGCTGCGGGTAAGGCGCCCCGGCGAAGTTACGTCTCATGATGGCCAGCTCGGCGGCCCGGTAACCGGCCAGCCGCCGCTGGCCGCTGCCCCGGGCGAGCCACCGCTCCTTGGCGGCCAGCCGCGCCGCGTAATCGGGACTGCGGGCCAGCCCCTCGGCCAGGACCGCGACCTGCGCGCGGTACCCGGCCGGATCACCCGCAATCACCCGGTCGACCAGCCCCGAGTGCAGCGCCGACGCGGAACTGACCGGCAGGCACCCCTCGGTCAGCCGGGCCGCCTGCCGTGCGCCGACTCGCCGCGGCAGCGTGTAGGTCCAGTACTCCGAGCCGTGCAGGCCCATCAGCCGGTAGTGCGGGTTCAGCACCGCGCCGCCCCGGCACCAGACCTGGTCGGCGGCCAGCGCGAGCATCAGCCCGCCGGCCGCGGCGTTACCCGCCAGCGCCGCCACGGTGAGCTGGCCGGTGCTGGTCAGGATCGCCTCGGCCAGGTCATCGATGGCGTTGATGTTCCGCCAGGACTCTTCGGCCGGATCGTCGGCGGCCTCGATCATGTTCAGGTCGATGCCGTTGCCGAAGAAGTCCCGGGGGCCGCCGAGCACGATCACCTTCACCGGGCGCCCCTGGGCGTGCCGGTAGGCGGCGAGCAGGCGGCGGCACTGCCCGGTACTCATCGCCCCGCCGGGGAAGCAGAACTCCAGGTAGCCGACGTCGCCGGACTCGCGGTAGCGGATCTGCCGGTACGTGCGCCGGCCCGGCGCCGTCACCAGCGGGGCCGGGACCTGCGGCACACCCGCCAGGGATCCGCTCAGCACCCGCGTAGCCGGCAGCTTAAAGGTGCCCGGCCCGCCCGGCGCCGGGCGGCGGCGCAGCCGCGGGATCCAGACCGCTCCGTCCGTGGTCGCCCGGCAGATGGCGCCGTCCCGCTGCGCGAGGATCGTCCCGGGCGTCCCGCGCAGGTCGTCTTCGGGATACCCGCCGACCAGGTAGTACTCGGCGTCGCCGAGCACGTCCAGGACGCCGGGGCTGGAGTCAGCCGCCCACAGCTTGGCCAGCACCGCGGACGTCGGCTCGGCGGGCCAGTCGATCCTGCGGTCGGCCTGCCGGCATGGCGGCCGCCCCCGCCCGAACACGCCGGGCCGGCCGTAGTCCAGCGGCTCCGGCCGGAACCGGCCTCCCGCGAACCGGCTCACGGCCAGCAGCACCGCCCCCGCCGCGGCATCCGCCACCTCGGTCCGGTACACCGAGCTCTTCGAGCCGCCCGGCATGGTGAACTCCGCGCTGGCCCAGATATCCCCCGCGTCCATCTCCGCGTTCGCCTGCAGCACGGTGACACCCCACCGCCCGGCCCCGCTCATGACCGCCCAGTCCAGCGAGGACGGTCCCCGGTCACCCACCGGTCCCGGGTGCACGATCAGACACGTCCGGGCCGACCAGATGTCCGCCGGAATCGCCGTGGTCAGCATCGGCGCGATGACAAGATCCGGGTCAAAACGCCCGACCCCGTCCCGCAGCACCGCATCCCCCAGCGCCAGCTCGACCGACACCTCATGCCCGCCGTCCGCCAGCTCCGCGTGCACCCGCTGCGTCATGCTGTTGTACCCGCTGGCAATCAGCAAGATCCGCATCAGCGTTCCCCCTCCGCTGGCCGAACCGAAAAATCCCCGTACGCGGCCATACCGTCCCCACGGCGGCCCCGCGGTATGCCTGCGTAATACGGTGCCTGCCAGCGCGGCCCTGATGCTACACCACCGCGTCTAAATACCGCGGGCCGCCGTCCTCAGGCAGTACAGAGCACGAAGGACGATCATTATTAATGCCGAACGGGCAGTACTGCGTGCCCCCGCACCTCGCCGGCCGCCCAGGAGCGGGACATCGCGAACATCACCTGGATCCAGGGCCGGGCCGAGGATCTTCCCGCGGTGGCCTGCGCGAATACGGCCATGTTCCGCGTCCGCCCACAGGTTAGGTGCGGCCAGCCCACACGCCCGGAGATCCCCCACGCGATTGCGCGGGACGTTTCCGCGGACGCCAGACACGCCCGCCCTGGTCGTAGCCCGCGCGCGATGCCCCCCTGACCCGGCCCCGCCAGGAGACGATCGCCACGGGCCGCACCAGCACGGCGACGAGCAGGCCGACCGGATCGTCGCGCAGTGGGATGGTGACGGCGAGACTGGGCAGGAGCCCGGTCGCCAGCAGCCCCGCGACCCGCCGGCCCACGGGGCTGCGTACGCACGTGACGGCTACTGCGACCGCGATCGCCAGGACGCCCAGCAGGGGGAAGGCAAGATCTCCCATTGGCGCGGCCGGGTCCGCCAGCTGAACGATCGAGGGGAACCCGAAGCCCGCGGACAGGCCCGCGATCATCAGGCAGGCCCGCCGCCACCCCACGATCGCCAGGCCACGCCGCGGGCCGGGAGAGAAGACGAGCGAGCTAGCCGCCAGGCTGGCCAGTACGACAGGGACGTCAACCGTGCCCGCGAACTGGAAAAGCCCTCCGGGAAAGGTATGGCCCTGCTGATAGATAAAGGTCACCAGGGCCAGCAGGGCCAGCGCCTTGTCCAGGCGCATCTCCTTCACGAACTGATACGGCGACCGGCCGGTAACTTCGCGGAAGAGGTGCGCGAACGCAGACGGGCTCAGGCTGACCTGCTCGGCCATGTCGGCCACGGTCAGCGGCTCCGTCAGATTCCCTCGCACGTACTCAAGAACCGCCGATACCGGGTTGCTCGCGGACTCCGCCGCGGCGATGGCCAGCAGCCGGGCGTACTGCTCGCGTTGCAGCACCCGGTACACCATTTCCTTGACGTACATGGGGGCCAGCACCCGGCGGTCAGCGCCGGTTTCGATGGAGCGCAGGAAGCGCAGCACCGCGCCAGCCAGCTCCTGGTCCAGCGCCGACACGAACGCGGGCGGGTCCGGGGGCTCATTCTCGGCACCGTGCTGACGGAACGCAGTGGTGCGCCGTTCGATCATGTCGCTCGTGACCTGGCGCACCACCGACGGGTCAATCTGCAGGACAAAGGAGAGGAACGGCTTGGCCGGTGTCGCCTCCAGGATCTCGGCCTGGAAGTGCAGGTGGCTGTTGAGCACGAGATAGCGGAACGGGTCGTAGGTGTACGTCGCGCCGTCGACGGTAACCGCCTTGCGTCCTTGGGCGACGATTCACAGGGACAGCGACCGGATCTCTTCCCAGCTCGGGCCGATCGGCGAGGTGAACCGGTAAATGGTCAAGCCCGGCCAGGCGCCAGTGTTGCCGCCGTCGCGCGGGGCCCGGTCAGTCCAAGGGGTGGACGACCCCCGTAACCACAGGCTCCTGGGAGTAGTCATGCCCGTCATCACCGTCGGCACCCGGGCGCTACTCGTTGAGGATTTGCTCCCTCAGGATGTCTGCGTGCCCGCCGTGCTGGGCGAGTTCGCGCAGTACGTGGAGGTACACCCAGCGCAGCGGGAGCGGGCCGCGCCAGTAGCCGTAGACCCTGTCGTCCAGCCCCAGGGATGACGTCGCACGCCGTGATGACTCGCATGCCTCGCGGTGTGCTTGCCGGACGCTGGCGATGGTGTCGTCGTCATGAAGAATGAACGACTCGCCCGAGATCGCGGGGATACCGATGTCAGCACGTGACCGGCCTGTGACAGCTTCGTCAAACCAGACCTTCTCAAGGAAGGTCGCGTGCTTGACCAGGCCCAGCAATGTGGTCCGGGAAGGCACCAGCGACTGGCGCGCCTGCTCCTCCGTCAGCCCGTCCAGGCAGCGATCGAGTTGACCGCGGTGCTCGTCGAGGAACGCCTCGAACTGGGCACGGGCTGGCTGATTGATGACATCCTCAGCGAACGTCGCTGGAAGGGAGGGCATAAGCGAAGCATTTCAAGAGCGCCGCCCACGAGCAAACTACCAGCGGCCTTGGCCGCCTCGCCGCGCCCGAATCCGGATTTCGGGCGCGGCTTCGATGAGTCGGCGGCTACCAGAGGGACTGGGCGATTGAGCCACAGTGCAGCGTCTGCATCTCACAGCTTGCGAGCATCTCCACCATCGCGCCGAAGTCACTCCAGGACTCCTGGGTGAGGCGCTAGTGATCCTCGATCCCCGCTGGCGACGAGTAGACCTCACTGAGGAGCCGAGCGGTGAGGCCATCCACGAGATCGGCCACGGCGGACACCACGTGCTCACAGTTGTCGAGCACGAGCAAGACATCACGTTCGGCCAGCCAGCCGGTGAGCGCATCCTGGTAAGACTGACCGCCGGACCTCAGCATCCCGACCTGCGCGGCCACCTCTCCCGCGATGTGCTCGGCCGACCGCAAGGAGGCCAGCCAGACGACGAACACAGCGTCGGGAAACTGGGCCGCCGACGCCGCCGCCACGGCCTGCGCCAGCGCCGTCTTGCCCACGCCACCCGGGCCAGTCACCGTGGTCAACGGGGTCGACGCGACGCTCTCGATCACCTCGGCTAGCTCGCGGTCCCTCCCCACCAGCCGACGCGGGCGCAACGCCGTTGCGCGATGGCTCCCCTGCTGGGCGCCAACCTGTCCGTCACTGGTCCCGCCGGAGGTCACGCCCGCAGTCTCGCAGGCCTGCCCGGCCCGGGCAAGGCGCCTGGCGCTGGCCGATTTGCCGCTTCTGGCAACCTTGAGACCCTGCCAGGCGGGGCGAGGCGGAGCACGGTGAGAGCCGGCGAGTACAAGGTGACACCAGGCGCGGAGGGTGGCCGCGTCCGCGGACCCGCGCGGGTCGCCTGCGTCGCAGCCCCCATGACCCCTCTTGCCGTCGAGTGCCAGGCCCGCGATGCCGCGGCTGCGGGGGAAGCAGCCCGGGCGATCATCAGGCGGACCGCCGCATTCACCGGCCGGATCGGCATCCGTGACATTAAGGTCGCTCGGGTGGCACCCGCTGGTTCGCAGTCCGGGTCTGGACCGCCCGGGTCCCTGCCGCGGGTTGCCAACAGGCAGCCACGGTCTGCCTGATGGGCTACCGCTGGCGGGATTGCCGCGGCCGAACTCTGTTCTAGGGCGGCTCGGAACAAGGCTTGTCTCGCGAACCGGTTTTGGCCGCTGCGATCGCGCGGTCGCTAGCGCCGGTCAAGCTGAGCCTGGTCCATGCCGCGGCACGGTCCGCGTGTTGATCGCGGCGCTGTCGCGTTCATGCGGGCTCCTCGGGCACTCCTTGTTGGCCGCCGGGCTGGCGGTCGTGTTGCTGGCCAGCCTGGAAGCCGTAGTCGGGACCAGAGCTCAGCCAGAGCGAGAGCTGGACGGGTTCCAGGGTCCGGTTCACGGTGCTGAGCAGGTCAGCGCGGACCGCACCGAGGTCGACCTTCCCCTGCAGCCGGGCGGCGAATGCGCCCACCGTCCGGCCGGCGTCGTAGCGGGCCCGGTTGAACCTCCGGTCGGCGGCCTGCTGGACCCGGCTGCGCAGCGGGCTGAACAGCGCCGCGGCGGCCAGGGCGGATATCGCGACCGCCACCGGGGAGGAAAACGACAGCACCTGGGTGGCGAGCAGGACGAGTCCCGCGTACACCGCCACCAGCAGCCCGGTCACAATGGCGTAGGACACGGTCCGGCTGATGATCCGGTCGATGTCGTAGAGCTGGTGCTTGAGGATGGCGGCGGCGATCGCGGCCGGGATGCCGAAGAGCGGGACGACCGCCGACAGGCTGCTGGCCACGTCGTTCAGGCCGGGCTGGCCGGCCCAGGTGAACAGCACGGCACCCAGCATGCTGGCCAGGAAGGCGCCGGCCATGAGGACCAGCCACTTGACCTGCTGCCGCAGCAGCCAGGACCCGGTCCGGTACCGCACGGCGAGCGAGACGAACGAGGCGCCCAGGAACGGGACGAGCGCGACGCTCAGCCCGTTGAGCGTGCCGATCAGCACGGGCAGTTGCCGCGGCGTGCCGAACGGGTTGGCGAAGGTCAACGAGCTCCCGCCCGGAGCCGGGATCTGCACCAGGCGCGGTCCGAGGACCAGGCCGACGGTACTCAGCGCGGTCAGCACGATGCCTGCCGCCGCGACCGGCCGCCAGCGCCGGGAGGGCAGAGTTCCCGTCGGGAACAGCAGGAAGGCGAACGCGATGACAAATGCGACCGGGGCGAAACTGCTTTCCGCGAGCGTGCCCACCTGTCTGGCTGCCGGGAGATCACCCGGGAAGGTGACGAGCCCCAGCAGGCAGTAGGTAGAGGTCAGTGTCACCAGGGCCAGTCCGGCGCCTTCCGCCAGCATGAGCCAGCCGATGAGGCTTCCCGAGCGCCGGACGACCAGGGCGCCGAGTCCGGCGTAGGCCACGGCTGAGGAGAAGGCGGCCAGGTTGAAGACCAGGTCGTCGCCCTTGAAGGCAGCCGCCGCGAGGAAGGTCAGGGCGAGCCCGGCCATCGCGGCCAGGGCGACCGCCGCGCCGGCTCCGGCGCTGACCCTGGCCGCCCGCCGCCCGGCCGGGACACTACCCGTGGCTCCGCTCGGCCGAGCGGTGGCCGCCGGCCGCACGATGGCCTTCATGCCTGCCCTCGCCGGGCCGATAGGTACAGGAAACCCGCGTTGCCCAGCGCGAGCAGCCCGTCCAGGGCGTGCAGGCCGCCGTACAGCGCGGCATCGCCGGCCAGGCCGATCAGCAGGCTCTGCACCAGGCAGGTCTGCAGGACCAGCACGCCAGCCAGGCACGTCGGCAGGACGCCGGGCCGGGCCATCAGCGCCGCGATCAAGATGACGACGGCGATGCCGCCCATACTGAACCCGAGCGTCTGGTGCGCGTCGTAGGCGCTGCTGCCTGCGGCCGCGTCCTGGTCCCGGAAGCTGAAGAGGCCCAGGCCGGCCAGGAAGATCTGGATTCCGCCCGCCAGCAGGAAGCCGAGTACCAGCCACCGGTAGGCGATCATCGCGCCGCGCCGCAGGGTGGTGAGATCGGACCGGCTGGCGGTCCGGGTATGAGCAGCCATCTGGTTCTCCTGGTGCAGGTCAGGTCGGAGGTGCCGCGCTGAGCAGGCGCAGTACGGCCGGCAAGTCGATTGAGGACCAGCGCTCGATGAACTTCCCGTCCGCCCTGGCCCGGCTGATCTCGATCAGCTGGAACGTCACCTGCTGGCCGGTGGGCCGGATGCCGGGAAATTCGCCCTGGTGGGTGCCGTAGCAGGTGAGGCGTTGCACAACCCGGTCATCTTCGGCGATTTCGTCTTCGACCACCGCGTGGAAATCAGGGAAGATACGTAGTGTCAGAGCCAGCCAGTCCCGCAAGGCGGTGAGCCCGGCGACGGACTGGCCGCCGGGATCGTGGTGAACGCAGTCGGGGGAGATGAGCTCAGTGGCGACGGCAAGGTCACCCTGGTTGATGATCTCCTCGACAATCCGGCGGGCCCGGGTCTTCAGCTGGTCGGGGGCCATGGCATCGCTCCCTGAGCATCTCGTCCTGCGGCCTGCTCCCAGGGTTGACCGCGCCGGTTCGCGGCAACAGGACGAGAACTCCCCGTTCCCTGGCCTTTTGCCAGCCGAGCGTCGGTAACGCGATGGCGAACCAGAATCCGGCTAGCTTTAGCTCGCTGCTGAGGCGCGAGCGGCTGGCGGCAGGCCTGACCCAGGAAGCGCTGGCCGAACGGGCCGGGCTCAGTCCCAAGGCCATCAGCGACCTGGAGCGCGACCCGTCCCGTACGCCGCGGCTGGCTACGGTGACACTGCTGGCCGACGCGCTGGGCGCCAGTCCGGAGCGGCGCGGGGAAATGCTCGCGGTGGCGCGGCCGCAGCCCGCCTCCGGCACGGCCCCAAGCGCACCCTCCGCTGCCCCTGTCGCGGCCCCGGCCGCCGCGCCGGGCCGGGCCGGCCTGCCTCGGCCGCTGACCCCCCTGATCGGCCGGGCCGGGGTGACCGCAGCGGTGGTGAAGCTGGTGCGCCGGGGCGATTTCCAGCTGCTGACACTCACCGGTCCCGGCGGGGTGGGCAAGACCCGGCTGGCCATCGAGGTGGCCGAGCAGGTGGCCGGGGATTTCGCGGATCGGGCGGTGTTCGTCGATCTGGTACCGCTGCGTGACCCCGGGCTGGTGCTGAGCGCGGTCGCGCAGCGACTCGGCGTGGACGAGCGGGACGCAACCCCGCTTCCCGAGCTGCTGGCGGCCGCGCTGCGCGCCAAGCATCTGCTGATCCTGCTGGACAACTTCGAGCACGTGCTGGCCGCCCGTGGCGACGTGCTGGCGCTGCTGGAGGCCTGCCCGCGGGCGGTCGTGCTGGTGACCAGCCGGGTAGCCCTGGACGTGCGGGGCGGCCGCGAGTACCCGGTCGCGCCGCTGACCTTGCCCGACGCGTCCATGCCGCCGGAGACGCTGGGCGCATCGCCAGCGGTCCAGCTGTTCGTAGAGAGGGCCCGCGCCACTGGCCCGGACCTGATCCTGGATGCCGAGACGGCCCGGGCCGTAGCGGAGATCTGCCGGCGGCTGGAAGGACTCCCGCTGGCCATCGAGCTGGCCGCCGCCCGGACCAGGCTGCTTTCCCCGGCGGCGTTGCTGGCCAAGCTGGACCGCCGGCTGCCGGTGCTGGCCGGCGGCCCGCACGACCTGCCTGCCCGGCAGAAGACCATGCGGGATGCCATCGCCTGGAGCTACGAGCTGCTGGACCCGCCGGAACAAGCGCTGTTCCGGCGAATGTGCGTGTTTACCGGTGGCTGCACCCTGGATGCGGCCGAGATGATCTGCTCGGATGACCGCGACGGGGCCTCGATCCTGGACGGCCTGGCCGCGCTGGTGGCCAGCAGCCTGCTGAGGATGGACCAGATGGCCGCGGCGCCCCGGGTGATCATGCTAGAGACGATCCGCGAATACGGCAGCGAGCGGCTCGCGGAGGATTCCGAAGCGAGGTCAGTTGCCGATCGGCATGCTGCCTATTACGTGGCGCTGGCGGAGCGGACCGCTGGTACCTTGACCGGGCCTGAGGCCGGGGCCGGTCTGCTGGCGCTGGAGGCCGAGCACGACAACCTGCGCGCGACGCTGCGCTGGGCCCTGAACCGGGGTGACCGGATGACCGCCCTGCTCCTGTCGGGAGCGCTGTGGCGGTTCTGGACGCACCGCGGTCACCTCAGCGAGGGCCGCCGGTGGTTCGCCGAGGCGTTCGCTCTTCCCGGCGATGACCGGCTGGCGGCCCCGGCTACCCAGGTCAACTGGCTGCTCGGGGCGGCGCACCTGGCCATGGAGCAGGCTGCCTTCGGCGAGGCTGCGACGTACTGCGAGCAGGCCGCCGCGGTGGCCAGGGAACGCGGGGAGCCGGCCGACCAGGCGGCCGTCCTGAACAGCCAGGGCACGCTGGCGCGCGGATTGAACCAGTACGCCGAATCGGTGCAGGCCCATGAGGCTGCGTTGCCGCTCGCCCGGGCGGCGGATGACCGCGGCGGCGCGGCGACGGCTCTGCTCGGTCTGGCGTACGTCGCGATGTTCACCGGTGATCCGGTCCGAACGGCCGAGCTCGCCGAGCAGAGCCTGGCCGAAGCGCGAGCATCGAACGATCAGGTCATCCTGGCCAAGGTGCTCTACTTCATGAGCTGGGTGACGAGCAACGGTGCCGGGTTCGAGCGAGCCGGAGCCCTGGCGAGGGAGGCGCTGACCTTGTTCACCCGGCTCGGTGATACGCCCGGCCGGGCCGAGGTGTTCTTCGTGCTCGGCACCGTGGCGATATTCTCGGGCCGGTACGCCGAAGCCGTGGATTTCTGCACGACCTCCGTAAACCTGCACCGGGATGCGGGCGCCGAGCCCATCACCGCCCGCGATCTCGGCGGGCTCGGCACCGGCCTGCTGAACCTCGGCGACACCGCCCGCGCCCGGCTCGTGCTCGACGAGAGCCTGGCGGTCGCCCGCCAGTACCAGGACCGCTGGAGCACGGCCATGTCGCTGATGCTGCTGGGCCACACCGATCTCGCCGAAGGCGACGTCGCCCACGCGCAGGCGGTGCTGGCCGAGGCGGGGTCGCTCTTCCAAGCCACCGGCAACATGGTCTACCTTCCGTGGTGCCTCGAGGGCCTGGCCGGCCTGGCCGCCGCTCAGGGTGACTTCGAGCGGGCCGCCGAGGTCGCCGGAGCCCGCGACGCGCTGCGCGAGCAGATCGGCGTGATGTTGCCCCCCGTGTACCCGGCCGGGTACGAACAGACGCTCCAGGCGGCCCGGGCCGGCCTCACCCCAGCCGCCTTCGACGCAGCGCGCGCCCGGGCCGGAGGGATGGAGCCGCCGCAGATCATCGCGATGGGCCTCAACGGTCTGGCCTGCACGCCGCTCACGCCAGATCCCCCGCGAAATACCGCCGCCGAATAAGCGGCTAACAGCCACGCCGAACGAGGCACTCTGCGCGCAACCGCCCTGCCTGCACGAGACAAGCGAGGCCGGATGTCACTGCGGCTGGGGCGAACCTAGCGGGTCTGATAGGACTGACCCAGCCCAGGTTGTACGTCGTTACACCGGCGCAGTAGATACCCAGCTCCACGGTCTTACCCGTCCGCAAGTCAATCCGCTGCGGAACGACCGGGCAACCAGCCGCGGACGGGCGGCGAACCCGGCCGCTGCGCTGCTGGACGGGTCATCGCTAGCGGCGCCGAAACCGTTCATTACCTACCTGCGCACGGCGAGGAACAGGACGATCAGAGACCGAACGGACAGGCTCACCGGGCGGTCCCTAGCGGCAACGTCATACACAACCAACGCGCGCTCCCGCGGACACGTCACAACGTGACTGCCGGCCCCATAACCCTGCGGCTGACAACCTGTCCGCGACATGAGCGGATGGCCGGATTCAGGGCCGGAGGGCGGCTTTGGGGTCGGGCGGCAGGAGTGAGCTGGCCATTGCGTCGGCGAGCCAGCGTTCATAGGTGTCCCATGGCCAGTTCCGCTGGGTGATGAGGCGCTCGACGATGTCGGGGGCGGTGAGGGTCCACAAGATGTCGGCGGCGGCCTGCTCGCTGAGCCCGGTGCGGAGCCCGAAGCGGCCGGCCAGGTGGCGGGCCGTGGCCGCGGTGCCGATGGCGCGCTGGGCCTCGATCTGCGCGGCGAACTCGGTCAGTGCGGCGTCCCCGGTCGCGGCCTGGGCGAGGATCACGGTGACCAGCCGGTGCGTGCGCTGCGCGATCTCGCGGCCCAGCCGGGCGTACAGGGCCAGCGCCTGCCGCGGGTCCGGCGCGGCGAGCATGGCCTGGATCGCGGGACGCTCGGCCATCGGCACCGGCTCGTCGTCGCCGGCCACGGCGACGTCGTAGACCGCCTTCAGCAGCTCCGCTTTGCCGCCTGCCATGTTGTAGACGCTCTGGGTGCTGACGCCGGCCGCGGCGGCGATCTGCGCGATGGTCGTGCCGAGGTACCCATGTTCGCGGAACAGCGCGCCGGCCGCGTCCAGGATGCGGCGGCGGCCCGCAGCGGTCTGCTCGCTGCGCAGGCTGGAGCTGTACCGGCGCGGGGACAACCAGCCTCCCTTGACAATTAGATGGAACGTGATTCAATCTAATTTGTACTTACTCAATCTTAAGGGGAACCGTCATGATGACTCCCGCAGAGCGCGCCGCCCGCCACCTTGAGACCGTCCTGCACAACCATGATTTCGAGGGTCTCCGGGATTTGCTCACCCCAGGCTTCGCCGACCACAGCGCCCCGCCCGGGACACCTCCGGGACCCGACGGGTACGTCCAGGTCCGCACGCGGGGTGCACAGCGCCAGCGCGTTCGGGTTCCCGGCCACTGGCCGGCCATTCGCCATGTCCACGATGCACTGGTACCGCGCCGACGGTGACCGCCTCGCCGAGCACTGGGGCGTACTCGACCAGCTAGGCATGCTGGCCCAGGTCGGCGCCCTGCCCGGCACCCCCGCACCGTCATAACACTCGCCCGCTCATCGGCAAAGCCGGATGTCTCCCGGACAGCGGGGACGTGGTTACCGGGCCCAGCGCATGATCAGCGGGTCGCGCTTTGCCACCAGTTCGATCAGGCCGCGGCGGATCCTGGACGATACCGGCCCGAGCGGCGCGCGGGTCCGGTCAGAGGCGATGATGCCACCCTCGGCCAGCAGGATCTTCTGCGCGCGCAGGCCGCATTGGCGGTTCTCGAAATGGATCAGCGGGAGCAGGTCTTCCCAGGTGCTCACCGCGCCGGCCCGGTCACCGGAGCGGTAACGGCGGAGGACCTGGCCAAGTTCGGCGGGGACCATCGAGCTGGGCATGGTGCCGGTGGCCCCAGCGTCCAGGTCCGGGATCAAGGTGACTGACTCTTCGCCGTCGAAAGGGCCGGGCAGGCTGTCGCCAAGGGCGCTGACCAGCTCATGCAGCTTGTCCGCCGCCTGCGGCACCTCGATCTTGGCGTACTGCACCTGAGGTACCTGCCGGACCAGGTCGATCAGCAGGCTGGCCGGCAGCGGCGTCGGCGACATCGGGGCATCCTGCACCATGACCGGGATGCGGATCGCGCCCGCCACCTGCTTGAAGTACTCGATCACCGCGGGACCGCCCGCCGTGACAGCGGCGCCGAAGAAGGGCGGCATGATCATCACCATCGCCGCGCCCATGTCCTGGGCGGCGCGGCTGCGCGCGGCGGCGACCCGGGCGCTGTAATGGCTGGTGGTGACTATTACCGGCAGCCGTCCCGCGATGCGCTCGAGAAGCGTGCGGGCGATCTCGTCGCGTTCGGCGTCGGTCAGCGAGAACTGCTCGGAATAGTTGGCCAGCAGGCACAGCCCGTCGACCCCGGCGTCCATCAGGTAGTCCACCACGCGCGCCGTGCCGCCCAGGTCAACGCTCTCGTCGTCGTGGAAGATGGTCGGCACAACCGGCACAACGCCGGCAAGCGGAGCGGACATATCGGCGTTCTCCAGATGGGCTCGTCCTTCGTGGCCAGTAACCACGAGTGTGACGTACGCGTGTGCGGGCGGCCTGGTTCAGCAGGGTCTGCAGGGGATCCCGCACTTGTTCGCGCGGCCGTCGCGGACTATACGCGCGATCAGAAGAGGATGTCAGCTCGTGCGAAGATCGCCGCCATGGATGACGATGACGCCCGGACCCGCAGCAGCGGGTCGCCGGCACCTACCCGGATGGCCGGATGAGCCCGCATCGCTGCTACATTGCCGTCCGCGACCATGTCGGGCAAGCGGACAGGACCGGCCGGAAGCGTTCGGGTACGGCCTGGCTGCCAGACACGTCATGCATCCTAACCAAATTGCTTGACCGGTCAGCGGCGTGAGCGGATGGCGCTGCGTGTCCGCTCGGCGTTGGCGACGGTCGGCGCACTAGCTGGAGGTGGTGGCGCCGCTGCTGGCGCAGGCGGCCGGGGACCAGGGTTAGACGGGCACGCGCGTTCGTAGGTGGAACGCGTTAGATGGGTGGTTCAGGGTGCAGGCCGGAGGCCGTCCATCAGGATGTTCAGCAGGCGGCTTGCCCTGGTGTCGTGCTCGGGCGGGCGGGCCACGGTGAAGATGCCGATGAGGCTGGCAGCGATGTCTTCGGCGGTGACGTCGGCGCGGAGTTCGCCCGTCATTCGGCCGGCGTTGAGGATGTCGTCGATGGCCGCGAGCAGCCCGGCCTGGGTCTGGGCATGGGCGATTTCGCCCGATTCGATCATCGCGTGCAGCGTGCCGAGCATGCCGTTCTTGGTCGCGATCCAGTCCCCGAACAGCTCCATCCAGCGTCGCAGCGCCGCGGGCGGGGGAAGCTGGGCGAGTAGCTCGCGGGCGCTGTCGGTGAGCCGCGCGACCTGATCGCGGTAGACCGCGTCGACGAGAGACTCGCGGGTGGGGAAGTGCCGGTAGAGCGTGGCGATGCCGACCCCGGCTTCGCGTGCGATCGCGCGCATGGACGGTTCGGTGCCGGCAGAGGCGAACACGCGGGTCGCGACTTGGAGGAGCTGGCTGCGGTTGCGGGTCGCGTCCGCTCGCAGCACGCGAGTTTCTGGCTCGGCCAAAACGGATCACGCTCCGGTTATGGTACGGTGCCTGTTGTAAACGGAGCATAGTCCGCTTCTCGTTGCCTTCATTCGCCGCCCAAGGAGACAAGTGAACACGCAGCAACCGGGCGCCGGCACGCCGGCGACCACGAGCCGGGCGGTCCAGCTCGACTCATTCGGCGGCCCCGAGGTCCTGAACCTCCGCGAGGTACCCGCACCGCAGGCCGGCCCGGGGCAGATCCGCGTGCGAGTCACCGCGGCTGGACTGAACCCGATGGACTGGTTCATGACCTCCGACGCACAGACCGCCACCCGATTCGGCTTGAGCCTGCCGTCCGGGTTCGGAACCGACTATGCCGGGGTCGTGGACCAGGCCGGTGACGGCGTGACCGGGTTCGCGGCCGGCGACCGGGTGTTCGGCGGCGCCCTGTCCCGCGCGGTCGCCGACTACGTGGTCATAGACCAGGCAGGGACCATCGCGGCGGGCGGCGACGCGCACCATACCCCCGGCGGCGTCGACGACCGCACCGCCGCCACCCTTGCCATCGCAGGGTGCACAGCCGCCGCCGCGCTCGCCGTCGTCAAACCCGGCCCGGGCGACACGCTGCTCATCGGCGGCGCCGGAGGCGGGGTCGGCGTGTTCGCCGTGCAGCTCGCCCGCCTCGCGGGCGCGCGAGTGATCGGGACGGCATCGGTGACGTCGGCCGGTGCCCTGCGCGCCCTCGGAGCCGAGCCCGTCGCTTACGGCGACGGCCTGGCCGGCCGGCTCCGCGCCCTGGCTCCCGCCGGCGTCACTGCGGCCATCGACCTCTACGGGACCGAGACGGCGCAGGCGGCACGAGAACTCAGCGTTCCGGACGAGCGCATCACCACCATCGCCGCACAGGTCGACGGAATCACGCCGGCAAACGGCGCTAACGCCGCCCCCGGCGCCATCGAGGAGATTGCCCGCCTGGTCGCAGCGGGCCAGCTCCGTGTGCCCATCGCGGCAAGCTTCCCGGTCGCCCAGATCCGCGCCGCGGTCGAGCTTCAAGCCGGCCGGCACGTGCACGGCAAGGTCGTCATCGACCTCTAGCATTCGCCCGCTGAGTCAATCTTGATCTTGGGGATTCTCGCGCGCACGGGTTGCCAAGCGGCCGATGCCCGGTGGCGGCGCTAGTGTCACGGCGGGTGGGTCTCAGTGGCCGGCTGATCAGCCGCCCTAGCAGGGCAGGCATCCGCGTTCGGCGCGAGCGGCCCCCGAGCGGGCCCGCGGCAAGCTAGGTTGCGCCGCATTAAGGGCTCGACGGCGAAAGGCTGTCTCGACCCCTCATCGGCAGATGAGTGAATTCGCCAGGCGGCCGATCTGCATACTTGTGTCATGCGCCAGGCTTTTGTTCAGGAGGCGGTCTTGCTCATGGAGCCGTACGCGGACGTGCGGGCTCCTGGGGCGGCGGTCACAGTCGCGCTGTGCGGGCACTGGGACCACGAGCCGCCATGCCCGCTGGCACCGCACCATGTCAGCGCCGCCGACGACGACGGCGAGTTGCGCGTGCGGATCCTGTTCGCGGCCGAACCGCACAAAGAAGACGAGGTCCGGCATCTCATCGAGCAGGCCCTGTCAGGACAGCTGAAGTTCCCGGACGGCTTCACCACCCCGTGGCAGCTGCGCGCAAGCTGGCCCAGTGAGATCTCGGCCGAAGAGACAGGCCATGCCAGGCTCCTGATCCGCAGCTGAGCACTCACGCGGCTACGAGCCATGAGCGCGGTTCTTAAGATCGCGAAGAGCAGCTGCCGGCTGGTTTGGCTTCTTCGCGGATGAGCGCTGGATCCGGCGCTACTGTCTGGGTGTGGCGGCAGTTAAGCACAACAGCCCGGGGGCTCGCGCGCAGACGGCGTGCGGAGTCCTGGCCGGACCGCTGTTCGCGGGCGCGTTCACAGCCATCGGAGCGAAACGGGCTGGGTATCACTGACGCTCTCATGCCGTGAGTTCGCTGGCGTAAGGTCATGAAGGCTGGCTCCAGCGCGCCAGCTTCGTTCTCACCTTCGTGCTCTACTCCTGCGCGGCACGCGGCATCGCCCGGTGTCCCCGCTAGAGCACCGGCCCGCGGTTGATTCCAGCGCTGCTCGGAGCGGCAGGTGCCGGCCTGATCGGCTCCGGCGTCTTCGTGACCGATCCGGTAGGCGGCTTCCGCCCGCCGCACCCGGCGAGAACGGATCCAGCCAGGGAACTGACGCCGCGGCCTCGCCCAGTCTCGAAGGCAGTCTGCACAACCTCTGCGCGATCCCGGTCTTCGCTGGCGTCCCCGTCGCAGGCCTGGCAAGCGCACTCGCCGCCGCCCGGCGCAAGGACTACGGCTGGGCGTGCAATCCGTCACCTACCAGCCGGTGACGTTCGACGCGCGGGCACCACGCTGCGGCCGCTACGTCTGCGCTACTCCTGGGCGAGTGAACTGGACCTGATGGTCCGGCTGGCCGGCTTGCGGCTGCGGGAGCGCTACCAGGACCGGGGCCGCGGCCCGTTCACCGGGAGAGCCAGGACCACATCTCGGTCTACGAGGTCACCGCAGCGCCTGCCGGATGAACGTGGCCACGGCGACCGGCTTCGCGATGAACGCGGTGTGCGAGCCGTCAATGGTGTCGGTCGTGGCGCCCATCCGCTGCGCCATGAACCGTTCCGCGTCCGGCGAGATCGCGTTGTCGTGCTCGGAGACCAGGAACCAGGACGGCTTGGTCTTCCAGCCCGCCGCGGTGGCGTTCTCGTTGAGCGCCGCGACCGCGAGCGGGCGCTGGGTCACGAACATGACATCGGCCATGTCCACCGGCACGTCGGCGCAGAACGTCTCCCGGAACCCGTCCTTCTGGACGTACAGATCGGGACCTCCCGCGGCGCCGGGCGCGTCNNCGTAGGAATGCCCGACCAGCACGACCGGGCCGTCGATGGCCTTGACCACGTCGCTGACGACGCTGGCGTCGAAGGCGACGCCTCGCAACGGGTTCGGCGGGGCGAGCGCCGTGTGGCCGGCGCTCTCGAGCTCGCGGATCACTCCCGCGAATCCGGATGCGTCGGCGAAGGCGCCGTGGACGAGAACGACGGTGGGACCAGGCATAGGGTTCTCCTCGGGGTTGGAGAGGTGGCCCCAACGACGTTACGTCACCGGACCCGGGCGAGTCGGCCCAGGGGTGCGCCGCCCGGCACGTAACCGGTTGCTCTGTGCCGCTCAACCGCGGAGATCACCCGGTTCGGCGGCAGCCGATTAGAACGCTCCGCGCGGTCCGGGCACCCCGTCTGCCTGGACCGGATAAGGGAGCGGTTTGACCACTCCGGCTCCCTGATCACCGTGTTGGAGGAATGCCTCGCCTAGGTTCTGAGTTGCCTGCTGACGAGGTGGAGTCTGCTGCCTGCGGTCAGCGCGTGCGGCGCCGGACGGCTTGGAACTCCGGCGACTTCTTTTGCTCGAGAGAAGCGGATAGAGGGAGAGACAATGACTGACGGTCCCATCCGGCTCAACCACGTCACGAGGGCTGCCGTGGACTCGGGGCGGCTCGTTCACCTGGCCACCATCAACCCCGACGGCACCCCCCAGGTGACGTGCGTCTACGTTGGCTGGGACGGGGATGAGATCGTCGCAGGTCATCTCGCTGACCACCTGAAGCTGCGCAACATCCGGCGTGACCCGCGGGTGACGCTGTCGGTCGAGTCCGATGTCCCATTCGAAGGATTCAGCCCCTACCTGGTGATAAAAGGGGTCGCCCGCGTGGAGGAAGGCGGAGCGGTAGACGTGCTCCGAAAAATCACTAACAGCCAGTTCCCGCCCCCTGGAGACAACTACCCTCCGGGCTTCGTGACGCGCATCGTGCCACGCAGGATCTCGGGCACCGGCCCGTGGGGCCTTGCCGGTTGAGCGTCCAGCCAACTGAGACGCGGGGTAAGTTCAGCCCGCGGAAAGCCGGCAGCTGGCCGCAAGAGCCCCGGCAGCCGTTGTGCCTTCGCCCCGGACCTGGCGTGCCCGCGATCCGAAGACCGGCCGCCGCAGCCCACCCACTTGGCTGGCCACCCTGCGGCCAGGCCGGGAATGACGCACCGCGACGAACGAAACGTGCGCCGAGGGATTAAACCGCCCATATCGCCGAATATTCGCAGTTGGCGCTCGGTCTGCCACGGCACGGCACCTGTGAGCGGATGCCCCAGTTCTGCGCGGCGGCACAGCCGACGCTGCTATCGCGGCGTTAGATGAGTGCGGCCGGACTGCTCGTAGCCGGCGGCAGCGGCGATGATCTCCGCGGGCACGGGTCACATGACGCTCGCGGGGCCGGGCGGCGGGGAACCGTGAGAGATTTCTTCTTTCAAGGCGATGGGATCCGGGCGAGTCGTTCGTCTATGAGAAAGGACACAGCCGGAGCAGGCCGCCGGGACAAGGGAGTCGCAGATGACGCAATACCTGATCTCGTTCGGTGCCCACGCGATGGACCATGTCCCCGACGAGGACGCGCCCGCCGTGGCCAGGGCCGCGCACGCGGCGGTCCAGGAGGCCATCAACGCCGGCGTGTACGTGTCCGCCGGCGGGCTGGAAAACCAGCCGGCGAGCATCGTGGCCACCGACGGGGAGGTCACCGACGGCCCGTACCCGCAGGCCATCGGCGGGTTCACGCTCCTCGACGTGCCCTCACGCGAGGAGGCGCTGCGGTGGGCTGCCAAGATCGCCGTCTCCTGCCGCTGCGCGCAAGAGGTCCGGGCGATCGGGGCCGACCCCGAACTCGACGCGATGCTCCGCCAGGCTGATAGCCGGCGGTGACGTCCCGGCTGCGCCTGGTCGAACGCGGCCCGCAGCGCTAGAGCAGGACTTGCCCTGGCGGCGCCTGACAACGCGAGCCTGCGCCGCCCTGAGCCGGGGACGCGAGCAGCGCCTCTTGGACCGGACGTGAAGCCCGGTCCTCGCGGCTGACCGGACCGCCGCAACCACTGACCGCCCGGTGGAGCGACAGCCAGGCCCGTCGCGGCGAGTGCGCGCGCTCACCGGCAGATCCAAAGCGTTGGCAGGGCCGTTGGCTGCGGGAGTGACCGGACGCAGAACATCCAGTTCGGCGTGCCGCGAGCCAGCCGTCTGGGAGACCAGGTTGCCGCGCCGAACGGCGGATAGGGCACCTGAGCAATACGACCCTTGTTTACTGACGGTGCTGGACGCTGGCCGCCTGAGCCCGAGCCCGGACTGGAGCGAACATGGCGCCCGATGGCGCGCGAACAACACGGCGCCGCGTTGCCCTACCTCGGTTAGTATTTCTCCTTCGTAATGTCCGGACTTCCAAGATAACGGTAGGACACCTCCTTCACTTCGAGGCCGTGATGGAAGTAGGCGACCTCAGGACGCTCCCTGATCTCGGCAATAATGTCTTCTGTCGCGCCTTGCCGACTCGATAGCATCCGTGACAGGTGGACAAGGTATGGATGTTTCGCCGCGCGCCGCCCGGACCAGTTCCCAGTCAGAGAGCACTCGCCATCCTGTCGACGGCCTGCTCCAGCACCTCGGTGCTGGTGCCGAAGTTCAACCGTACGTGGCCACTGGGCTCACCGAACCGCAATCCGTCTTCCAATGCCACTCCGGCGGCCAGGAACCGGTCGCTCGGCTCGGTTCCGCTGCCCAGGCTGTGGCAGTCGAGCCAGGCCAGGTACGTCGCCTGCGGCGGCCGCCAGCTCACCGAGGGCAGCCGGCCGCGGATCAGCTCGGTCAGCAGCGTGCGGCGGTCGTCGAGGGTGGCCAGCAGCCGGTCCAGCCAATCGTCGCCCTCGTTGTAGGCGGCGATCGAGGCGATGACGGCGAAGTGCCCGCTGCGCCAGCGGAGGTCACGAGGCAGCTTGGCCACCACGTCCCGCATCCGCGACGACGCGGTGACGACGGTGGCGCACTTGAGGCCGGCGAGGTTGAAGGCCTTACTGGGGGATACCACCGAGACGCCGATCTGACCTGCGCCGGGCACCGTCAGGAACGGCGTGTAGGTCGCGCCGGGCAGCGCCAGCGGGGCGTGGATCTCGTCGCTGATCACCGGCACCCCGTGCCGGGTAGCACGTTCGACGACCGCGGCCAGCTCCTCGTACGTGTGTACCCGGCCGACCGGGTTGTGCGGGTTGCACAGCACGTAGGCGGCCGGCTTGGTGGCGAACGCCCGGTCCAGGGCCGGCAGGTCGAGCTGCCGGTCGCCCAGCGGCACCGACTGCAGTTCGGTGCGGGCTTCTTGCAGCCAGTCGAAGAACGGTGAGTACACCGGCGGGTTGATGACGACTCGGTCTCCCGGGTTTGTGAACAGCCGCAGCATCTCGACGACGCCGGCGCTGGCGTCGGTGGGCATGCGTAAGCAGGTCACTGAGCGCGTGCCGGCGACTACCCGGGACGGGACGCCGGTCTGCCGGCCTGTTCCAGGAGATCGCTTGGGCTACTGCCCAGCTGATGGGATGTAGCGAACGGGATGGCGACATTGCAGATCTGCTGGCCGGCCGGCGCGAAGAGCGGTTCGGCCTCTGGCCGGTACACCTCTCTGGGTGCTCCGGCGCGCCTGCGGCCGGGAGCGGCTACCCAGCGCGCCAGCCGGTCGTAGATCGACCAGATCGCGGGAATCTCGAAATGTGTCCTGGTTACCGAGATAAAGGCTTCCCGGTGCGCGGGCTCGACCCGCCAGGCCAGCTCGGCCGGGTCCTGGGGTGGATGCCTGACCGGGACGCACACTTCGACCGGGCCGTCGCTGTCGGCGGTGACCATGCCGTGGAAGATCACGAAATGCCCGCCCGCTACGCCGCCGCACCGCGCAGCATGAGCGGTGAGCCGGGCGGCAGCTTCCCGGGTCCAGGTCAGCTGACCGATGTAAACGTGCCGCTGCTCGGTAAGCACTATCTGCTGCGCCACGTCCCGCTCGTGGACGGGCAGCTCCGGGGCGGGCATCTCCGACGCGGCTACGCCTGGCCTGAGGGTGGCCAGGACCTGCCGCTGGGCGGTGAACCGCCTTTCCGTCAAAGCCCAGTGCGCGTCGATGATTTCCGCGGCTTCGGCCTGCGACGCGGACACCACCCTGCCAACCTCTGGCAACGGCATGTCCAGCAGGCGCAGCATGACGATCAGGCGCGCGGTGTAGAGCTGACTCTCGTGATATCTGCGGTAGCCGTTCCGCTGGTCAACAGCTACGGGCCGCAGCAACCCCAGGCGCTCATACAACCGCAGAGCCTTCAGCGACAGCTGGGACCGGCGGGAGAACTCTCCGATCGTCATCTCCGCTGCCGGACCGCCCACACAAGATGTCTACCGCACCGGGAACGCCACGTCGAATACCTCGTCATCTGCCGCGGCGAAGTAGAAATCGGTCCAGTACGTTTCCCGCGGGGCGGCGGCAATCTCCAGGCCCTGGCCCTCGATCCAGTTCTCGATCGCCACGTAGACGTCACCAACCGCGCCGGACTGCACGGTCCGCTTCAGGACGCGTACGTACGCTTCCCGGTGCGCCGGAATCGTCCGCGTAGCCGCACCATCTGGCGCTGCGCCGTCCGCATGCAGGGGGGTACAGCACTCGACCGCCGTCTCGCCCTCGTTCGGGTTGCCCTCGTAGATCACGATGAAAACCGGCTCGTCGCCGACATGGTCCCGCAGCAAATACGGCTGCTCCGCCGTCCCGGCCGCCATGCTCCCCGCAGTCTTATGCACCCGCGCCATCGCCTCCGGAAGCCACCGCTCCAACGACTGCTGGTTGACCATCCGCTGCTCGGTGACAACGACCTGTGCCGGTACCTCACGCATCCGAACGTCCATGACACACCCTCTCCTGATCCTGCGTACTGACCCTGCCAGGATCCGGCCTGCCCTTAGGGCAGGGTCAAGACCTTTCCCCAACGCAGAATCTCCCTTTCCGCGCGGCATTCGCGATCGTCCAGCACCATGCGCTTGCCGCGCATAGCGGCGGCAGTGTGCGCGTTGCTCCGAACGAGGACTGATTACGCAGCGCCACGAGGATCGTCTTTACCTCAGTAAGCTGATCGCCGACTCTGTCTCCGGCCAGAAGCGGTGCCGATGGACCACGCGCCGCGCACAGAAGGTCCGGCTCTGGCTTGCACTGACGGCAAGCAGCGCCCTCATCGCAGAAGCGGACATTCTAAATGCAGGACCGTGATACATAGTCATGCAGACCGTCGACCGCAGGTGGGTCAACTGGGTCAGCCGCGCTGGGCGGTCGGTTCTCTATCTCATGTCGCGGCAGGCAGACGGCAAGTGTTACACAGGGATCCTCTAGCCTAGCGCGGTCGTCCAGCGGCAGTTGCCCTGGGATCTCCGGACCCTATGAGCAAATATGCCGGGTTATCGTATCTTCACCGATTGAACCGGAGGAAGTGCACGGCACCATTTCGTGATCCGGCCACGATTGTTTGATCGTTCGCCAGAATCAGGCAGGTGCCTGCGTCTTCGCCGTGGAAGGTAGCGATGAGGGTCCCTTTTTCTAGATCCCAGACCCTGACCGTGGCGTCTTCGCCGGAACCTTCCCGGAAGGACCGCCGGGGCTTTTGCGCCATGTCGTCCCAGGCCCCGGCTGCGGATACCG
Source organism: Actinomycetota bacterium (assembly GCA_003168295.1). The sequence goes on from PMST01000676.1 coordinate 35,702, forward strand.
CCCAGTGGCTGTCTCGTGTCGTGGCCAGGCCCACTACTGGGCCTGTGTGCTTCGGGATGGCAGCGATCAACTCGCCGGTCTTGAGCGCCTGGATTTTGAGGCTGAAGTCGAAGCCCACACGCCCGAAGAGGAACGCGCCACCGGACACCAGTATCTGCTGATCGGGTGTGACAGCGAGCGCTCCGGTCCTGGAATGACCCTTGAAGCTGCGTTCGAGTTTGCCCGATCGCACGTCCCACATCCTGAGTGAGTCGTCCTGGAATACATAAAGACCGAAATTGGTGCCGGAGATCACGTGATGGCCATCAGGGGTAGTTACCAGAGCGTTGATGCCACACGGATTTCCCTCCAGCGTCCTAAGCATCCGCCCGGTGCGGAGATCCCATACCTGCAGCGCATTGAACTCGATGATCTCCTCAAAGGTATTGAGACTTTTGTCGTCCATTCCCCCCATCCGCGCGCTTCCGCACACGACCAGCCCGTCTGCGGCCACCGCCAGGAGGATAGGGGTAGGCCATGGGGCGGTGCCGAACGTGCGCTGACTGCCAGCCTCTACGTCCCAGATCCGCAGTTCCTCGTCCTGGGCGAAGATCGCCTGGCGTCCGTTTTGCTCGGTCACGGCGAGGGCGTAGATGGACGGCCCGCCTGGTTCGCCGATGGTGCCGACTAGTGCACCTGTATCTAGGTCCCAGAGGTTCAGCATGCCGCCGGACGCAGACAGGGCCTGCGGCCGGTCGGCGAAACCAGCCATCAGCGGGTAGCCTCGGGAGTGTCGGTGCTGGTCGTCCTTGATGGTTCGCAGAAGTGCTCCTGACGCCGGATCCCAGACTTTGATGGTTCCGTCGTCCGATCCGGAAGCCACCAGGCGTCCTCGATCGGCCGCGACTAGCCCTGTCACCGCGACCGGATGCCTGTCCGCCGGGCGGGATCTGGCTGACGTTGGCGGGTCCAGGCTCGCGCGCAGCGGAACGAGGCAGGGACTGGGAGACTGGCCCGCGAGATCCAGGAAGTGCTGCAGTTCGGGCAGGCCAGTGGCCAGCAGCCGACCGCGGAGCTGGCCGGGCAGTTCGGCATCATCCCCGGCGATGATGCGCGCAGACATGTGGAGTGCGTCGCGGACGGCCCGCAGCACCTCGTCCTCTGGCTGGAGATCGAAATCGGCGAGGAGGGTATCGACGTTGGTGGCTCTTAGTCGGCGCCTCAACCATTCCGGGTCGAGCAGGGGCGTCCGCAACCTCCCGGCCTGTCCCACGGCGATGAGGTGGTGCGTGACCCAGGTCCAGGCGTAGGTGTCATCGTCGGAAAGCGACCGCGGATCTCCCCACGCCGCGATTAGCCGCTGGTGCAGGGTCGTCATGTCATCGGCGCGGCGTTGCGCGGCCTCGAGCAGGACGTCATGGACCTGAATGGTGCCGGTGGCGAGGTCTAGCAGGAGAAGTGACGAGTCGGCCAGCCGCCCGGATGTCTCCTCTGCCTCGAATTCGTCCGTCCCCCACAATTGCGCCAGGGTCCTGAGCGGGATCGCGGTGTCTTCCGGGAAGACCGCGAGATCCGCCCATCGGGACGTATCCGCATCGCTGATCATCTCCAGGCTCAGGCTCAAGGAATCGACCGCAGCGTCATTCCGGCTGCCGGGATACGCAGCGTCGAAGGCAATTGCCTGGCGCCGGTCAATGGCCTGGTTAACCGTTGCCAACGCGCGGTCGGGGCTCGCGCCACGAGCAACCTGGGTTTGCAATGCGCCGCGGGCCAGATTCAGCAGCAGGGCCCATTCCCCGAGGCGTCGCGACAGCTCCAGGTACTGATCTCCGCTGGTCACCGGCCCGAGATCAGCCGTCAGCACCCGGACGGCCTCCTCTGGCGCCATCTTGTCCACGAGCACCCGGCACTCCGGCCCGGCGGCCGCACGAGCCACGTCGAACTGACGGGTGGTGACCAGCATGGCCGTGCGCAGAAGGAGGAACGCGTCCAGGTCAGAGGTCCGCCACACGTCATCCACAACCAGAAGACAGCGGCGTCGCGCCAAGCGCTGGCCGATACCCCTTGCTGCCTCCCGCACGTCTATCGCCCCGGTATTCACACCGGTGAGCGCCCGATGCACGAACTCGAGTTCCCGGAAGACATCGGGATGCCGGCCTAGCGACACCCACAAAATGCCGTCGTGGAATCGGGTGGTGACGTCCTCATCGTGGCATAGCGACAGTGCTAGCGTAGACTTTCCGAATCCGGCGGGTCCGTGCACCGCCACCTGCACCGGATCCCCGGAGCCGCCGTCAGCAAGTAGCAAGTCTTTCACTGCGCCAAACTCGCGATGGCGTCGCACGTACCCTCGGGGAAGATTGATGGCCATGAACGGGACACGTTCCGCCAGGCCCGGACCGTTCACCACTGCGCGGAAGTTTTCCCATTCCTGATCCAGGCTGTACCAGTGCAGCTCACGCATCCACCGTGGGATGGCCGCGAAATCGAGTTCCGGCGTGCCTTTCACCGGCAGAACGCTAACGCCCTCTCGGCGCGCGACCCGCCATTCCCACTCTGCCACCTCAGAAGTAAGCGCGCCCTGAGTCAAGATAAGCACGAGAAACCGCGAATTTCTTATAGCCTCGGCGAGCTGGATTCTCCAACTGCTTCCGCCGCTCATGTCAAGCCGATCCAGCCAGACCGTAAGCCCCTCCTTGCGTAGCGCGAGCGCGAGCTTACGAGCCTGCGCCTCGCCATCGCGGCGTGCGTATGACACGAACACGCCCTCACGCCTGCCCCTCGCTCCTTGCAGATACCCCTCCACAAACCAAGAGTCCTAGTAAGTCCGACCGCGCGCAACCCCTATCAGCTGCTGGCAACGGATGCTTGAAGAGGCTGCGTAGCCAAATGCCGCCGAACTACCACAGTGAAGCTGAAGCACAAAAGATTATGCAAGTTAGTGAATGAAAATACACGTGGACGACTCGCTCTTTCGGCATGAGCGCGCGCGTCGTGGTGCACCCAATACCCCGATCTGTGCTGGGAGAAGCCACCTCGTCAGTCGTCAGGATCGACGCCATAACGGCGGTTACAGCGCGCGTTTTGTAAGGTGTGCTGAGCCGCAGCGGGAGTTTTGACCTGGAGCATGATGAGGGTGGGACCGGTGTCGGCCCAGATGGCCGGGCCGTCCGCCGCCGCGCTGATCAAGCCCGGTGTGTGCGCAACCGGATATGCGGTCAGGGTGCCTGGGACCACGACGGTCAGCAGGGAGCCGGTGATCCACAGGCGCCCGGCCGAGTCCATGATGAGGGCCGGGGCTGACATGGCGCTGGGGACGTAGCTGACGTGGATGATGGCGGTGATCCTGGCGGTGGCCGGATCTGCCTGTGCCAGCCCGGACGGGGTGAGCACCCACACGGCGTTGCGGCCGGGGACGATCTGCGGGGTGTATCCGCCGCTGCGGACTCGCAGGCTCTGTACCGGCTTGAGCGAGCGCTGGTTGATCAAGGTGATGCGGTCGACGGCGGCGCAGGCGATCCAGATGCCTCGCGGCCCGGGGGACGCGGCGCATGCCGTTCCCGCGCCGGGGATCGGGGCCGCCTTCACGATCACGTCGCGGGACGGGTCGATCTTGTCCAGGTACTCCTGGTCGCCGTCTGCGGCGGGCTCGTCGGTAATCATCCAGATGAAGCCGTTACCGTAGGCGACATCAGCGCCCAGCCCGCGGACCGGGAAACGCCCGGTGATGGCGCCGCTGGCCGGGTCGATGCGCAGCAGCGGGCCGGAGAAGTCCAGGACCCAGAGCGACCCGGCGCCCGATGTCATGCTGATCGGTTCATCCTGCCAGTCGCCGACCCGCACCGTCCTGGTGACCTGCCCGGCGGCCAGGTCGACGCCGGCGATCTGGCTGGCGGACCAGTCCGAGATCCAGGCCGTGGAGCCGAGCATGGTCACATCGCCGGGCTGGCCGAACGGCAGCGGGATCCGTGCCCGCACAGATGATGGCAGCAGCGCCGGGGCCGCCGCCGTGCCGGGCCTGCCCGCGGGAGAGGCGGCAGGCCGGCTGCCCCGGCCGGTCATCACCGCGATGACAGCCGCGGCGATCAGGGCCACCGCCACCGCGACGTCGAGCCAGCGCCCGCGGGGACAGCGGACGACCAGCTTCGGGTCCTGGCTGATCTCGTCCATATCCCCCGCCTGCTCCGGCCGCGGTCGCGGGCCGCTCACCAGCCAGGGTGTCCAGATCCCGTCCGTGTCCGCCATCCGACGTTCTGCGGATGTCCTGGCGGCCGCAACCGGAGTAACCTGGTCCGGGGAGGAGACGGCGCGATGAAAGGCCCGGTAACAGCCAGCGGACGGGACCTGCGCACCCTGGCCGGGATCGTCAGCGATGACCGCGGCGAGCCCCCGGCCGAAGGGGTGATGCCGTCCTTGCTCGGTGACCTGCTGGGACTGGTAGGCGGCGATCTCGTGGTCTTCTCGGGCACCGACAGCAGCCGGCAGGCGGACTGGTTCGGGCAGACAGTGCCGGCCGAAGCCCACGACCCCGGGTTCGACGAGGCGTCGTTCTGGTCCCACTACTGGAACAGCCCCTGCAGCTACCCTGAGCACACCGGCGACCTGCGCCGCCACGTGCTGATCTCGGATTTCTACTCGGCCAGGCAATGGCACAACACCGGCATGTACCAGGACTGCTGCAAACCCTACGGGAACGAGCATGAGCTGATGCTGTGCCTGCCCGCTGGACCCGGGTGGACCGCCGGGCCCGGGCGGACGCTGCGGCTGGTCTTCATCCGCGGACCCGGCCCGGATTTCTCCGACCGCGAACGTGACCTGCTCACCGTGCTGCGCCCGCACCTGCACCAGGCTTACCTCGACGCCGAGCGCCGCCGCCACCCAGCCCCCCAGCTCACCGCCCGGCAGCGGGAACTGCTGCACCTGGTCGCCGCCGGGCACACCAACGCCCAGATCGCCCGCCGCCTGGGCATATCCGAGGGAACCGTGCGCACCCACCTGGAAAACATCTACCGCCTGCTGCAGGTCTCCAGCCGGACCGCCGCCGTCACCCGCGCCTTCGCCGACCCGATGGCCTGACACCACCAGATCCCAGGCCCGGACCGCCGCGCCCGGCTGCGCACTCCTCTATTGCGGCTGTCCCGGCAGCCCATGCCCGGCCAGAGGATGCGGCCGGAGTCGCCTTTGACCACTTTCCTTTCGCCACTGAACGAAATCGGCGTGATCCCGCCGATTACAGCGTGCCGGGCCCCAGCCCCGCGGCCTGACCGTCAAGGCCAGGAATTGCAGCGCCGTCTTCCGCGCGGCTCCCCGGCCAGGCCGGCAGGAACCTGGACAGAGCTGACGACCGAAGATGCGCTGCACAGCGCCGATTCGGCATAGCTGACGGCCGTATCTGCGATGGGATCCGCTTCGCGCAGATCAAACCCGATCTGCGCTGCGCCAGCATGCCGGACCCAAGGGACCATTCCAGTACCGAACGGCGGTTCTAGCGTCAGGCCCTGCGAAGGGTGGCCACACTCCGTGACCGATGGCGCTCTCCCGCCCCACTCGCGCAAGTCGTCCGGGGGCAATCGGCGCCGTGACAGTACCTGCGGGGTAATGCGGGCAACCTGCGGAGGCTACTGGGAAGGGAGGCCGAGCGCTTCAGGATGGGCCCGGCGGTAGTGCCCGGTCAGGACCTCACTCAGGCTGCCGGGCCGGTACGCGACGGTGCCATGGCAGATCTGGCAACGGGTAACCGGCAGCTGGGTAACCGTCACAGGGAAGCGGCGGGGAAGGCGACTTGCTCATTTGCCTCTATGATGCCAACCCAGCCGGAGTGATCATGCCCAGAGCTTCAGGAGATGGCCCGCTCGATGCGGCAGAACGGCACGCGTAGCCGTCGGGCTCGTGCAGCCTCACAGCCGGGATCTCAGCACGGCGACCTCGGGGAACTCGTCCGGCGAGCCGTAGCCGTGCTCGGCCAGCCAGCGGACGTTAGTCAAGCATCGCAACGACCGCCATGCGTGGATGAGGTCGCGGTCGACGTCGGTGCCGTAGCCGGCCACAACGTCGCCAAGGTGCTCCTGGTGTCCGAGCGTGAGGATGGCGAGGTCAAAGAGCGCGTCGCCCTGGGACGCCTCGGACCAGTCGATCACGCCGGTGATCTCGTCACCGGCGACGAAGACGTGGTCGACCTGCAGGTCGCCGTGCGTGAAGACCGGTGTCCACGGCCGGAGCGCGGTCTCGGCGAGCCGGCGGTTGCGCGTGACCAGGCCGGCGGGAAGGACGTCGTTGGCGACGAGCCACTCGCACTCGCCGGCGAGGCGCGATGCGAGCTCGTCCAGGCTCTGACCGGGCCATGGCGGCAGCGGCGCGTCGTGCAGCATCCGCACTGCGGCACCGGCCGCGGCCCACGCCGCCGGCGACGCCTTCGACGGCTCGCCGAGGCGGCCGAGTGCCGTCCCGGGGAGGGCGGCGATCGCGAGCACGGGCGGCTTGCGCCACAGGATCTCCGGCGTCGGGATCGGCGCCAGGGCCATCGCCTCGACCTCGACGTCGGCCCGCGCCTGATCAGCGTCGATCTTCAGGAACACGTCACCGACCCGCAGGGTCGCGCGCTCGGAATGGGCAACGACGACCTCGACCTCTTCCATGCCGGCCATTGTCACGGGGATGATCACCGACGTCACCTGGTTTATCGCGTGCGACTGCGCGGTTGACGGCGTCCCGCTGCCCGGCGGCCTCGTGCCCGCCACCGGCCGCTGACGGGCTGAGCAGTGCCTCGGTCCGCCGGGCCTCGGCACGTGGATCGTGAAGTCCAAGCGGCATGCCGTCGCGGTCGGTGCCCCGACGCGACCGAGACTGCCGGTCCGATGACGTCGAGCGAGCGCTGTCGCGCATGACCCCGCTCTGCAACCAGGTCCACCAACAGCGACAGCCGGCGCCGCCTGAGTTCGAGTTTGAGCCGGCGAATGGCCTGCCTGTGAGCGCCGGGCGAGCCGAGTCACCGCGAGATGCGATAGTCGGCCAGCAGGTAACCCCTGGGCGACGTCGCACTACGGAGCGATTCGAGGCGAATCGGCGGCAGCCCGTCCAAGAGTCGTCGCCCACGGCCAGCGATCGCCGGTGCGACGACGAGCCGTACTTCGTCGATGGCGTCCGCTGCGAGCAGCGCCTGGGCGACCGAGATGCTGGCGTGGACGCCGATGTCACCGCCGGACGAACTCTTGAGGTTCTGCACGAACTGGACCAGCCCGCCTTCGATCGCTGTCGCATTGCGCCACTGCCGCCCCAGCGATGTGGAAGATGCGACGTACTTTGCGACGCCGTTGATGAACGTGGCGAACGGCTGGATCTCGCTGCCTGGCCAGAACTCAGACCACTCGTCATAGCTGCGACGGCCGAGAATGACCGCGTCCTGGGTGGCGATGACAGCGGCGAGGTTGGCATCCATCGCCTTATCCCAGTCGATGACGAACTTGTCCGGGTCCTCGGCTACGCCATCGAGGGACAACAGCTCGTACAACACCACCTTGCGCATGCATGCTCCTCCGGTTGAGCGGGACGCTACCTACTCAGACGGCCCGATCCGCCGAAACTCACCGGTACGTTTCGGCCGGGATCCGGTGGCAGCCGGCGCCCACAGCGCAGCGGTAAGCTGTGAATTTGCCGTCCATCGGACAGGGCTCATAGCAGAGGTTCGGCGTGCACTGGTTCGACCCACGGCGTCTGTGGCGCTCTGGCAACGCTAGACCGCACGCTGCCGCAGAGCAGGGGCCGGACAATGCCCCTTCCAGCGTGTCGGCGGCGCTTGAATTGCAGTCGCCGTTGACACCAGTGGAGGGCCGCAGTGGTCCCGCAGCACCGCTTCCTGCGCGGGGGTAGGGTTGAGCCGGTACCGGGACATGCGAACACACTATCGGATACTGCTGACGTTTACGGGGAGGTGAAGCGGCGTTTCCTCCCCGGCCTGAAGGCCGGGGTCTCCACGCCGCGATTCTGATGAGCCATCAATTCGCGCCGCCGGAAGCCGTCTACATCATCCGCCACGGCGAGAAGCCCCAGGACCTCGCGCCCGGGCATTCCGCCGCGCACTCCGGCGTAGATTACCGGGGCAGTCAGAACGAGCACTCGCTACTGCCGCGCGGCTGGCAGCGATCCAGCGTCCTGGCGGGACTCTTCGATCCCGCGCACGGGCCGCTCAGAGCAGGACTCCAGGTTCCTCGGATGCTGATCTCGCCTTCGTACGGACACCCGGGCAAGACCGCTGACCACCGGACCTATCAGACGATCCGTGAGATGTCTGACCGGCTCGGCGTCGAGATAACGACCGACTTCGCCAAGGGACAGGAGCCACAGCTCACCACCGCCGTGCTGAACCGCGGCCCCGGCGCCGTGCTGATCTGCTGGGAGCACAGCCACATCCCGGCGCTCGCGTCCGCGCTGCCGCTGGTCAGCGGCACCATCATCCCGAAGTCCTGGCCAGATGACCGCTACGACGTGATCTGGACGTTCACGCTAACCGCCGATGCCACGTACGCCTTCGGCCAGGTCCCGCAACTACTGCTATCTGGTGACGCCGGCACCGTCATCGCGTAAGGCTCCGCTCCCCCGTCAAGCCTGGGTGACTGCCTGGTGGCTAGGTCGGCGGCATCCGGCCAGCGCCGGACGCCTGGCCGGATGCCGCCTGTTGGGTTGGAACGGGTTAGCGCGCAGCGCCTGCGGCCTGTCGAATCAGGTCGGCTACGGCCTGGGGCTGGGACAGGTAGATGGAGTGGCTGCCCGGCGCCTCGGCGACGGTGGCGCCCGCACGCTCGGCCATGGCGCGCTGCGCCGGCGGCGGGATCATCCGGTCGTCGGTGGCGATCAGGTACCAGCTCGGCTTGCTGCGCCAGGCCGGCTCGGAGACAGCGCCGGCGAGCGCGTTGACGCCCCACGGCACCTAGGAGTCGGCCATGAACTGCGCCTCCTCGCGCGGGAGGTCGCCGGCGAAGGAGGCCCAGTTGATGACGGCACTGACGCGCACCGGCCGCCCTGCGGAGGCCCTCGCGGTCTACGCGGGGATCCGGGCCGCACTCAAGGAGGAGCTCGGCAGCTCGCCGAGCGCAGCGCTGGAGGACGCGCAGGCGGACGCCTTGCGTGGTAGCGTCCAGCCGCTGCGGTCAGCGGAGGCGGCCGGCCCGGCCCGGGTGGCGACGATCCCGCCAGCACAGCTGCCGTCACCGCTCCCGGGGTTCGCCGGACGCCAGGTTCTGCTGGCGGCCTTGCACGAGGAGTCCCGAGGCCGATCCCGGTCCTTCCTCATCACCGGGATGGCCGGCGTGGGCAAGACGACCCTCGCGCTTCGCTACGCCAATGACCTGGCGCACGAGTACCCGGACGGTCAGCTATACCTGAACCTGCGCGGGTTTGACGCCACCGCACCGCCCATTAAGCGCAGCATCCTCGCCGCGAAACAGGTCCTGGTCGTTCTCGACAACGCCCACGACTACCAGCAGGTCGAACCCTTCGACGACAAGGAGGTCATCGACTTCTTCAGCCAGCGGCTGTCCGCGAGCCGGGTCGGGCACGACCGCGAGACCATGATCCGTCTGGGGCGGGCGTGCGGCGGCCCTTCCCCTGGCCCTCGCCATCGTGGCGGCGCGAGCCTCGGCCAACCCGGCGTTCCCGCTGGTACACCCAGGAGCGACGCGTCCTCCATCAAGTCTGCCGCCTCGCCGCCAGCCTGGGCGACCACCGGTCGGCGCTCATGCTCATGCTGGCGAACGTCTACCGGGGCATGGCCCTGACCCTCGTGATGGACCCCGCCGACCGGATCGAGCTCTTCGGCCGGTCGGTTGCCATCGCCCGCCAGCTGGGCGACCAGCCGATCCTGGCCACTTCCCTGCACGCGCTCGGCCTGGGGTTGCAGCTGGGCGGCAGGTTCGACGACGCCCTGGCTGCGTTCGCCGAGTGTGCCGCTATCACCGCTGCCGTTCCGGGCCTCGTCTATCTTGAGCCGCAGGTGCTGGCCGCCCGGTCGATGGCCCTCGCCGGTGCCGATCGGCTGGAGGAATCGGCCGACGAAGCAGCGAGGGCCCTCGTGCTCCTCAGACGAAAAGGGGAGACCCGCGTCGAGCTCCAGCTGCTCCTCTCCCACGGCGACGTGCTGACCGCACTCGGCCGTCCGCATGAGGCAGCGGAGGCCTGGCGCCGGTTCCTGACTCTGGCGACTAGTCCCGAGCGCGTCCAGAACGCGAACGACTCGACGACACTGACGGCTCGGTGATCATCGACCGAGTCAAGGCCAAACTCGCCGAACTGACCACCGCTGGTGACCCACGCGAACGCCCCTAGCCCCCGTGGGTAAACTGTCCGCCGCACTGGTGACGGCCAGGCGATGTCGCACATGCGGGAGGATCACGGTGAACCGGCAGGAGCCATCGAGCCCGCTCGGGGCCGACGTGGCGGTCACGCACATCCTGGTGGTCACCGACCCGGCACGGTCGCGGGATTTCTGGGTCGGCGTGCTGGGCGCGGAACTGTACCGCGAGTACGGGGGAACCAGCGTGGTGCTGCGATTCGCCGGCACCTGGCTCTTGCTGGTCAGCGGGGGCGGCCCGACCGCCGACAAGCCCGCCGTGGTCTTCGGGCCGCCCGCTGACGCCGACCGGGTCAGTCACGCGATGACGCTGCGCGTGGCTGACTGCCAGGCAGCCTATGAGGCGCTGCGGTCCAGGGGCGCCGTGTTCCTCACTCCGCCGCATGACTGGGGCAGCGAGATCCGCTGCTTCCTGCGAGACCCAGATGGCCACCTGGTAGAGATCAGCCAGTCGACCGCCAGCTGAGGGGCCTGCTGGAGAGCCGGTGGCGGGCGCGTCGGTCCAGCCGGCGCTCGCCGCGCGTGCCGTCACCTGGACGGTTCAGCGACCGGGGAGGCGTCTCAATCGGGGATCGTCTAGCGGTTCTCCGCTACGAACTGGCTGGCGGTGAAGGACGCGCCAGCCGGGTCGGCGAGGACGGCGAGTCGCACCCATGGCGCATTCTGCGGCTCGGCGAGGACGGAGCCTCCGAGCTCGCGCGCTCGCGCGGTGATCGCGTCCACGTCGTCGACGGCGAAGGTCACGCTCCAGCGCGCTGGGGCGCCCTCGCGAGGCAAGATCGTCGCTACGACGTCCTCGAAACCCTCGGGTGCGCCCATCTGCTTCATCCCCGCGCGGATGCCGGGGTTGAGCTCCTCCAGATGATCACCGTAGCCCGGCAGAGCCCACATCGGCGAGCCGGCGTCGATCGTCGTCCAGCCGAACACGGCGCCGTAGAAGGCCCGAGCGGCCTCGACATCGTCGGTGTGCAGGTTGTTGAAGTTCACCGCGCCATGCTCGTTAACTGCCGCCGAGCCGCGATGCGATCCGGGCTGCCACACGCAAAAGACCGCGCCCTCGGGATCGGCGAACACGCCCATCCGCCCCGAGTCAAACACGTCGAACGGCTCGGAGAGCACCCGCCCGCCCGCCGCGCGCACCTGCGCCGCAGCGTCGTCGGCGGACTCGACGCGGATGTAGGTGTTCCACACCGCCTGCGATGGCGCACCGGGGGGCTGCGAGGAGATCGCGGCCGCGTCCCGGCCGTCGATACGGGCCATGTAGTAGTGAGTCCCAGCGTCGGGGGGCATCGCGTCCTCGGTCTGCCACCCGAAAAGCCCGGAGTAGAACCGGGCGGCGTCTACGGGGTCGGGCTGGCTGGTGTCGACCCAGCACGGCACCCCGGCTGGGTAATCCTCGCGCGTGCTCATGACGGCAGCCTACAGCGGCTCTCATCGAGCATCCCGGCAGCGAGCCGCTAGACTTGGACCGCGCGAATGTCATCTCGGCACCGGATCGGCTTCCGCACGCCAGCGGGAAGCGCCGAGGCCGGCCGATGGACGCCGGAGCCGGCGCGGAATGCGCTCCCGGGCGTCACTCCGGCTACGCCAGCTGAAGGCGGACCGTGGTCCAGCAGCGATCACGCACCACGAACCGCACGCACGGGCCACCGAGAAGCGACAGCTGATATTCGCCGTCGGGCAGTCGGTACCGCATCCGGCCGCGGGCGTCCGTCACCAGGGAGAGTGCATCCTCGATTCCAGGCGTGCGCAGCTTCACCTGCGCAAAGCGCAAACGACGGTCGTCGCGCGTCGCGGTCTGCAGCGCTAGCTTCAGCCCGCCAGTGGTCGGCATATGGCCACGGTAGCGCTCCGTCGCCTGATGGGCTACCCGGCTCCGAGGGCTGTCCGTAGGCGATCCCCAAGTGGACAGGGAGTTTCCGGAATCAGACGTAATCGTTCTTGTTCCAGAGCTGATGGGTGAGGCCACTAGGCGAGGTGACCGACTCGACCGTGAAGCGATCTTCGACGCCGCTTGATCCCTCCCAAAGGGATACGCCGCGCCCGAGGGTGATCGGCACGATCACCAGGTGCATGAAGTCGATCAGGTCGGCCTGGAGAAACTGACGCACGGTCGAGGGCCCTCCGCCGATGCGGACGTCGCAACCATCTGCGGCTTCCTGGGCTAGGCGAAGCACCTCGTGTGGGGATCCGTCCACGAACCGGAAGCTCGTCCCATTGGGAAAGGCAATCGTCGGGTGCGGGTGGTGACTCAGGACGAATACCGGTGTTTGGAATGGTGGTTCGTCGCCCCACCAGCCCCGCCACCCGTCGTCGGGCCAATTACCAACCTGCGGGCCGAACTTGCGACGTCCCATGATCTCGGCGCCGATTCCCTGGCCCCACATGCTGGTCAGGGCGCGGTCTAGCGTGAAGGGGGCATCCACCTTGTCGACCCCATGGATGGCGCGACCATCGAACCAGGTGAAGAGCCGCTCGGCACCGCCGATCGGGGCATCGAACGTCACGTGCTCGCCGGCCGCGTAGCCGTCGAGGGAGATGTTCAGGTTGTGGACCCGGGTGCGAGGCATGGCGACTCCCTCATGATCGGATGGACCGCGGAGCACATGGAACTGATCGACGGGGATGGCCGGACTAATCGCTTACGGTACCGCTGGAATCTCTCCGGGTTGCGCGGGTCGACGGTCTTATGGTTGATGATCAGCGGCAGGTCCGGTGCCGCCGGGTCGGTCGCCTGCAGGTCGGCGAGCGCGCGCAGGTCGATCCAGATGTTGTTGGTGTTGTACCAGCGCCCGGCGCTCAACCCGGAACTTGCCGCCCAGCTGACGTGAGCCGATGATATGTGTGGCATGGTGTGCCGCCTTGGGACTGGAGTCGACGGGACGGGACAGGGGTTGGGGAAGCCGCGAGGGCCGGATCATGGCTGTGTCTACTGGTAACGCTGCGGGCCGCATCTTCATGAGCTACCGCCATGAAGACACTGCCTACCCCGCCGCCTGGCTATACGACCAGCTCGCCAGCCACTTCAGCAGCAGCCAGGTCTTCAAGGACGTCAACTCGATCAAACTGGGCGACGACTTCGTGGAGGAGATCACAACGGCCGTAGGGTCGTGCGACGTGCTGCTGGCACTGATCGGTAACCGCTGGCTCACGATCACTGACCAGGACGGACAGCGGCGGCTGGATAAGCCAGGCGACTTCGTCCGGCTGGAGATCGAGGCGGCCTTGGCGCGTGATGTCCGCGTCATCCCCATCCTGATGGAAGGGGCTCGGCTGCCCCGAGACGCCGAGCTGCCGGCGAACCTGGCCAACCTGGCGCGGCGGCAGGCCTTTGAGCTCAGCCCGAGCCGGTTCGACGCTGATTCCCAACGGCTGCTCAGCGTGCTGGACCAGACCATCGCGGAGAGACAAGAACAAGCCCGCCAGGAAGCCGAGCGCGCGGCAGCGCAGGCGCGGGACCAGCAGCGGGTCGAGCAGCTGCAACGGCGGATCCGCGAGCGCGCCAGCGCTCAGGACTGGAAAGCCGTCGTGACGGCCGGCGACGAGTTGGCCGCGCTAGACCCGGCCGCCGCGGACCCGGATGGCCTGGTCGGCACCGCTCGCGAGCAGATCACTCGCCGCCAGGAAGCCGAGCCTGGAGCAGCCGGAGCGCGGCACCGCCAGTTGTTCGCCAGACTGGCCACGGCCAGGCGCCGCACCGTCGTGCTGCTCGGCGTGCTGGTCATGCTGATCGCGGGCGCGTCCTTGTACCTGGTGTTTGACAGTACCCCGTCGCAGTCGGCGAGCGTCATCGACGAGCCCGGCGGCGAATCTCTCGCCGCGGTCGCGTTCAGCCCGAACGGCAAGATCATCGCCACCAGCGACGATCTCGGCAACACCTACCTATGGCAGGCTTCCAGCCGGAAGCTCATCACCGCCCTTGGCGATCCCAGCAGCGAGGGCATCAGGGCGATGGCATTCAGCCCGAACGGCACTATCCTCGCCACCGCGGATGAAGGTGGGCATGCATACCTGTGGGATGTGGCCACACATGCGCTTCTGGCCACGCTGAGCGTTCCCGGCAGCGGGGCGGTCAGCGCGGTGGCATTCAGCCCGGACGGGAAGACCCTCGCCGTCGGCGCCGGCGACGACACCACTAGGGCCCACGCCTACCTGTGGGATGTGGTCAGTCACCTATTGGTCCGTACCATCGCCCCGCCGAACAGCATTGTCGTCGACTCCATCGCGTTTAGTCCGAATGGGCAGATACTGGCAACGGGCGCGGATGGTGAGACGTACTTGTGGGCCGTGACGAGCGGCAACCCCAAACCCATCGGCACCCTGAGCGACCCGGGCGGTGCCGGGGTTATGGCACTCGCGTTCACGCCCGATGGGACAACAATCATCACCGCTGACATCCTAGCCAAAAACGATGCCTACCTGTGGAACGCGGCTACCCACCGCCTGGAAGCAGAACTTCCCGAACCGGCAGGAACCATCGACGTCCTCGGCGCGGCGCTCAGCCCGAACGGAAAGATCCTCGCCATCGCCGCGAGCCACGGCCAATATGTTTATGACCGCCTCTGGCAGCTGGCCAACCGGCGACTGCTGACAACCTTCACGGGGGCACAAGACCAAGCCGCTATTGCGCTGGCGTTCAGTCCGGACGGGAAGATTCTCGCAACAGGCGATGCGGGTGGGCAGATTTATCTGCGGCCCATTGGCTAATGGTTTCGGCCATTAATGACGTCCGCTATTCAGCCAGAAAAGCGTCTTCTCCCCCGCACGGCGAGCGCCTTCATGATCGGTATCCGATCCGCGGTTTCGGCTTCAGCTCGGTTCGCGCTGTGAGGAGGACGCCGATGCCTGCGCCGGGCGAGGACCGCTTCTTTACTGAGTTGCGCGGCAGTACGGCGGAACTCGCCCGGATCATCGACGGTGATCTGGAACGGCTGTCCTCGTCAGGGGTCACAGCATCGGCACGAGCTCATCACCGGGCCTGCCGGCGCCCGTGAAGCCTGGCGGAGAAAGCCGCGGCGGCGCAAGCTCTTCGAGGAGAGCGTCCGGATCGACATTGACCAGCTGCGCGATCGGCCGGATGCTGATCTGTCCCTTGACGTCCGCTTCGACTGCCCTGCGCAGCAGGCCGCCGGGCCAGCGCCAGTCATGACGCGCCTGCAGGTCACTGGCGCGTCCCTGCCTCAACGCGACGCGCACGGAGGACATACGGCGCACAGTGTCGCGCTCGGCAGCGTTGATGATGCTCAGGTTGTGCAGCCGGAAGGCGAGTGCGTCGAGGCTGACCCGGTAACGAGCCAGCAGGTCGGCGACGAGCTGCTCAGTGGGAACCGGCTGAGCACCGAAGGCCGTCCGCAGGGCGTTGGCTGGCATCAAGAAAGCGGCAGCGAACGCATTCGCCCGGATCTCCTCCGGTGTCTTGCTGAAGTTGATGGCGGCGCTGCAGCGTAGCGCGGGCCCGCTTGAGGGCGCTGGTCACCGACTCTTCGGTCGAGTCGAGGACCTGCGCCACCTCCCGGGCGTGGAATCCCAGCACGTCGCGCAGGATCAGCACGGCCCGCTGGCGGGGCGGCAGCAGCTGCAACGCGGTCACGAAGGCCAGCGAGACGGCTTCCCGGGCTTCGAACCGTGGGAGTACATCTTCGTCCTCAACGTCCCGATCGGCGCGGCCGCCCTGCTGCCGCTTCGCCTGTTCCGGCTGAAGACCCTCACCGGATCCAACGCGGTCGGCTTCCTGCTCGGCGCCAGCTTCTTCAGCTTCTTCTTCACCGGCACCCTGTACATGCAGCAGGTGCTCGGGTACTCAGCCCTGAAGGCCGGAATCGCCTGGCTGGCGACGTCGGTCACCGCGCTCGCCCTGGCGGGACCGGCTCAGATGCTCGTTACCCGGGTTTCGGCCAAGCTCGTCATGGCGGCCGGGATGACCCTGGTCGGCGCCGGGATCTTGTGGGCGACCCAGATCCCCGCGCACGGCCACTACTGGGCGGACCTCGCGGGCCTGTTCTTCGTCATAGGTGCCGGCGCTGCCTTCACCTTCATCCCGGTGTCGATTGGAGCGCTCGCCGGTGTCGGAGAACGCGATGCCGGGGATCGCCTCCGGGGCTGCTCAACACCTCCCAGCAGATCGGCGGGGCGATCGGGGTAGCGGTCGCCTCGACAGTCGCGGTGACCCACTCCCGCCTCCTGCTGAGCCAGGGCCACGGCGCGGCCGCCGCGCTCACCGGCGGGTTCCAGTGGGCGTTCTGGGTCACCGGGCTCACCGGGCTGGCCGCCGTGCGAACCGTCGGTAGCTGCCGTCGACTGATCTCCGACCCGGCGGGGCTCATGGCGCAAAGCCCGCTCAGGCAGAAGAGCGTATTCTCCGTCGCACGCGAGCGCCTCCATGATCGGTATCCGATCCGGTTTCGGCTTCACCTGCCGAGCAGCTCCCGGTCCGGAACGTGACGCGGCCCGGCCACCCGCACGTCGCCCACCGCCACGACATCCCGGCCGAAGGTGACGTCGCCTTCGACCTCGAACCGGCGGCAGCGGCGCAGCGACGGCGCCCCGGCGGGGAACCGCTGCTCGAAGTCGGGCAGCAGTTCGTAAAACGCCGGGTCCAGCGTGACGACGGGCCCCGGGCCGTCGAAATCGGGCCTCATCTGCCCGTCACCGGTGAGCTCGTAGGCGTCCGAACGCACGACCAGCAGGTCGTCGGTGGTCTTCACCGGGGCGAACCGGGAGCGGGGGACGTGGACCGCCCGGGCCCCGGGGATCGAGCCGATCGCCGCGCCCATCGCCGACTCCAGCTGGATCACCGGGGTGCTCTCCGGGTCGCGCGGGTCGACGGTCTTATGGTTGATGATCAGCGGCAGGGCCGGTGCCGCCGGGTCGGTGGCCTGCAGGTCGGCGAGCGCGCGCAGGTCGATCCAGATGTTGTTGGTGTTGTACCAGCGCCAGCGCTCGACGTCGGTGAAGGAGGTGTCGCCCTCGGGCACCTGCGCGGTCTCCCGCAGCACCACCCGGCCCTGGTAGCGGGCGAGGTGGCCGCCCTTGCGGTCGGCCGCCGTGCCACGCACGGCCTCCAGCGCGAACGGCACCCGCTCGGCGGCCAGCCACGCGGCGATCCGGACGTCGGCGACCGCGCCGAGGTTGTCGGAATTGGACACGAAGGCGTACCGCAGCCCGGCGCCGAGCAGGGCATCCAGCATGCCGGATACCGCCAGCGCGATATAGACGTCGCCGTGCCCGGGCGGGCACCACTCCAGCTCCGGGTCGGCCGGCCACCGCACCGGCTGCCAGTCATCCGCGCGGACCTTGGGCTCACGGCCCTGCAGGAAGTCCAGCGGCACGCCCGGCACGGGCAGGCCGCCACGGCGGCCCAGCGCGTCCAGCGAGGGGCCGCGGGTGGCTTCGGAGTTCATCAGCACCAGCGGCAGCCGGGCGCCGTGCCGCTCGCGCAGCGCCAGCACCTGCGTGGCCACGACATCGAGGAAGCTCATGCCGGGCTTGACCTCCAGCAGCGACTTCGGCCCCGACAGGCCCATGGTCGTCCCGAGCCCGCCGTTGAGCTTGATGACCACCAGCCGGTCGAGCACGTCACGGGCCTGGCGGGGTGACGGCTCGGGCAGCTCCTCCAGGCGGGGCAGGTCCTCAAGCGGCTCCAGGACCTTACCCGGCAGGAGCCCGGCCTCGCGCTCCCCCAGCTGCCGCAGGCGCCGGCGCAAGGCGGCCAGCTCAGCGCCGCGGAGGCCTCCCGCCTCGGCCTTGGCCAGAACAGCGGCGACATGACCGGACGTATTCATGCTGATCTCCTCCAAATGGTGCGGCCTCAGCGAAGCTGCCCACGGGTGCCCGGCCGAATCACATCGATCAGCTCCGCGGCCCGGCGAGCCCAGATGACTCCGCCCTTCCCCGGCCGCGGCCGGGAGAAGCGAGGGTGGCCTGCGGAGGAGCTGAGCGAAACCGCCGTACGCAGCGGATGACCGGGACCGCGGCTAGCGCTTATGACCGGCTCGCGGAGATAACCGGCGCCAGCGGCACCGACTGGGCGCTGGGGCTCCAGGCGCGTTCCCGTGCGCTGGATAGCCGATATCGCTTGAAATGACCCGGCTCAACACTAATCTTCGACGCATGGTAGTCGTATGGGCGAGCGTGATCGCTGTCCTGGGGACCCTCGGCGGCGCCACCGCTAGTTACCTGTTCCAGGGGAAGATCAGCGAGCGTAACGAGTCGAAGGCCCTCGACGAACGGATGCGGCGGGAGCGGCTGGCGTCCTACAGCTCCTTTGCCGCAGCGGTGATGGATCTCCGGGGCATCCGGTACAACAGTGGTTACAGCCGCATAACCGCAGAGGACGACCAACTCGATCAGTCGAGTATCCGAACGGAATCCACTCGGCTCAGATCGGTCGCCTGGACTGCGTACTACCGCTTCAAACTCACCTCGCCGGACCAGCTGCTCGCCGATCTCGCCACACGGGCCGTCGAGGAGGCTCTCGACGTCGCAGACGGCAGCGACATGGCGGATCTCAGAACCCGAAGCGAACGGGCTCGGGCACGGATCAACGAGTTCATTAACGCCGCAGCCACTTACCTTGAGGCCTGAAGCACCGCTCGCGTTTGCATCACGACATATGGATACGCCGATTATCCGGTTTCGGACGAGCTTATTCAGCAGCGTAGCTAGCCAGGCTCCACCGCAGCTTTCAGCCGNNCCTCGGTGTAGTTCGACAGCTTTTCGACGAAGTAGTTGAAGTAGCCCAGCGGCCGGTGCATGGTGATGGGCTCGATCCGGATCGGTCCCCGCCCGTCGTCTGGCCGGCCCGCCCGCAGGCCCGCCACCTCGGCGGCGAAGGACGTGTTGAACCACATTTCGGTGTTGAAGTCCTGGACCTCGAAGTAGTTGGAGGGGGGATGGGCGCGCCAGGCGCTGGCCTGCGGCTTGATCGCGTAGATGACGTCGCAGCTGGTGAGCTCGGACATGATGAGCTGCCGCTCGTAGGCGCCGTCGATGGCCGTCTCCCCCTGATACCGGTTGGTGAAGCCGTACAGGGTCAGCCACAGCGCCGTCCGCACCGCGTCGGCGTCGATCGGCCGGTACTCCGTGTAGATGTCCTCCCCCGGGATGTCGTGCTGCCGCACGTGCCCAGGTGACAATCCAAGGAAGCCGAACGCAGCCTGGTTGCAGAACACGAGCTCCCGTCCGCTGGTCACGGCGTAGGCGTTGAACATGATCGGCGTGCGCGTGGCACTGAAGTCCGCGGCGATCTGCGCAAAGTACGTCTCCGGCCGGGTGGACTGGTAGACCTCGGCGGGGAACAGCCGGTCGAACAGGCCCCGCAGCGGCGGCCCCGACGGCGGCGTGAACCATCTCTCCCAGTAGGAGGCGTAGGCCGGCTGGAAGACCCCCGGGTCACCCAGCACGGCGACCTTTATGGCGTTGGCACCGCTGACCGCATCGGCCTGCTGCTCCACCTCGTCCCGGATCCCACCGGGATTGGTCAAGTACAGGTCGGTCCAGAAAATGGCCCCGCTCGTGCAGGTGATGATGTCAGGCTCCAGGCCGCACTCGTGGGCCGCGGCCAGCACCCCCGCGTCGTGAGCGTTGAAGCCGCCGAGCCCCCCGAGGGCCATGGCCACGACCGGTTTGCTGTTCACGTCGCTACCTCCGCGCAAAGACAGGCGATCAGTACACCTTCTTAATGTGCCCGCCCGCCTCGCGCGCAGCCCCTCCAGATACCAAAAAACCAACCGGCCCCGATCAGCATCCGCTCCGTCGCCACGCCGAGCACGCTTCGCACGGTGAAGACTGGTGCGTATGGCTGTCCGCCAGGACGGTAGCGCCCGGCCCTGGCGCGGCGGTGGCGGCGATCGCCGGTCTCGCGTTCGTGGCGGATCTGGCCGGGACATCACAGCTGAGCCCGATCGGGATCATGTGGGGCTTGCTAGAAGCCGTCTGCCTTGCGGCCTGCGATAAAAGCGGCTCATCATAGATGAGGTGTAGCGTTCGACAGCGACATGGCAACCGGCATGATGCCGGTTGCGCACCGCGTCGCCGGCGTGCTAGCGTTCCGGCGATCGTGATCCGTCGGCAGGAGGTGAGACCCATGAACGCAGTATCCGCAGTGGGTGCTCCCCTGCAGTCCACGATCGCGCGACTGAGGTAGTCGCCACCGGGAGCGCCCGACAGGCACTTCGCGAAAGGCGACTCCCATGAACACAACACCTTCTTCACCTCTGCACTTCACCTCGACGACGACCTCCGATGGCGTCGCCGGGCGGGCGCGCGCCGCGGGCGAGCGAGCGCTGGTCCTCGGTGGTGGCGGATCGGCAGGCAATGCGTGGCTGATCGGCGTCATCGCCGGCCTGTTTGATGCCGGGCTGGATGTGACCGAGGCCGATCTGATCATCGGGACGTCGGCCGGATCGACGGCCGCGGCCCAGGTAAGCAGCGCGACCCGGCCGGCCGAACTGCTGGCCAGCATCCTTGCCGCTGCGCCCCCGCCACGGACTGGCCCGGTCGGATCCGACCGTGGACGCGTTCCGAATAGGCCGGCGCCGGACCATATGGAGAGGACGAGCAAAATCATCGCCGCCGCTGAGGATGCGGCCGACATGCGCCGCAGAATGGGTGCGGCGGCGCTCGAAATGGATGCGGCGGCGCTCGAGACGGATGCGGCGGCGGGCCGCTCCGGGCAAACGCAGCGGCGCGCCACTGTCGCCGCCCGGCTGCCCAGCCAGCACTGGCCGCAACGGCCGATGCTCATCGTGGCTGTCGATGCCCATACCGGTGAACCGGTCGTGTTCGACCGCCACAGCGGAGTCGACCTGGCGGACGCCGTCACCGCTAGCTGTGCCGGGCCCGGCGCCCCGCCGCACAGTATCGGCGACAGCCGGTACATCGACGGCGGCTACCGGTCCAACGAGAATGCCGATCTGGCCGCCGGATACGGGCGGGTGCTGGTGCTGTCACCACTCGGCGGCAGATCACGGGCGCCGCTGGACTGGGGCATCCATCTCGCCGCGCAGGCCAGCGAACTACGCGCCCGCGGCAGCAGAGTCGAAACGATCTTCCCGGATAGCGACTCCCGCGACGCATTCGGCGTCAATCTGATGGATCCGTCGACGCGTCCGCCCGCCGCCCGAGCCGGATACAACCAAGGCAGAGCCCTGGCCGGGCAGCTCACCGAATTCTGGCGCTGACGCCTACCAGATACGGACCCGGGTGGCAGGTTCGAGCCACAGCTTGTCGGTAGCGCCGACATCAAACGCGCGGTAGAACTCGTCGAGGTTCCGGACGATCTGGTTGCAGCGGAACTCGCCGGGGGAATGCGGGTCGACGGCGAGCAGCCGGATGGCTTCGGTGTCCCGGATCTTTTGCTGCCAGGTACGAGCCCACGACATGAAGAAACGCTGGCCGCCGGTCAAGCCGTCGATGACCGGTGCCTCCTCGCCGCGCAACGACATCTGATAGGCCTGCCATGCGATGCCCAGGCCGCCGAGGTCCCCGATGTTCTCCCCGATCGTCAGCGCCCCGTTCACATGCTGGTCAGGAACCTGCTTCGGCGCCAGGCCGTTGTACTGCTCTATCAGCGACCGGGTCCGGTTTTCGAATGCTTGCCGGTCCGTTGCGCTCCACCAGTCGGNNGAGCCTGCCGTCTCCGTCGTACTTGGAGCCTTGGTCGTCGAAGCCGTGGCCGATCTCGTGGCCGATGATCGCGCCGATCGCTCCGTAGTTGGCCGCATCGTCGCGGTCGGGATTGAAGAACGGATCCTGCAAGATCGCGGCCGGGAACACGATCTCGTTCATGCCCGAGTTGTAATAGGCGTTGACCGTCTGGGGGGTCATGTGCCACTCATCGCGGTCGACCGGTTTGCCGATCTTGGTCAGCTCGCGGCGGAACTCGAAAGCATGAGCCGCCCGCACGTTGGCCATGAGATCCGCCGGGTCGATGCTGAGGCTGGAGTAGTCCCGCCAGCTCTCCGGGTAGCCGATCTTCGGCGTGAACTTCCCGAGCTTGTCCAGGGCCCGCCGGCGGGTGCCTGCCTCCATCCAGTCAAGCTTGCTGATGGCCTGGCGGTAGGCCTCGAGGAGGTTGGCGACCAGGACATCCATCCGCTCCCGGGTCCCAGGCGGAAAATGCCGGCCGACGTAGGCCCGGCCGACCGCTTCCCCCATCGCCCACTCGACCAGCGAGACACCCCGCTTCCAGCGCTCGCGGAGCTGGGGGGTGCCACTCAGGATGCGGCCGTAAAAGTCGAAATTTTCCTGGACGAACGCCTCGGACAGGTATCCGGCCGCGCTGTGGATCACCTGCCAGCACAGCCAGTCCCGCCACGCCGGAACGTGCTCGCCGGTGAGCAACGAGGCCAGCCCGGCGCTGAAGCTCGGCTGGCGGAGCACGACCTCGTCGAAGGCGCCGGCGGGCGGATCCAGGGCCGCCAGCCAGCTCCGCAGGTCCGGCCCCTGAGACAACACGCCGGCCCAGGTGAACAGGTTGTACGTCTTCTCGCGGTCGCGGCTCGCGACGTTGTCCCAGTGGTGCCCGGCCACCGCCGTCTCCAGCGCGAGCACTCGTCTCGCGGCCCCATCCGCGTCCGGCAACCCGGCCAGCTCGAACATTCGCCGCAGATGACCAGCGAACGCGTCGCGGACGCCAGCGAACCGCTCCTCTCGGTAGTAGCTCTCGTTCGGCAGGGAGATAGCACCCTGCTCGAAAAACACCAGGTAACGCTCCGGGTGGCCAGGATCGGTACTAACAAAGAGCCGGTACAAGCCCCCGATTCCCCGCGGCTCCAGCCGTCCGAGCGTCTCCAGCAGCTCCGGGATGGAGCTGACCGCCCGGGCCGCCGCGAGCAGCTGGCTGATGGGCTGCGAGCCGAGCAGCTCCGCCCGGTCCGCGTCCATGAAACTGGCATACAGGTCGCCGAACTTCCGCTCCTCGCTGCCTTCTGGGGCCGGCCCGGCCGCTTCGACGATCTCGCGCACCGCGTTCTCGGCGGTTTCAGCCAGAGCCCGGAACGTGCTGTCGCGCGCCCGGTCGGCGGGGATCTCGGTCCGCGCGAGCCACCGGCCGTTGACGTGCCGGAACAGGTCGTCTTGCGGGCGGATACCGGGATCCAGCTCGTCGATGGGGATACCGGAGGGGAGCGTCATGCGCTCTAGCGTAAGACCAGCGGCGACCAGGACACTCGCGGTCGAGGGTTGCGTGCGCGGGCGGCCGTGCCGTTCCGTTCATCATGTTTTTCGGCGGAGGCGGCGCGCGTCATCAGGGGTCGGCTACGGCCGTTGCCCGGGCCGGCCCGCTCGGATGCGGCGGCCGCGCAGGTGCGGCGGAACCGGGAACACGGTCAGATCCGGGAGAGCCCGGACGGCCTGGGCCAGCTCGCCGTGCGTGGTAGCAGTCAACGCGGCATCAAGTCGCGCGTTGAGTTCATCGAGGGTCAGCCTGCCCTGCGCGAAGTGCTCACCCAGGGCCGCGGCGGCCGCGTCCCGGTCGGCATCGCCCACGCGCACGCCGGGTGCTGGCGCCTGATGATCGTGCCGCGGCAGCTGCCGCAGCATGGCGGTGTAGCGGTCCAGCGCGACCCGGCCGTCGCAGGTGAGGGCGACGGTGGCCGGTGCTCTGCCGCCGGTCTTTCCCGTCCGCAGGTAGCCGGCGCGGGCCAGCTCGCGCAGGCAGGTGATCAGGTTGCCGGGTGGCAGCCTGATCATGTCCTGCAGCCGGGTGACGGACAGCGCGTCGCGGTCGGGCAGGGCCGCCAGGGTCGCGACGATGCGCAACCGCTCCGGGTGGTGGATCAGCGGGTCAAGTGCGCCGGTGCTCATGGTCGGCCGTGCCTGCCGTTCACAGGCCGTCGAGCAGGTCGCGCAGCGCCTTGGAGTAGGCGCCGAGTGCCGCGCGGCCGTGGCCGGTGAGAGCGACCTTAGTGATGGTCACGGTCCCGTTGCTGGCCTTCTTGCTGCTGATGTAGTCGGCTTCTTCGAGCTTGCGCAGGTGGATGATCAGGTTGCCTGGTGTCAGCCCGATCATGTCCTGCAGCCGGGTGAAGGACAGGGCGTCGCCGTCGGGCAGGGCCGCCAGCGTCGCGACGATCTTCAGCCGGGTGGGCACGTGGATCAGCGGGTCGAGCTCGTCGGTCATGGCCGGATCATGCTGCGACGCTGCTGCCAGAGCATGAACGCGGCGGTGCCCAGCATCGCGGCGCACAGGCCGATGCCCAGGATCAGCCACGCGCCGGCCGGGCCGGCGAACCCGGCGATCACGGCGACGATGGCGATAGCGAGGGTGATGCCGGCCATCGGCCAGTATTTGCATGCGGCCGCGGTGGCCGCGCCGGCCACGCCGACGATCAGCAGCGGCGCGTTGGCCGGGTACAGGCCCCAGGCCGGGTGGCTGGCCCCGGCGTGGTACAGCGGCACCGTGACCGCGTACGCGATGACCCAGACCATCAGCACGACGCCGAGCCAGGCCCGCCTCTTGCGCTGGGCTGGCCCGCTGACGCCGGCGCCGGCGCGCCTGATCGCCCAGGCGCTCCAGCCGATGTTGATGGCCACCAGCACGGCGATGACGGCGACGAGCCCGCCGCTGGGCGCGGAGTAGGGGTCCTTGCCGCGCAGCGACAGCCAGTAGCCGCCGAACACGACGAGCACGACGACGGCCCGGTAGACGTACAGCAGCGGCATGAGCGGCGCGAACGTGCGGCGTGCCTGCCGGGAGGTCTGGTCCAGCAGGTCAGCGGCCTGCCGGGGATCGAAGCTGCCGCCGTTCTCGGTGGCGGTGGCGTCCGATGTATCGTTCATGGTGTCTCCTTCGATGGACTCTATGCCATAAAGTAGACTCCGCTTTATGACGCAAAGTCAAGGGTTTCGGCCGACGAACTTTGCGGCGTAAAGTCGGGCCGCGGCCGACGCGGCGCCGGCGTTCCTGCCATTTCTTCTTACCTGGTTAGGACGGTTTCATTTGGTCCCACCATGACGGCTTGATCTGGCCCCGCTTGGGGCTGGTTCGTGGTCGTGGTGACGGCTTGAAGTGGCCCCGCCTGCTGGCGGGTCAGGTGTCGTAGGGCCACCTGCCGTCGGCGACGGGGGATTGCGGGTCGAATCGCAGGCGGGCCTCGGCGGGGCTGGTGGCCAGTGCGCGGGCGATCTGCTCCCAGCCGTGGCCGTTGGCGCGGGCGTCGTGGACGTGCTGCGGGAGCCATCGTTCGGCCTGGTCGATGAGGCTGGCGATCAGGGCCATGGCGGCGATGTCGTCGCCGAGCCAGGTGCCGCGGCGTCCGGCGAGTGCCGTGACGGCGTCGTCGATGAAGTCGTAGGTGTCGTCTCCGCTGCGCGGTTCCGGGCTGCCCGCCATGGCCGGCTCAGGCGGCCGGCTTGGCGGCGCCGGCCCTGGCGCGGGCGAGGCGGTAGGACTCGGTGCCGGTCTCGATGATGGTGGCGTTTAAGGTGAGGCGGTCGACGACCGCGGCGCAGAGGCGGGGGTCGGTGAAGGTCTTGGTCCAGCCGCTGAACGACTCGTTGGACGCGATGGCGACGCTGGCTGTCTCTTCCCGCTCGGTCAGGACCTGGAACAGCAGCTCGGCGCCGCGCCGGTCGAGTTCCACGTAGCCGAGGCAGCCAACCTGTTCTTCCAGCTCGTCTCCGCCTGATACGAGCGCGCCTCGCTGATCGTCACCTCCAACAAGCCGTCGATGGCAGCGGCGACGAGTTCGTCTTTGGACTTGAAGTAGTAGTAGACGTTGCCGAGCGGCACGTCGGAGGCCTCCGCGATATCCGCGATAGTCGTGGCCTCGAATCCCTGGCGGTAAATCGTTTCGCGCGCGCCGGCTACCAGGCGGTCTCGCTTTCCGGGC
>PMST01000290.1 GCA_003168295.1 Actinomycetota bacterium
CAGGTCGGCAGCGGGCTGCCGCTCGACGCGCTGTTCGAGCGGCAGATCGACCCGGCTCTGCAGGCCCGGGAGATCTCGGTCGAGCTGGACATGGAGAAGTTCGCGGCCGAGTTCGCCGAGTTGCTGACCGGCATGAACTCCGCTGAGTCCGCGCAGGACGCGCAGCGGCGGGTCGGCGCCTACGCGCTGGCGGCGCGCACGGTGCCCGAAGCCGAGCGGCGGGCCGCGGTGAGCTCGCGGCTGCCGTCGCCGGAATGGCCGTCGCGGCGGATGCTGCTGGTCGCGGTCGAAGCCGAGACCGGCCAGACCCGCGTCTTCGACCGCGAATCCGGGGTGGACCTGATCGACGCGGTGGCCGCGAGCTGCGCGGTGCCTGGCATCTGGCCGCCGGTGAGCATCGGGGGCCGCCGTTATGTGGACGGCGGCATCCGCTCGAGCGACAACGCCGACCTCGCGGCGGGTTCCGCGCGGATCGTGGTGCTCTCACCGCTGGGCCTGAACTCGCCGTTCCCGCAGCCGGTGCCGCTGCCGGACGTGGTGGAACAGCTGCGTTCTGACGGTTCGCAGGTGACGGTGATCGCGCCCGATGAAGCGTCCGCCGCCGCGATGGGGATCAACCCGCTCGACCCGGCCACCCGGGTCCCGACGGCGCAGGCGGGCCGGGCGCAGGGGCGGGCGGGGCTGTCCGGGGCGCTTTAGCGGGCCGGCCCGGGGGCCTCAGGCCGGCTAACCGCTGGACGAAACCGGGCGCCGGGTCGGGCACGTTGGTTTCATCGGCAACGGCGAGCTCGATGGTCACCGCGGTTCCGTAGGCGACTATCTCGGACATGATGTCGCCGATTTCGTTGCAGTCGAAGCGCATGCCGACCACGGCGTTGGCTCCCCGCGCGCGTGCCTCACGCCACATGCGCTCACGGGCCTGGTTGCGGCTGTCGATCAGCAGCCGGGTGTATTCGGTGACCTCTCCGCCCACCAGCGTCCTGAGCTGCGCGCCCACGTTGCTGAAGTAGTTGCGGGCCCGCACGGTCAGCCCGAAGACGTCACCGTGCACCTGACTGATCCGGTAACCGGGTATCTCGTTGGTGGTCACGATGAGCATCGGCTGAGTGTCGTCGGCTGGCTGGGCCGCGCGGGAAGGGCTGAACGTCAGTCCCCGGCGGGCCATGTCCGTACTCAAGTCGGACAGGGTCGAGGTGGCCGGGTCGTTCTGGCTGGTGTAGCCGTGGTTGGGAGCCTTGCACCACACGCAACTCCACGGCTCGCCGGGCCGTTGCGACGAGGGAACGTTACTCACCACTCCGCAGGACGAGCAGCGGCGCAGCTCATACGACAAGCCGCACCGGCAGTCCCAGCGCGTGGCGCCGGGATCCTGCGGCACACCGATCATCAGGCAATGCGGACATTGGACCTGCATCGTGCTGCTCCCTTCCGGCACGCTGGATCTGGCCCACCATAGTCTCCCGGCCGCTTGAGGCAGGCCACTGAGCGCAGTTCAGCAACGGCGGCGGTACCCGGGAGCCAGCTCAAGCGGCGGCGCGGTGAACCCGGGTGGTTCGCGAGCCGGAAACAGCAAAAGTATACAATCTAAGTCGGATTGCACATCCCCGTTTAGGCTCATATTCAGTTTCTCTGCGAATATCGCAGGCCAGCGATCTTGCTTACTCGGGATATTGAGTACAAAATTGGGTTATCCATCTTCCAGGCAGTGAGGACCAAATTTATGTACCTGTCACAGGTAAAGCCGGAGGACATGCCGGAGACGGTGCGAGCCGTATGGGAGCGCGCCCCGGAGGGCGGAAAGAAGTTCATCGCCGCGATGGCCCACGCGCCGGAGCACGCCGAGCGGCTGTTCCCGTACTACAACGGGGTGCGCTACGGCACCCTGCTGGGACCGAAGCTTTGCGAACTGCTCCGGCTGGCGATCGCGCAGACCACGCAGTGCCCGATCTGCCTTGCGGCCCGCCGTCCGGAGGCGGTGGACGCCGGGATGACCGAGGAGCAGGTGGCCAGGCTGGTCGCGCCCGACACCGAGACCTTCACCGACGCCGAGCTGGCCGTGGTCAGCTTCGCCTATAAGTTCGGCGCCGATCACTTCGACATCGGCGAAGCGGAATTCCGCGAGCTGCGACGGCACTTCTCCGAGGAGGAGGTCACCGAGATCGGCATGCTCTGCGCCCAGTTCCTGGGCTTCGGCCGGCTGGTCATGGTGCTTGGCCTGGAGAACCCGTCCTGCCCGATCCCGGCGGACTCGCCCGCGCGAGCCGCCGCTGCCGCCAGCCGCTGAGCTATGACCCGCTGACCTACGACCCGCCGAACTACGACCCGCCGAACTACGAACCCGCTGAGCCGCGGCCCGGCCACAGGAAGGCAGCTGCCGTGAGCGGCACCGAAGGCACCCGCTATGACCTGCTGCTCAGCCCGCTTCGGCTGGGACGTCACGAGCTCAGGAACCGCATCGTCCTCAGTGCCCATGTCACGAACCTGGCGACCAGCGAGCGCACCGCGTCGGCCCGGCACGTGGCGTACTACCGGGAGCGCGCCCGGGGCGGGACTGGCCTGATCGTGGTCGAGTCGCTGGCCGTGCACCCGACGGCCGGATCGTCCCGGCTGTCCATGCACGCCTTCGACGACGCCGTCATCGACGGCCTGGCCGACGTCGCCAGCGCGGTCCATGCCGAAGGCGCCGTCGCGCTGGCGCAGCTCAATCACGGCGGCCGGGAGCACAACCCGATGACGACGCGGCGGCCGCTGTGGAGCTCGTCGGCGGTGGCTTCCCGCCAGCGGCGGCAGATCCCGCACGCGCTGGCCCTGGCCGAGATCGACGAGGTGGTCGCGGCGTTCGGCGCGGCGGCGGTCCGGGTCCGCCAGGCCGGCCTGGACGGGGTGGAGATCAACGCCGGGCACGGCTACCTGCTGCACCAGTTCATGACGCCGATCGTCAATCACAGGACGGACGAGTACGGCGGCTCGCTGGAGAACCGGACCAGGCTACCGGAGCGGGTCCTGCGGGAGGTGCGCGAGCGGGTCGGCCGCGACTTCGTCGTCGGCGTGCGGATCTCCGGCAGCGAGTTCCTCGACGGCGGGATCGACTCGCCGATGTCGCGGCAAATCGCTGTCCGGCTCGTCGCCGCCGGCCGTCTGGACTTCGTCTCGGTCAGCCACTCCACCTACGAGACGCTGGACACGGTCGTCCCCGACATGTCCTACGGGCAGGCTCCGTTCACCGGGCTGGCCCGCGCCGTGCGCGAGGCCGTGCCCGGAGTGCCGGTGATCACGGCCGGGCGGATCAGCACGCCCGACACCGCGGAGCAGGTGCTCGCCCGCGGCGACGCCGATCTCGTGGCCATGACGCGGGCGCAGATCGCTGACCCCTACCTGGCCGCCAAGATCGCCGCCGGGCGGGTGGCGGACATCCGCTGGTGCATCGGCTGCAACCAGGGGTGCATCGGCTACACCTTCGTCGGCGCGGACATCAGCTGCCTGCAGAACCCGGCGGCCGGGAATGAGCTCGAGCAGCCCGGCGACGAGCCGGAGCCCACCGGCGGCCGGCGCCGCGCGGTGGTCGTCGTCGGCGGCGGCCCCGCCGGGATGGAGGCCGCCTGGTACGCCGCGGCGCTTGGTCACCAGGTCACGCTATTCGAGGCGTCCGGTCGGCTCGGAGGGACCCTGGCGGTGGCCGAGTCGCTGCCTTCCCGGGCCGATCTCGCGGGCGTGCGAACCTACCGCGAGGCCATGCTGGCCAGGCACGGCGTGACGGTCCGGCTCGGCACGACCGCCACCGCGTCGTCCTTGCTCGCCCTGAGCCCCGACACCGTCATCGTCGCCACCGGCTCCCAGCCAGCCGGCCAGGACGGCACCCGCGGGTCGGAGTGGGCCTTCGACCGCGCACAGGCGGTACCCGGGCACTGCCTCGTCGTGGACGGCGACGGAAACATGACCGCACTGACCGTCGCCGAGGAACTCGCCTCCCGCGGCGCGGCGGTCACCCTGGCCTGCCGTTCCGGCGCACCGGGCAACGCGGTGATCGGCATCAGCCTGATCCCGGCGCAGCGGCGGCTGGCCGCGCTCGGCGTGCGGCAGCTGCCTTACCATGACGTCCTGAGTCACGGCGACGGGAAAGCGGAGCTCACCGACCTGCTGAACGCCACCGTGACGACGGTGCCCGCGGACCACGTGGTCACGGTCTCGGACCGGCGCAGTCGCGACGAGCTCTACCGTCAGCTGGCCGGCCAGGTCGGCCAGGTCCTGCTCGCGGGCGACGCCATGGCCCCGCGGCAGGCGATCGACGCGATCCGCGACGGACGGCGGGCGGCGCAGGCGATCGGCTGACCCTCAGGAACCAAGAGGGCTTCAGGGCTCAGGGGGCTCAGGGGGCTCAGCCGATGTAGAGCTCTTCCAGCTTCGCCATGCCGGCCGCCGTCATCAGCTCCGCGCCGTCCTGCTGCCGCAGCACGATCTCCCCGAGCCGCAGGACCAGCACTTCGGAGGCGAGCGTGAGCGCCCGGCTGTCCTGCTCGACCAGCAAGATCGGGACCGCCTTCTCCCGCGCGATCCGCTCGATCGCCCCGACGATACGGCTCACCAGGATGGGCGCGATACCGAGGAACGGCTCGTCAAGCAGCAGCACCCGGGGGTTGGACATCAGGGTCCGCCCGATGGCCAGCATCTGCCGCTCGCCACCGCTCAGCGTGCTTGCCTTCTGGCTGAGCCTGGCCTTGAGGGCCGGGAACAGGTCGAAGACGAAGCCGATCTCCTGGTCAGCCTTCTTGTTCAGGTAGCCGCCGAGCTTGAGGTTTTCTTCGACGGAGAATCCGCCGAAGACGCGGCCGCCCTCGGGCACAAGCGCGACTCCCTGGCGCAGCGCCCCGGCCGGCTCGCGGGCGACGCTGGTGCCATCCGGGCCGCGGACCGAGCCATGCGAGACCTTCACCGCCCCGACGATCGCTTTGACCGTCGTGCTCTTCCCGGCGCCGTTCGCGCCGAGCAGCACCGTGATCTTCGACGGGTACAGGGCGAAGCTGATCGAATGCAGGACCTCGCGACGGCCGTAACCGGCCCGTAGCTCGGTAACGACAAGACCGCCATCCGGTTCAGCCACGAAGACCACCTCGCCTGGGTGTATCGAGTACGTCGTCGTTGCCGCCGCTGTCACCCTTGGGTTCGGTAGCGCTCTCGCCTGCGGCGGCGATGTCGGCTTCGGTGGTCTCGCTTTCCGGGGCGGTCTCCCCCGACAGGTAGACATCGGCAACCCGCCGGTTGACCCGGATCTCGTCCGGGGTACCGCCCGCGATGACCTCACCGTGGTGCAGGACATACACGAAGTCCGCGATGTCCAGCACGAGCTGCATGTTGTGGTCGACGAACAGGATCGTCTTGCCCGACTCGGTGACCAGGCTGCGCATATGCCCGGCCAGGTCGTCCAGCGACGTCCGGGCCAGGCCGGCGCCGGGCTCGTCCAGCATGAGCAGCTCGGCCTCGGTGGCCATCAGGCGCGCCAGGACGAGCATCTTCTGCACGCCGTACGACAGCTCGCCCGCGAGCTCGTCGGCGTACTTGGCGATGCCCACCGCCTCGAGCAGCTCGCGCGCTCGGTCCAGGGCGTGCATGCGGCTGGCCCGGGACCGCCGCGGCCGGGTCAGCAGCGTGCTGACCGACTCGCCGTCCCGGCCCGGAACGGCGACCGCCACGTTCTCGGCGGCCGTGAGCCTGCTGAACACCTCGACGTTCTGGAACGTCCGGGCCACGCCCAGCCCGGCCATCTTGTACGAGCTGGTTTTGAGCAAGTCGTGGCCCCGGAACCTGACCTCGCCGTAGCTTGGCGGCCGGAACCCGGACAACACGTCGAGCAGGGTGCTCTTGCCAGCGCCGTTCGGGCCGATCAGGGCGGTGATGGTGCCGGACCTGACATCGACGCTCGCATCGCGCAACGCGACCAGGCCACCGAACCTGACCGTGATACTGCGGGCCTCGAGCAGGGGCGCTTGCAGTGGCATCGTCACGACCTCCCCGATCCGCGGGCGGCCGCGACCCGGGCGACGAGCGACGCCTTGGGTCTGCTGCCTGACCACAGCAGCGGGCGTTCCGGCAGCAGGCCAATCGGCCGGAAGATGACGAAGACCGCGATCACGGCGCCGTAGATGATCTGCTGGACCGGTCCGATGTACTGGGCGGAGACCACCCCGAAATGCTGGATGAGCTCGGGCAGCAAGTACAGGACGGCCGCCCCGAGCGCCACGCCCCACATGTTGCCGATCCCGCCGACCAGCAAGAACGCGACGATCAAGATCGACTCGGTGACATCGAAGTTCTCCGGGGTGATGATCCCGAGGACGCTGGCGTACAGGCCGCCCGCGACGCCGGCGAAGGCGGCGGAGATCGCGAACACCGACAGCTTGATGCCCATAACGTTCTTGCCGAGCGCGGCGGCGCCTCGCTCGCTCTCCCGCATCGCGCGCAGGATCAGGGCGTACCGCGACTTGCCGAGGTAGATGATGAACGCGGTCAGGACGCCGCACACCACCACCGCGACCAGGGCCAGCGCGGCCTCCGAGCTCGCGACCATGCCGAACAGGCTCGGCCCCGGTATGCCCGACAAGCCGAGCTCTCCCCCGGTGACACCGGTCCATTGCTGGAAGACCGCGATCACGCACATCTGGAAGGCGAACGACGCCAGGATGAAGTCGTCCGTGGCCAGCTGCGCGACCAGGGCCATGAAGACCAGGCCCACCACGCCCGCCAGGATCGCGGCGAGCAGGATGCACAGGGCGATCGCCAGGTGCTCGCGGGTCGCGAGCACGGCCGCCCCGTAGGCGCCGACGCCCATCGACGCGCCCTGCGACACCGACATCAGGCCGCTGTACCCGACCAGCAGGTTCAGCGACGTGGCCAGCAGCACGTTGATGGCCAGGAACGGAACCAGGGACAGCAGGTAATCGCTCACGGGTTGCCCTCCGCGGCCACCGGCGCCGCCTCAAGACGGCGGAATCTGAGACGGCCGAAGCGCTCCCGCACGATCACGTAGAAGAGCATGAGCGCGAACACGATCAAGGTGGCGAAGCTGGCGGGCAGCTTCCAGGCCTCGACGCTCAGCAAGATGCCGATAAGCATCCCCCACAGCGGGACCCTGGTCATGATGCCGGCGCCGAGGAACGTGGCCATGAAGGCGTAGAGCATGGTGTCGAAGCCGGAAGTGGGACTGGTGCCCACGTTGATCATGGTGAAGATCCCGCCGAGGCTGCCGACCGCGGTCCCGATGGCGTAGGCCAGCAGGCGCAGCCGCCGCGGCCGGATGCCGACGTAGCTCGCGACCTCCTCGTCGCGCATGACCGCGCGCATCGCCAGGCCCGTGCGGGTGAACTTGAACCCGGCCGCCAGCAGGATGCTGACGACGATCGCGGCGCCTAGCGCGAGAACCTGGATGGCCTGCGCGGTGGCCTGGGTACCCGGGATCACGGTGAGCGTACGCGATTCCAGCTCGTTCGCCGGCATGATGAGGTTGGCCGGCCCGTAGATGATCTGCAGCACGTTCTGCAGGACGATCGCGAGCCCGAACGAGAACAGCAGGACGCTGAGCGGGTTCTTGAGCGGGATGTAGCCCCAGTTCTCCAGGCCCGCCGCGAGCAGCGCCGTCCCGACGATGACGATCAGCCCGGCGAGCCAGATATTCACGCCGTGCTGGTTGAGGCTGTAAAGGAGATAACCCGACGTCGCGAGCAGCGTTCCGTAGAGGAAATGAAACTCCTTGGTCGTATACCAGATGATCGCGAAGCCGATCCCGGCCAGCGCGATCGGAGCGCCCTGCATGACGCCAGAGACAAAGAGCAAAAGAAGGAGCATCAGCGGGCCTCCAGGAGCGTCTCGGGATATCAGCTGCGGTCCAGCGCCAGTGGCGGGGGGCCCGGGGCCGG
>PMST01000697.1:0-3231 GCA_003168295.1 Actinomycetota bacterium
ACATGTTCCGGCGGCTGCGCGGATCCAGTCCGGCGGTGGGCTCGTCGAGGAAGATCACCTGCGGGCTCCCGACCAGGGTCATCGCCAGGTCGAGCCGCCGCCGCATGCCGCCGGAGTAGGTCGAGGCCGGCTTGCGGCCCGCCTCGGTCAGGTCGAACTGCTCGAGCAGCTGGGCGGCGCGCCGCCGGCGTTCGCCCCTGGCGAGGTGGTGCAGATCCGCCATCAGCAGCAGGTTCTCCTGCCCGGTGAGCAGGTTGTCCACCGCGGAGAACTGCCCGGTGACGCCGATTGCGGCGCGCACCGCGTCGGGTTCGCGGGCGAGGTCGTGCCCGGCGACCTGGACGTCGCCGGCGTCGGCACGGATCAACGTGGACAGAATCTTGACCGTGGTGGTCTTCCCGGCGCCGTTCGCGCCGAGCAGTGCGAAGACCGTTCCCGGTGGCACGACCAGATCGAGACCGTCGAGCACGGCCTGGTCACCGAACGACTTGCGCAGTCCGGTCGCGGCGATCGCCGGCCGGGATGGCCCGATGGTCATGGTTTCCCTTTCTTCTGGGCCAGCAGTGGATCAGGAACGGCGGATCGTGATGTCGCCGTAGGAGGTGCGCCCGCGCACCTCGACGGTCTCGTCGGACTCGCCGGGCTGGCTGGCGCCCTCCAGCGAGTTGTGCACGTGCCCGAATGCGGTGTTCACCTGCAGCCAGGCGGCGGTGCCCGCGGCGATGCCGATCTCCAGATCACCCAGCGCGGTCTCGAGCACGACCGAACCGCGGGCCACCTCGCCGAGGCGGATGTTGCCGTTGGACGACTTCGCGTCAACACCCGCACCCGCCCGGCCGATGGAGATGGCGCCGTTGGCCGCGCGCACCCGCACGTCGCCGGTGACCGCGCCGATCGTGGTGTCGCCGTTGGAGTTCTTGATTACGGCCGAGCCCTCGACCTCGCCGATCTGGACCTTTCCGGAGCCGGTGGAGATCTCGGCGTTGCCCGCGATGGCGTCGACGGTGACCTGGCCGGTCGACGTGTGCAGGCGCAGCGGGCCGGTTTGTTCGAGCCGGACGTTCCCGACGGAGGTCTTGAACCCGCACTCCCCGAGCTGGCCGGCACAGCGGAAGTCGCCCGCCTGCAGCTCCGCAGACACCGTCGAACCGCTAGGCAGTTCGATGGCCACGTCGACCGACCTGGTCTTGCGGGAGAAGTCGAAAGCACGCGCCTTCGGCCCGATGACCTGCAGTCTGCCGTTGGCGTAGTCGACGCGGACCTGTTGCGCGGCTTTCACGTCGGACTCGTCGGCTTCGTCGCTCGGGCGGACCTCGACGACGGTGTCGGTCCGGTCGCTCGCGGTGATCCGCACATCGCCGACGCCGAGTTCGAGCGTGACGGCAATCGCTTCGGGGGTCTCATATTTTGGCATGGTTGTCCCTCCATCATGGGTTGGTGAGGCGTCCCCGCAGGCCGGGGACGTGGTGTGAGGAAAGCGTGCGGTGCGGTGCGGCTAGCGCACCCAGCCGGTGAAGTGCTGCTTGGCCCGTTTGCCGCTGCTGCGTGGCTCCGGGTGCTGATCGCGATCGGATCGCTGCAGGGCAGCGGAGGCCGCCCGGACCAGCCAGGCGTTGACCGAGCGCCCCTCTGCGGCCGCGGTCTCCTCGATCGCGGCCTTGAGCTGCTCGGGCAGGCGTACGTTGATCCGCGCGGCGGGGCCGTCCTCGGCGATGAGCAGGCCGTTGTCCGGTGCGTCGTCCGCCGTCGCCGCAGCGTCCCCGGCCGTGCGCCCGAGCGGCTCGGCGGGTGGCGCGGTCACGACGAAGTTCGGATCGCGGCCGCGCAGGCGCAGCTCCACCGAGCCCGGAGCCAGGTCCCGGGTGATCTCGTCGGCGGCGGCCGACAGCGCGTCAAGCAGCGTCATCCGGATCGCCGACTCGAGCGGCCCGGTGAGGCGCTCGACCAGCGCACGCGCCTCGTCACCGCCGGCTTCGGCAAGCGTGGCGAACTCACGTCCGAGGTTATTCACATACGAGGTCAAGTCCATGGCACCATTATGGCACCTCTATGGCACAAGGCAAACGCTTATGGCACATGAAGATGTCGAGGATGGCACCAACTGGCACTCGTGAAGGAAAAGCACTGGTCAGGCCCATGCTGCGGTTGCCGGTCACAGTCAAACGGCCGCCACGGCACCCCCGGCCCTCGGCATGTCGGGCTTCCACCACACCAACAGGTATCGCTTGGATGCGACAGCTATCGCTGGGAGCTGCGGTTTTCTTGAATTTTGACGGCACTTTCGGCGTGTCGTCCATGATCGAATACACGTTCGCTCTATAGTGAACTAATGGTGCCGTGCGGGCACTCGGCAGAAATGTCGGTGGTCGCGCATAGCGTGTCCACTGATCCGCCGGGGTTATCCGGCGGGACCGTCACTTAGACGACCTGGGCGGTGCGGGAGGTGCCCGCAGGCCCCTAACCCGGCAGGGAGTCCCCATGGCAGGAAACAACGGCAGGCAAAATCTCGAGCGGTCTGGTGACAGGGAGAAATCCCTGGAAACCGCGCTCCTGCAGATCGAGAGGCAGTTCGGCAAGGGCTCGGTCATGCGCCTCGGCGACGAGACGCGAGTGCCGGTCGAGGTGATCCCGACCGGTTCGATCGCGCTCGACGTGGCACTCGGCCTCGGTGGCTTGCCCCGCGGCCGCATCGTCGAGATATACGGACCGGAGAGCAGCGGCAAGTGCCTGACCGCCGACACCTACGTATGGTCCGATCGAGGACTGGAGACGATAGCCGAAGTCTTCGAGCGCGCAGGCATGAAGGCGAGTTGCACCTCGCGCGTCACCGACATCAGCGAGTCTGATATCCGCCTCATCAACGAGAGGGGCGAACTCGAGACCGTCGTCGCGCTGACGCACAACAACCGGAAGTCGGTTCTCCGGCTGAAGCTACGGTCGGGACGGACCGTCAGCGTTACTCATAACCACCCGCTCCGTGTCGTCAGCGACCGTGGATTCATCGTGTGGCGTAAGGCCGGGGAAATGCAGGTAGGCGACACCGTCGTCTCTGCCGAGTTCGGTGCTGTGGGGGCCGCCGGAGGTGACGGGCTCTGCGAGGACGAGGCCGTCCTGCTGGGCTATCTCGTAGCAGAGGGCACTCTTTGCTATGACTACTCGATCCGATTCACCAACTGGGATCCTGAGGTGAGCGGCGAATTCACCAGGATCATGGAGCACATCGCCGGAGTT
>PMST01000697.1:3323-4529 GCA_003168295.1 Actinomycetota bacterium
CTGCGTCCGAGGAACTGGCCCGGCAAGTCCAGCTGATGCTCTACGGGCTCGGAATTCCGGCGACCGTCTCGTCGAAATACAACGCGAAGTATGCGCGCGACTACTGGTCTGTGACCGTAAATCCCTCGGTTACCGGTCGGTTCCTATCTGAAGTAGGGTTCCGCTCCGCTCGCCGGAGGGCCCAAGTCGAGAAGTGCTTCAAGTGGTCCCCCCGGGACCCGCAGTTCGAGAACATCCCGAATCTGTCCGGCTTGCTCCGGGACCTGCGTGATGACTGTGGCGGCGACCGAGGGTTCGACCGGGCCGCAGGTGACATCTTCCGCAAGGACATGTCTCTCTCGTGCTCTCGGCAGCGCTTGGCGAAGATCGTCGAGTGGTCTGATCAGCAGGAAGGCCGATTCTCGGCCGGCGGCAAGACGATCGTGGAATATCTGCGGGTGCTCTCAGGACTTCCGTACACCTACGAGCAGGTTGTCGCGATCGAGGACGGCGGACTTCAGCCGACCTTCGATGTAGTCCTGCCTCGTACCCACAGCTTCGTGGCCAACGGCATGCTTTCTCACAACACGACCGTGGCGCTGCACGCCCTGGCCAACGCCCAGAAGGGTGGCGGCATCGCGGCGTTCATCGACGCCGAGCACGCGCTCGACCCCGACTACGCCAAGAAGCTCGGCGTNNCGGACTACGCCAAGAAGCTCGGAGTCGACACCGACGCGCTGCTTGTGTCCCAGCCGGACACGGGGGAGCAGGCGCTGGAGATCGCGGACATGCTCATCAGGTCCGGCGCCATCGACGTCATAGTCATCGACTCGGTCGCCGCGCTCGTGCCGAAGGCGGAGATCGAGGGCGAGATGGGGGATAGCCACGTCGGGCTCCAGGCGCGGCTGATGTCCCAGGCCCTCCGCAAGATCACCGGCGCGCTGAGCCAGACGAAAACCACCGCGATTTTCATCAACCAGCTGCGGGAAAAGGTCGGAGTCATGTTCGGCTCTCCAGAGACCACATCGGGCGGCAAGGCGCTCAAGTTCTATGCCTCTATCCGGCTGGACATACGCCGGATAGAAACCCTCAAGGAGGGGACGGACGCGGTCGGCAACCGGACCCGTGTGAAGGTGGTCAAGAACAAGATGTCGCCGCCGTTCAAGGTCGCGGAATTCGACATTATCTACGGCGTCGGGATTAGTCGGGAAGGCAGCCTGATCGACC
>PMST01000512.1 GCA_003168295.1 Actinomycetota bacterium
GAAGTCGTCCGCGTCCACGGACACGAACTCGCCGGCCTCCTGGCCGGCCAGCACGATGGAGCGGATGGTCTCGCGCCACCGCTCGTCGGACTTCTGCCGGACCGCGCCCACCCCCGGGTTCCGCGGCGACAGCGCCCACAGGTCCAGCCACAGCAGCCACCAGGTGCGCGGCTCGGGATCGGTGTCCGGCAGGCAGGTCATGGCGACAAGCTCGGCCAGCCGCCCAGCCGCGGTCGGGATTTCTCCCATCCGCTGCAGGCCCTCGGCGTACCAGGAATCTTCTGAGTACCTGATCGCCTCGGTGAGGAGCTGGTCGCGGGTCTTGAAGTAGTAGATGACCAGCGCCGGGCTGGTCCCGCTGCGC
The DNA here is from genome assembly GCA_003168295.1 of Actinomycetota bacterium. Next base: position 365 of record PMST01000512.1, read on the forward strand.
TCGGCGACATCGGCGATCCTGGTGTCGGCGTACCCGCGCTCGACGATCACCTCGACCGCCGCCCGCAGCATCTGCTCCCGGCGCGCCGTGTTTTCCCCGCTCGCCTCCGGGGTGCCCCGTTGGCTTGCTCGCTTAGGTCCAGGCACCGCCGCGCCCCTTTGGCTCGGTGACAGGCCGGTCCTCCGTCGAGGCAGCCCCTTGAGAATTTATGTTAGCAGCTTCTAGACTGAATGTTCAGTCAATCTTTCGGAGGCGCGGGTTCATGGCAACGCAAGCATCGGAGTACGACGCGATCATCGTCGGCGGCGGGCACAACGGGCTCGTCGCCGCGGCGTACCTGGCACGCTCGGGCGCACGGACGGTCGTCCTGGAGGCGCGACCGCACACCGGTGGCGCCGCGACTACAGAAGCTCCCTGGCCAGACGCCCCCGACTTCCGCGTTACCCGGCTGTCGTACGTGATGTCGCTGCTGCCGCCGACCATCATCAACGACCTGCAGCTGGCCAGGCATGGCTACAAGATCTTCCCGATGGGCCCGTACTACCAGGCCTTTCCCGAGGGCGGGTCGATCAAGCTCTACGCCGATGACGCCAAGCGCAACCACGAGGAGGTCTCCCGCTGGTCCGCCCGCGACGCCGACGCGATGCCGCGCTGGGACGCCTGGCTGGCCGGCCTGGCCGACGTGCTGGGGCCGCTGCTGCTCACCGTGCCGCCGAACCTCGGCTCCCGCAAGCCCCGCGACCTAGCCGAAACGCTCCGGCTGGCCTGGCGGCACCGCGGCCTTAACGTGCGCACGATCGCCGACGTGACCCGGCTGATGACGATGTCGATCGCCGACCTGCTCGACGACTGGTTCGAATCTCCCCAGGTCAAGGGCGCGCTCGCGGTCAACGGGGTGATCGGCACCTGGGCCGGCCCCTACGAGCCGGGCACCGCCTACGTGATGGCGCACCACTCGATCGGTGACGTCGGCGACGGGCACCTGGGCAACTGGGGCTTCCAGGAGGGCGGGATGGGCGCGGTCGCGGACGCGATCGCCAGCGCCGCCCGCGAGAACGGCGCCGAGATCCGCACCGGCGCCCGGGTCGAAAGGCTCCTGCTCAACCAGGGCGGCCGGGCCACCGGGGTCATCCTCGCCGACGGCCAGCAGCTCACGGCCAAGGTCGTGGTCACCTCGCTGCACCCGCGCACCGCGTTCCTGGACCATGTCGGCCGCCAGAACCTGCCCGACGACTTCGTGACCGACATCGAGCGCTGGAAGACCCGCAGCGGCGTCGTCAAGATCAACCTGGCCCTGGCCGAACTGCCCGACTTCACCGCCGACCCCGGCACGAACCTGCAAGAACACCACACCGGTTCGGTGGAGATGGCCCCCACCATGCCCTACATCGAGCAGGCGTTCACCGACGCCAGGAACGGCATCCCCGCGACCAGGCCGTTCAGCGACGGGGTCATCCCGACCGCATTCGACAAGACGCTGTGCCCGGACGGCTACCACATCATGTCGCTGTTCACCCAGTGGGTGCCCGCCGACTGGAACGAAAAGCCGCACACCGAAGAGCTGCAGGCCTACGCCGACCGCATGATCGACTNNACATCTTCCACGGCGAGCTGTCCCTGGAGCAGCTGTTCCACATGCGCCCCGCCCCCGGCTACGCCGACTACCGCACCCCGGTACCCGGCCTGTACTACGCCAGCTCCGCCACCCACGCCGGCGGCGGCGTCTGCGGCATCCCCGGCATGCAAGCCGCCAAAGCCGCCCTAGCCGACCGCCGCGCCGCCCGCTCCCGCCGCCCCCGCCGCCCCCGCCCGCGTGCCTGAACGAATGGAGTCGGTGGCCCCCCGTACACGTAAGAGCGATACCGGGGGGCCACCGACCCACCCCACCGCAGACCCCAGCGCAGACCCCGGCGCGGACGCCGTTACCGCAATGCTGGAGGCGCGGAGCGTGGCGCTGGTGGGGGCCAGTGGGCGGGCGGGGAGCCTGGGGGCGCGGATGATCGCGGAAGTGGCCAGGAGCCCGGCGCGGCCGCGCACCTACCTGGTCAACCCGCGCTACGCCGAGATCGACGGCACCAGCTGCCTGCCCGCGCTCGCCGACCTGCCAGAACCGGTCGACCTGGTGCTGCTCGCGGTGCCTGATACCGCCCTGGAGGCGCAGCTGGCGGCGGCCGCACGAGCCCACGCCCGTTCGGCCGTTATTTTCGGTAATGCCTTTGACCTTCCTGGCACCTCCGGGCGCAGGGACCGGCTGGCCGCGATCGCGCGGGACGCGGGCATGGCGGTGTGCGGCGCGGGATGCATGGGGTTCGTGAACATGGCCCGCGGGCTGCGGGCCATCGGGTACGTCGAGCCCGACCTGCCCCCCGGGCCGGCGGCGTTGATCACCCACTCCGGTTCGGTGTTCTCGGCGCTGCTGCGGGCGCGCCGCGGCTTCGGTTTCAGCCTGGCCGTCTCCTCCGGGCAGGAGCTCGTCACCACCGCCGCGGCCTACGCCAGCTACGCGCTGGGCCTGGCCGAGACCACGGTGCTCGCGCTGGTACTCGAGGCGATCAGGAACGCGCCGGACCTGCGGGCGGTGCTGGCCCGCGCCCAGGCCGCGGACATCCCGGTCGTGCTGCTCAGCGTGGGCGGCTCGGACGCCGGGCGGGCCCTGGTGTCGGCCCACTCCGGCGCGCTGGCCGCGGCCGACGGCGCGTGGGAGGCGCTGGCCGCCGCGTACAGCGTGCACCGGGTGCGCGACCTGGCCGAGCTGGCGGACACGCTCGAGCTGTTCTGTGTTAACCGACGCTGGGCCGGCCGCCGCTGCGCCGTGCCATCCCAGGCCGCCGGCATCGCCACCGTGCATGACTCCGGCCTGGAACGTGCCCACCTCGCCGATCTCGCCGCGGAGCTCGGCGTGCCGTTCGCACGTCTCGGGCCGGGCACCACCGACCGGCTGGCGGCGGTGCTCGATCCCGGCCTGGCCCCGGCCAACCCGCTGGATGTGTGGGGGAGCGGCCGCGACACCGAGCCGCTGTTCGCGGAGTGCCTGTCCGCGCTGGCCGACGACCCCGCGGTGGCGGCGGTCGCCCTCGCCGTCGACCTGGTGCCCGAACTCGACGGGGACGACTCCTATCCCCGGGCCGTGCTCGCGGCCGCGGCGGGCACGCCCAAGCCGGTCGCCGTGCTGGCCGCACTGCCGGCCGCCGTCGACCCGGTCGCCGCCGCGCGGCTGCGCGCGGCCGGAGTGCCGGTCCTGGAAGGCACCCGCAGCGGCCTGCTCGCCCTCCGCCACCTGCTGGACCACGCGCAGCCCCGGCAGCCACCCCCCATCCGTACGCCCCGCGCCTCGCGCTGGTCGCGCCTGCTCACCCGCCCGGCAAGCGTGCTGAGCGCCGCCGTCCAGTTCGACCTGCTGCGCGACTACGGCATCCCCGTGGTGCGCGCCCGGGCGGCGGGCACCCGGGCGCAGGCCGTGGCCGCCGCGGCCGAGATCGGCTACCCGGTCGTGCTCAAGACCGATGAGCCGCGGATCGCGCACAAGTCGGACGTCGGCGGGGTCCGGCTCGGCCTCGGCGATCCCGGCGCGGCCGGCGCCGCCTACGACGACCTGGCGGCCCGGCTGGGCCCGCGCGTGCTGGTGTGCCAGACCGCCGCACCCGGCACCGAGCTGGCCCTGGGCATCGTCCGTGACGCCGCCCTCGGTCCCCTCCTGGTCATCAGCGCCGGCGGCATCTTTATCGAGATATTTTCTGAACGGGCCGTGCTCCTCCCCCCGGTCACCCGATCGCAGGCCCGGGCGGCCCTGGCCCGGCTGCGTGTCGCCGCCGTGCTCGCCGGCGCCCGCGGCCAGCCCGCCGCCGACCTGGACGCGGTCGCGGACACGATCGCCGCGCTGTCCCGGCTGGCCTGCGACCTCGGTGACGCCCTGGACGCGCTGGACATCAACCCGCTGATCTGCGGCCCGTCCGGCGCCGTAGCCGCCGACGTCCTGCTCGTGCCACGGTCGGTCCCGGCGGGCTGAGCGTCAGCTGGCCCGGTGGCCTGGCTTTTCCGCCGCGGGCCGCAGGTGGCCGAGCACGGTACGGCCGAGCGGGGTCAGCGAGTGCCGCACGGAGCGTCCCTCCCGGCGCGTCTCGATCAGATCTGCGTCGCGTAGCACCTTCGCGTGCTCCGAGGCCGAGGCCGGGCTGATTTCCACCAGGCAGGCCAGGTCCGCCGTACCGCGCGGCTCCCGCAGCGCGCGCAGCACGGCGGCCCGGGTGGGGCCGAGCAGGGCGGCCAGGTTGTCGTTCCCTGCTTCGCGGGCCCGGAGGCCGTCCTCGTGGCCTGCGTGCTGGCCGTCGGGCTGGGCGGCGTAGATCAACGCGTCCCCGAGGCGCGTACCGTCACCCATGACGAACACCGGCGGCCCGGTCCAGAACGCCGACGGTATCAGCAGCAGGCCGCCGCCCCCTAGCTCGTACTCCGAGTCGATACCCGGCCGCTCGAGCCCGTCGTGGCGCCACTGCAACTGCTGGTGCAGCGAGCCGAACAGCGCCTGGTGGCCGCCCTGGGCGAGCACGGGCATCCGCCTGGCGAGATCAGCGTGAAAGGATCTGAGCACGCCTTCCCAGCGGGGCGCGACGATCGCGTGGTGGAAGTCCCGCAGCGCGCGCACCACAAGCTCGAGCACTTCGCCGTCGCCGTCGGCCAGGTCGCGCATCCAGACCGGGGGTCTGCCGGGCCGGTCTCCCCACACCGCGGTCATCTCCTCGCGCAGGTACGCGCGGGGGGTGGCGCGCACGAAGTCGAGGGCTTCGGCCAGGTCGGGGGCGGGTGAATCGATGAAGGCCGGCCACGGCCCGCGCGGCCCGATCAGGTCGAGCAGCGGCCGCGCGGTGGCCGGGAACTCCCGCCGCGCCTCGCGCAGCCACGGACGGGCACGCGTCCGGTGCGCTACGGCCGGGTGCTGTAGTTCCACCATGGCCAGCCCCGTTTCCACAAGTGGCGCCGGCGCCGCGATGAATCGGGTGCGCGCCAGATCGTCGGCCGTGAAGTTCGCGCGTACCAAGAAATGCCTCCCGCTGCTCGGCGTCTCACCTGGCCGCCGGCGATCCCGGCCTGCCGATACTTCGGCCGTGCCCGAATTGGTTGTCCTGCACACAAAAACAGACTTCTCTATATCAAGAGTCCTTTAGGGACGCCAGCAATTAACCGAGAAAGGAATGCCTCTATGCACAGTCGGCAATTGCGTCACTACCGTCGGCTACGTCTTCCCGCCTGCTCCAGCAGCAGGACGACCAGCTGGGATTTCAGTACATCCGCCGGCACCAGTTGGGGCTGATGCCGGCGTAGCGCCGAACTACATATTTTCTTTCTTTCGTCAGGAATTTCAGGTCGAGCAGCTCCGGACAGGGGCGAGCTGCTACCCCGGTCACGGCCGCAGGATGATCTTGCCGTGGTTGCGGCCGGCCTCGAGGTCGGCGTGGGCGCGGGCGGCCTGGGCCAGCGGGTAGGTCCGCCAGATCGGGACGCTGAGCTGACCGGTCGCAGCCAGGGCGGCCAGTTCAGCCCGGGCCTCGGGTACCCGGTCGCCGGGGTCGGCGCCGGTGAAGCGCACCCCGTGCTGCGCGGCGCTCTCGTCGGCGATGGTGATGACGCGGCCCGGGTCGCCGGTCAGCGCGACCGAGTCGGCCAGCACACCCGCCCCGGAGGTGTCGAAGACGGCGTCGATCCCGTCCCGGGCGACGGCGCGGACCCGGTCCGCCCAGCCCTGGCCGTACCGGATGGCGGTCGCGCCCAGAGCGGCGACGCGACCGAGGTCTTCTTCGGCCGCGGTGCCGATGACGGTCAGCCCCCGGGCCACCGCGAGCTGGACCGCGATCGTGCCGACGCTGCCGGCCGCCCCGTGGATCAGCAGCGTCTGGCCCGGCTTGACATCCAGGTGCCGCAACCCGCGGACCGCGGCCTCGCCGACCGTGACGAGGGCAGCCGCCGTTTCCGCGGAGACGCCCGCCGGCCTGGCGACCGGCTGGTCGAGCAGCGCGTATTCGCTGTAGCCGCCGGCCGTGGCGACGCCCAACACCTCGTCTCCCACGGCCGCGGTCGCGTTCTCCCCGGCCGCGTCGACCACCCCGGCCACATCCCAGCCCGGGGTCACCGGGAAGCTGACGGGGAAGATGCCGTCCATGTGGCCGCTGCGGATCTTGACGTCGATCAGGTTGACGGCCACCGCGCGCACCCGGATCCGGACCTGTCCGGGACCTGGCTGCGGGATCTCGGCGGTGGAGACGGTGAGCACGTCAGGCTCGCCGTAGCGGGAGAAGGTGATCGCGGTTGACATCGCTGGCTCCTGTCCAGAGTGGGAACGGTTACGCCGCCAATAACACACTCTGTATGATTCATCTTCCCGTCAATCATACGATTCGTATGATTTCTTGCGTGATGCTAATCACACAACCTGTATGATCATGGGATGTCGTCTCTCCATGGCCCGAACCGGGGCCGGCCGACTCCGGGCCACCCGCGGGTGGAGCGGACCCGAAGCCACATCCTGGCCGTCGCCCGGGAGCTGCTGCCCGAGGTCGGTCCGGCCGGGCTGACGTATTCCCTGCTGGCGGAGCGGGCCGGGGTGACCAGGCAGACGCTGTACCGGCACTGGCCTGCCCGCGCGGCACTTCTCGTCGACCTGATCCTCACCGGAAACTCCTCCGGCTACCCGGAACCGGGGTCCGACCCGCGCGCGGTGGCCACGGCGTGGCTGACCAGCCTGCGTGGGGGCCTGGAGGACCGGGCGACCCGCGCCGCGGTGCTGGCCGTGACGGCCCAGGCTGACGTCGACCCGGACAGCGCCCAGGCCCTGGTGCGGATCGGCGCCGACCGCCTGGCCGCGTTCAATCAGCTCCTGGCGCCTTCGGGTCTTCAGGTCGGCGCCGAGGAGTACACGATGCTGGTCGGGCCGCTGCTCGCCAGGCTCTTCTTCGACCGGGCCGAGGTCACCACCGAGTTCATCGACGATGTCGCCAGCGGGTGGCTGGCTACCCTCCGCTGCCGCTACGATCACTGCGAATAGCGGGGAAACGATCAACCTTCACGGGGCGGGTGGAACCAGATGGGTCGCGAGCGGCAGTCGTCCCGGTCAAGACGTACGCGTGTGCCCGGGGCCACGCGCGGGCCACGGGGCATGAGCGGGAGCAGGCTGGGGCGGACCGTGCTGCTTACCGTCCTGGCCGGCGTCCTGGCCGGCTGCGGCAGCTCCGCGTCACCCACCGGCTCGGCCGCCACCAGCCCGGCCGCCAAGGCGTCAGGCAGCACGGGGACGGCCAGTGTGTCCTCGGCCGGGTCGTTCACCCCCATCGTCGAGCCGTTCGACCCCGGTCACCCGGCGAGGACCGAGTCTGCCCCCGCCAGCTGCGGCGGGCAGACCAGCACCATCGCCATCGAGCAGTGCTACGACACCAGGACCGAGAACGCCGACGCCGCCGTCGACGCCGTGCAGAGCGCCCGCTACGCCAGCGCGACGCCGTCCGGGAAGGCGGCCATCCTGGCCCAGGACAGCGCGTGGCTGGCCGCGCGCCAGCCGGTCTGCGCCGTGGCCTTTAATACCGGCGGGACCATCGACGGGATCAGCGCGGCCATCTGCCTGCTGGACGAGAGCAGCGCCCGGCTCGACGCGGTCAAGGGGATCACCCCGCCCGAGGCCAAGCTCAAGGACACTGACAGCCAGGACCCGAACGAGATGTCCTGGTACACCACTCCCGAAGGTTCCCGCATCACGATGACCGACACCCAGGGGGACGAAACTGGCGGCGTCATCATCGCCTGGACCGTTATCGGCGGAGCTGACGGGTTCGTCGTCAACCCCAAGCAGTTCTACTTCCTGGACGGGTCGTTCACCGACCCTGGCATCGTCGGGTCCCCTAACCCCACCTATCATCGCGTCGCGCCCGGCAAGGAGTTCCAGTTCGGCATCGACTACTCCAAGCTGTCCAAGGACCCAAACAAGACGCTGACCGGCTCGGTATACGTCTACGGGCCGGGCAGCCCGGTCGCGGCCTGGGGCGCGGCCTAGATACTGCGCCCTAGAAACCCAGGCGGTCGCGGCGCTCGATCAGCCGCCGCGCGTTACGCAGCGCCAGCGCGATGACCGTCTCCATCGGGTTAATGCCGATCGGCCCGGGGAACAGGCTCGCGTCGGTCACGAACAGCCCGCCCACGCCGTGGAATTCGCCGAAGCTGCCGGTCACGCCGCGCCGGAGGTCTTCGCTCATCCTCGCCGTGCCCATCAGGTGGATCGAGTACAGCTGAATCGACCGCCTCGGCACCGGGCGGGCCAGCAGCCGCCGCAGCTCACCGGGGCTGCGGACCTCGGGAGCGCCGTCGAAGGGGAGCAGCACCCGACGGGCGCCCGCGGCGAACAGCGCCTCCGCGGTCAGCTCCACACCCCGGACCACGCGGGCCGCGTCGCGCTCGGCGAGTGAGTAGAAGACCTGCGGCCCGACGCCCGGCACGTTCCTGACCCGGCCGGTACCGGTGTCGGTAACCAGCGGCCCCGCGGTGACGATGCGGTTGTAGTCCGCCATCTGCGCGCCGAGTTCCCGGCCGTAGGCCGGCAAGATCCCGGCCAGCATCGTCGGGCTCAGGTTCACCGCGGTCAGCAGCAGGCCCTCCGCGGCGAACTCGCGGATCTGGAAGGCCTGGTGAACGCCGTGCCAGCCGGTGACGTCCTCGTCGAAGAACGCGGTCACCATGGCGTTCGGGTGCAGCGACAGGTTGCGGCCCAGCTCCCCGGAAGCCGACCGCAGGCCCGACCGCAGCAGCAGAGCCGGGGTCTGGATCGCGCCGCCCGCCACGATCACGGTCCTGGCGCGAACGGTGATCGCCGGGCCCTTGCGGCCGCCGGGACGGACGACATGACCGGTGATCCCGGTGACCGCTGGTCCCGAGCGGGTGACGCGGTCCACCCGGCAGTCGGCGAACAGCCGGGCGCCCCGCGAGAGCGCCCGCGGCACGCTGGTCACCAGCATCGAACGTTTCGCGCCGGTCGGGCAGCCGGTGGTACAGCTGTTCGTGCCCGCGCAGTGCAGCTGGTTGCGGCGGTTCGGGACGATGTTCCAGCCCTTGGCGTCGGCGCCGGCCTTGAACAGTTCCGAATCCCGTCCGATCGTCTCCGGGTCCTGCAGACCGACTGAATGAAGGGCCTCGGCCCGGGCGAAGTAAGGATCCAGGTCTTTCTCGCTGATCGCCAGCACGCCTTCCTGCCCGGCCCAGCGGTCGAGTACCTGGGTCGGCGTCCGCCACGACATACCCCCGTTGACCACGGTGGACCCCCCGACGCAGCGGCCCTCGGCGAAGAGCACGGACGGCCGGCCGATCGCCATCCCGCCCCCGCCGTCCCGGTACAACGTCCTTAGCGCCCGGCCGGTCTCCGCCGTGAACGACCCGGTCGGGTGATATCCGCCCTCTTCGAGCACGATGACGTCGACTCCGGCCTCGGCGAGCTCGGCGGCTACCGTCGCCCCGCCCGCGCCCGACCCGACGACGACCACCCCGCACTCAAGGTTCAGGTCGCCGGTGATCTCAGCCTGGCTCGTCAGCCCGCTCGGAGCGCTCACGGCAGCCCCGGCTCCGGCAGTCCTTCCGGCTCCGGCAGTCCTGGTTCCGGCAGTCCTGGTTCCGGCAGCCTTTCGGTAACTACGGCCTCGCCCGCGCGGATCTGCGGCCCGTAGGTCTCCAGCCGCCGCCGGGAGACCGCGGCGATGTAAGGGGCCGGGTCGAAGCCGATCTCCCGCTGCACCTCGGGCAGGTCGTAGTAGCACATGGTGACCACGCCCTTGAGCCGCTGGACCATCTCGGCCGCGGCGTCGCGGCGTGCCAGGAGTGCCCGGATGTACGCCTCGGCGGTGCGGTCATCGAGCCGGGCGAACCGTCGGCCCCGGGCCGGCGGATACACCCGCGCGCCCTGGTCGAGCAGGATAAGCGCGGTGGTCAGGGCCTTCCTGGCCGCCGACGGCAGCGCGCCCAGCATGAGCCCGAACTCCCGCAGCACCCGTTCGGTCCGGTGATCCGCCCGCACCTCAGGTGGGCAGACCACCTCGGCGAACCGCCTGGCCGTCGGCCGGATCACGCCGCTCAGCCGCGGGCCGTCCTCAGGCGCTGCCGTCACCACGCCATTGTCAACCATCCCGTCACCAGACAACCAATCGCGCCACACACCCACCCGCCGGATTTACCCACCGGCCGGACTTACCCACCGGCCGGACATGCCCACCCGCCCGACCTACCCACCCGCCGGACATGCCTATCTGCGCGCCGTCGGCCCGCGGTGGCGCCTAGCCTTGTGCGTATGCGGATGGCACGTTTCGGGCGGGACCTCGATGGCTGACGCCGACGACGTACGCCGCCTCGCGCTGGCCCTGCCGCACGTGACCGAGATCGACAGCGACGGCTTCGACTTCCGTGTCGGCGGCAAGGGATTCGTCTGGTCCTACCCGGAGCGCACGCCGGGCCGGCCGCGGCTCATCCGGACCGACATCGCGGTGCTTTTCGTGGGCGACGAGGCCGAGAAGCAGGCTCTTCTCCTCGGTGAGCCTGAGCTCTTCTTCACCACGCCCTCCTACAACGGCTGGCCGCTGGTGATGCTACGGCTGGCCGAGGTGGACGCTCGCCGCCTGGCCGAACTCGTCACCGACGCCTGGCGGATGCGCGCCCCGGACGAGATCGGCGCCGAGCTCGACGGAAGGATTCCAGGTACCCATGCTTATCCAGGTCATCTCAAGCACAACCCGTGAAGGCCGGTTCAGCGAGCGGACAGCCCGCTGGGTCGGCCAGTCGCTTCGCGCCCGCGAGGATTTCGACGTCGAGCTGATCGATCTGCGCGAGTACCCGCTGCCCTTCTTCGACGCCCCGCCGCCGGCCAAGGCGCCGCGCGACTACGCGACCGAGGAGGTCGCGCGGCTCGGCCGGACCCTGGACCGGGCCGACGGGTTTATCGTGCTGACCGCCGAGTACAACCATGGCTACCCAGCCGTCCTGAAGAACGCGATGGACTGGACGTTCCCGGAATGGCAGCGCAAGCCGATCGCCTTCGTCGGCTGGGGTAACGTCGGCGGCGCCCGGGCCATCGAGCAGCTCCGGCTGGTGGCCGTCGAGTTCGAGATGGCCCCGCTGCGGCACGCGGTGCACATCCTGCCCGACGTCATGATGGCGGCCCGGCAGTCCGGCGACGTTAGCGACACCACCGCATTCACGCCGCTTGAGCCGAGACTGAAGCTGCTCGCCGATGACCTCACCTGGTGGGCCGGGGCGCTAACGGCGGCCCGCGCCCGCGAGCAGCGATAACCGCCGCCTAGGGCACGCCGCATCGGCTGATTGCAGCCGCCGCGAATCCCTTAATATCCGGCTTGTCGGATTTTACTGGCGGGTTTCGGTGGTGGATCCGGGCCTGGCGGGGCCTGGCGGTGGATCGGGGGGATCAGAGGCCATCACGTCCGCACAGTGCCCGCGGTCGGGCGCTGCGCGTGCAGGTTGCTGGGGTTCCCGAGCCTCACCCGCACCTGCACGCACACGAATTCCAAATACCGGCTTCTAACGGGGATTTCCAGCCGGCACGATGGCCCGTTGCGCCGGCCCCAGTCGGCAGGATGTGCCATCATGCCGGCTAGATCTGGTAGCGGCGGCTTCCGAATACGCCCCTTTTGGGGACATTGAGTACTGTTTGACGGTTCCCCGGATGGTGTCCGGCCCGGATCAGCGAGGTGGCTGACCGTACCCCAGAGTCTGACCGCCGCCTCGATCGTGAGCCGCCGCGCCAGTCGGTGTTTCGGATCTGGCATGCGACACGGGATACATCACTTTCGCCACGGAACCCGGATTCAGCACAAAAGCACCTCCAGCCGGGACGGCA
>PMST01000452.1 GCA_003168295.1 Actinomycetota bacterium
TCGGCCTGCAGGACGTCATCATGACCAGGGACGCCGACGGCCGCGTCCACCTGCTGCTCAACCGGTGCGCGCACCGGGCCAACCTGGTCTGCGAAGCCGAACGGGGCAACTCCAAGTCCTTCCGCTGCCCGTATCACGGCTGGACGTACCGCAATACCGGCGAGCTGATCGGCTTCCCGTTCGGCCAGGGATACGGCGGCCGGGGCACCATCGAAGCCGAGCTGTCGCTGGCCGCGGTGCCGCGATTGGACTCCCACCGGGGCTTCGTGTTCGCCAGCATGGCCGCGGACGGCCCGTCGCTGGCCGAGCACCTCGGCGAGGCGGCCGGCGAGATCGACCGGCTGGCGCGGCTGTCGCCGGACGGCGAGGTCGAGCTGACCGCGGGCTGGCTCAAGCACCGCACCAGGGCCAACTGGAAGCTGCTGGCCGAGAACGAGACCGACGGCTACCACCCGCAGTTCGTGCACGGCTCGATCTTCAGCGTCACCGACAGCCCGATCGGCGCGCTGTATAGCGACAAGTCGACAGCGGTCACCAGGAACCTCGGCAACGGCCACAGCGAGAACGACCTGCGGCCAGAATTCCGGCGGATGGCCGAGCCGATGCGATGGTTCGGCACGACCCAGGCGCGCGTTCCCGGCTACGTGAGCAGGATGCGCGAGGTTCACGGTGCGGCCGCGGAGCAGATCCTGGTCGAGGGCGCNNCCGCACGTGATGGTGTTCCCGAACCTGTTCATCGCCGAGATCCAGGTCTTCGTCATCCAGCCGGTGTCCGCGGGGGAGTGCGTGCAGCACTCGACCTCGGTCCAGCTCAAGGGTGCCCCCGAGCTGAACAGGCGGATGATCTCCCAGTCGGTCGGTTCGGTCGGCCCGGCCGGGATGCTGCTCGCCGACGACACCGAGATGTACGAGCGCAACCAGCGCGGTGTGGCCATGCTCAGGCCCGAGTGGCTCGACCTGCGCCGGGGGCTGCAGCGGGAACGGCTCGACGAGCGTGGCCTGAAGGTCGGCACCGCCACCGACGAGACCGGGATGCGCGGTTTCTGGGCGCACTACCTGTCGCTGATGGGGGCGACGTGACCGCCCCGGCCGGCCAGGATCTGGGTCTGCGGCGGATCGAGCAGTTCCTGTACCGCGAAGCGCGTTACGCCGACGAGCACGACTACGACGCGTGGGAAGCGCTGTGGACCGACGACGCCATCTACTGGGTGCCCGCCGGGGGAGAGCTGACCGAGCCGGGCGGGCAGATGTCGGTGATCTACGACAACCGGAGCCGGATCGCCACCAGGCTGAACCAGCTGCGCACCGGCAGGCGGCATGCCCAGTCACCGCCGTCCAGCCTGCGCCGGGTGATCTCCAACGTCGAGGTGCTCGGCCACGCCGACGGCGACACCGTCGTGGGCGCCAACTTCATCCTGGCCGAGTCACGCGAGCGGGGCGTCGAGACCTGGGCCGGCCGGGTGACCTACCGCCTGCGTCTGGCGGACGGCGAGCTGCGGCTGGCCGGCAAGCAGGTCCTGCTGGTCAACCGCGAGCAGGCGCTGCCCACACTGTCGTTCCTGATCTGAAACTGTACCCAGCCGGGGGAGGATGAATTGGCTGCGATAGATGACGAGGGTTCCGCCGCTGCCGGCGGCATCGTGGCGAGCGAGTTCGCTGCCGTGAGGGCCACGGTCGACACCACTGCGAACGGGCCGCGGCTGCGGTTGCAGGACCGCCGGACGGGACGGGTCCGGTTCCTGGACGCGCTCGAGCTTGAGATGATCATCTGGCTGCCCGAAGGCCACCTGACCCGGCTGCTCGACCCGTCGGCCGACCGCTGGCGCGACACCTGACCCCTTGAACGGGAGACTTTGCCCATGGCCGTCGCCGTACCGGTGAGCCCGTCGTATTTCCAGTTCGACCAGCAGGGTGTCGTGTTCAACATGTGGTACTTCGCCTGGTTCGACGACGCCATGACCCAGTTGCTCGGCGACGCTGGCTACCCCTACCAGACGCTGATCGCCGACGGCCTGGACGTCCAGCTGGTCCACACCGAGGCCGACTGGCGCGAGGGCGTCCGCTACGGAGAATCGGTGACGGTCGACGTGGTCACCGAGAAGATAGGCTCGACCAGTTTCACGCTGTCGTTCACTGCGCGGGTCGGCTCGCAGGTGCGCTCCACCGGCCGCACCGTCTACGTGGTCGTGGCCACCGACGGCTCAGGCAAGCAGCCGGTGCCGCCGAAGCTCCGCGCGGCGCTGGAATCCGCTCGCTGAGGAACTCACCGGCAGTGGTCGCGGCACAACGCGGCGGCCCTGCGATTGCCGGCACGCGGGCCAGAGGATAACATTATTTAATCTAGATTAATCTAACTGGCGTGAACAAGTCAGGGTGGGCTGGGTCGGTGACGTGACGGGCAGCGCGGCAGAGGCGGACCAGGCGCACCCGCGCCCGCCGGCCGCAGTCGAGTTCTCCGTCGCTGACGGCCTCGCCGTTCTCCGGCTGAACCGGCCCGGCGCCCGCAACGCCATCGACCAGGCACTCGTCGACGGCCTGCAGGAAGCTGTGCAGCGCTGCGACGCGGCCGTGCGGGCGCTGCTGATCTGCGCTAACGGGCCGACCTTCACCGTCGGCGGTGACGTTGCGGTGCTCGCCAAGGCTGGCCCGGGCGAGCTGCCAGGCGACCTGCGCCGGATGACCACCGGCTACCACGCGGCCCTGCAGGTCCTGGACTCACTNNACCCGGTTCGCCACCGGGTTCAGCGGCCTCGGCCTGTCCGGTGACGGCGGCGGCACCTGGTTCCTGCCCCGCCTGGTCGGCATGCGCCGCGCCGCCGAACTGTACTTCGGCCAGCGCGTCCTTGACGCCGACGAGGCCGCGGCCTGGGGGCTGATCTCCCGCGTGGTTCCCGCCGCTGACCTGGCGGCCGAGTCTGAGCGCGCCGCCCGCCAGCTGGCCGAGGGCCCGACCCGTGCGTTCGGGGAGATCAGGGCCCTGCTCCGGCGCACCCACGAGGCGAGCCTGGGCGATCAGCTGCAAGCGGAGACCAGGGCCCTGTCCCGCACGGCCGGGACGCGGGACGCCGCCCGCGCCATCGGCAGCTTCATGGCGAAGTCCCGGCCTGATTTCCGCGGGTGCTGAGAATGAGCGTCGTTGAGGAGCGAACTTGAGCGCCCTGATCGCGGACACCGGCGAGCATCGCCTGATCAGACAGAGCGCCGCGGCGATCGCCGCCCGCTACGGCCATGCCTACTACGCCGAACGCGCCCGGGCCGGCGGCAACATCGCCGAGCTGTGGGATGAGCTCGGCCAGGCCGGGCTGCTCGGCGTGCACCTTCCCGCCGAGTACGGCGGCGGCGGCGCGGGGCTCAGCGAGCTGGTCATCGTCACCGAGGAACTCGCGGCGCACGGCATGCCGCTGCTGATCGCGGTCATCTCGCCCGCCATCTGCGGCTCGATCCTGGCCGCGCACGCGTCACCGGACATGAAGGCCAGCTGGCTGCC
Source organism: Actinomycetota bacterium (assembly GCA_003168295.1). The sequence continues at coordinate 3,488 of PMST01000452.1, forward strand.
TGGCCTGGCGGACGGGACGCGGAAGATGGCGTTCGCGCTCACCGAGCCGGACGCCGGATCGAACAGCCACAACGTCAGCACCACGGCGCGGCCAGCCGGCGCGGGCTGGGTCATCGCCGGCGGTAAGTACTACATCTCGGCGGTGGATGAATGCGAGGCGCTGCTGCTCGTGGCCCGCGACGACAGCGTCACGTCCGGCGGCCGGAGCCGGCTCTCACTGTTTATCGTGCCGGCCGACGCGCCCGGTCTCACCCTGCAGCCGATCCCGACCGCGCTCGTCTCGCCCGACCGCCAGTTCACCGTCTTCCTCGATGACGTCCGGGTGGGCCAGGACGCGCTCATCGGGACCGCGGGCGAGGGCCTCCGGCAGGTCTTCGCCGGCCTCAATCCCGAACGGATCCTGGCCGCGGCGCTGTGCAACGGCGTCGGCCGGTACGCGATCACCAAAGCCGCCGACTACGCCCGCCAGCGCAAGGTCTGGTCGGAGCCGATCGGCGCCCACCAGGGCATCGCGCACCCGCTGGCCCAGGCCCACGTGAACGTCGAGCTGGCCCGGCTCGCCACCGCGCGGGCCGCGGAGCTTTTCGACTGCGGGCAGGACGCCGCCGAAGCGGCCAACATCGCCAAGCTTGCCGCCGCCGACGCCGCGCTGGCGGCGCTCGATCAGTCCATTCAGACCCACGGCGGCAACGGCCTGGCCATCGAGTATGGCCTGGCCGACCTGTGGTTCGTCACCAGGTTGATGCGCACGGCCCCGGTGAGCAGGGAGATGGTGCTCAACTTCGTGGCGAGCCACAGCCTGGGCCTGCCGCCCTCGTACTGACCGTGACACCCAGGAGGAACACCGACATGAACGGTGACGTACCCGGCGTGAACCCGGCCCGCTGAGTCATGGACACCACCTTCGACGTGATCGTCATCGGCGCCGGGGCCGGGGGGCTGCTGACGGCGGCCCGGCTGGCTCACCGTGGCTACCGGACCCTGGTCGCCGAGCGGCTCGGCCACGTCGGCGGCCGCGCCTCCACCCGCGACGTCGACGGCTTCAAGATCAACAACGGCGCCATCGTCATGGAGACCGGCGGCATCACCCAGCAGACCTTCGCCGAGGTCGGCGCCGCCTTCGATGTCCGGGTGCCGGATCCGCCGGTCCTGTACCGGATCGGCGGCAAGGACGTCGACGTCACCGGCGGGGGCTGGGGTTTCCTGCTGTCGCGGCTCACCCGGCACGGGGCGAAGCTGCTCAGCGGTCTCGCCGACGCGCGCCGCGACGAGGGACTACCGGATAGCCAGCTCACGACGGCCGACTGGCTCTCCAGATTCACGAAGAACGAGGCCGTTCACGGCATCTTCCGCAGCATGTGCGGGTCGGTGTTCGCGGTCGGCGCGGACGAGCTCCCGGCGCGGGTCTTCCTCACCTACTTCACCCGCAAGAGCGCCTTCAAGACCTTCGGCTTCTGCCCCCAGGGCACCATCGGCATCTGGGAATCGCTGGCCAAAACCATCATCGCCGCCGGCGGCCAGGTCCGGCTGCGCAGTGAGGTGCGCTTGCTCATGCTGGAGAACGGGCTGGTCACAGGGGCCGTCATCGAGCGCGATGGTCAGGCCGAACGGCTCCGAGTCAAGATCGTGATCAGCGACGCCGGACCGGCCGCGACGGTCCGGCTGGTCGGCGACCGCAACCTGCCGCCCGGCTACACCGAAGCGGTCAAGCGCGCTGACCGCCCGTGCGCGATGATCTCGGTGAACTTCGCCAGCCGCGAACCGCTGATGACTGCCCCGGGACTGCTCAGCTTCGCGAGCACCCGGAGGCTCTGCTACGCCGCGAACTTCACCGCCACCTGCCCGGAGATGGCGCCCGATGGGTGGCACCTCTACGTCGGCACGGCCGTGCCCCGGCCCGCCATCGGGAACTTCGACGAGGCGGCTGAGACCGAGTTGCTGCTGGCCGACCTGCACACCGAGATTCCCGGCTTCGACCAGGCCCGGATCCTGTCCACGGTGGTGACCAGGGACGACTGGCCTCCGCAACGGGCCGTGGCCGGGTTCGACCTGTCGCACGACACCCCGATCGCGAACCTGTGGAACGTGGGCGACGGGGTTAAGGAGTATGCCAACGGTGGCACGACCGCCTGCGCTGAGACCGCTCAGCTGGTCGCGCAGCAGGTGGTGGAGCGCTATCCGGCCGACGCCGCGGCCTGATCCTGCGCTGACCGCCTGCGTGCCCTCGAGTCGCCGGCACCCTCGCCCTGCGGTGCGGCTAGTCCGTGCCTGACCAGCGACTGGGCGGTCCGCACCACGACCTCCAGCGAACCCCGGCGGGGGTTCCACCACTCGGCCGCCCAGTTGAGCGCGCCGAGCACTAGCATCCGTGCCGCCCTGGGCTCCAGGCCGGGGCGCAGCAGCCCGGCGTTGTCAGCGTCCCGCAGCAGCTTCCGCCAGGTATCTCCGTACAGAGAGGCCTCGGCGGCATACCTGATGGCGATGTTCTCCGGGACCTGGCCCGCGTTGCGGATCGACGCGGTCGTGTAGTCGGAGATTTCCAGCGAGTACCGCAGGTGCGCCTCGACTGCGGCGTCGATGCGCTCAAGAGGGTCGGCGCCGGGCGGCAGCGCGGCCAGCACCTTGGTCACGTGCTCGCGCATGAGCGCGATGCCCGTCCACATCACCTCTTCGACCAGGTCATCGCGGGAGGGGAAGTAGTAATAGATCGCCGGCGCCTGGATCTCGGCCTGGTCGGCGACGTCGCTCAGCCGCGTGCCCGCGTATCCCTTCCGGCTAAGCACGTGCGCGGCGGCATCGAGGATCCGCTCCCTGGTCCTCGCCGACTTCGAGCCGGTTTCCTCGGCCACGGTCGCATCCGATTTTTTAGGCACGAGTCAATTATAAGTTCCTCGCGTACCGCCGCCCGGTATGTCGGCGGACCGGTCAGCGATCCAGGCTGCCTGGGTATGACGCTGACGTTATGCCGAGCATCACTTAAAAGCTTCTCCACGATAGGTGCAGCTCAGGGAGCGTGACCATGGTCCCCGCCGGACGCGCCCGCATCAGGTATTTATCCTAGATTCAAGAACTGGCCCGCCCTGGGCCAGCTAGGCGGCCAGAAACGGCCATAGACTGCGATCCATGTACCCAGGCACCTACGCGGCCGAGGCGCCGGACCGGGCCGCGGCGGTCATGACCGGGACCGGCGAGTCGCTCAGCTACGCCGAGCTCGAACGGCGCTCGGTTCAGCTCGCGCACGTGCTGCACGACGCGGGGCTGCGGCCGGGCGACGTGGTGGCGCTGCTGACCGAGAACAACCTGCGGGTTTTTGAGGTGTACTGGGCCGCGCTGCGTTCCGGGCTGTACATCACCGCCGTCAACTTCCGGCTCAAACCGGACGAGGTCGCCTACATCGTCAACGACTGCGGCGCGACCGCGCTCATCGTGTCCGCCGAGCAGGCCGCGACCGCCGAGGCCATCACGGGACTGACGCCGACAACCGAGAAGGTCAAACTGCGGCTCGCGTTCGGCGGTCCGGTCATCGGTCACGGCAGCTACGAGGAGACCATCGCCGCGGCGCCGGCCATTCCGTTCGACGACCAGCCGCACGGCGCCACCATGCTGTACTCCTCGGGCACGACGGGCCGGCCCAAGGGCGTCCGGCCGCCGCTGCCGGGCATCCAGGTCTCCGAGCCCGGCGAGGCCCTGGTCACGTCGGCCAGCCAGTTCTTCGGCGTCAACACCGAGACGGTCTACCTGTCGCCCGGGCCGATCTATCACGCGGCGCCGCTGCGCTGGTCCGGCGCGGTCCAGGCCCTCGGCGGCACCGTGGTCATGATGAAGAAATTCGACGCCGAGCAGGCGCTGCAGGCGATCGGTGACCGGCACGTCACGCACGCGCAGTTCGTGCCGACAATGTTCGTCCGGATGCTGAGGCTGCCGCCGCAGGTGCGGGACCGCTACGACATTTCCAGCCTGCGGGTCGCCATCCACGCCGCGGCGCCGTGCCCGGTCGAGGTCAAGCAGAAGATGATCGGCTGGTGGGGGCCTGTCCTGGTGGAGTACTACGCGGGCACCGAGTCCAACGGCATGACGCTCATCGACAGCCCCACCTGGCTGACCAGGCCGGGAAGCGTCGGCCGGGCTGTCCTGGGGACCCTGCGGATCTGCGCCGATGACGATGACGGGACCGAGCTGCCCGCGGGCGAGATCGGCGGCGTCTACTTCGAGCGCGATGCCGTCCCGTTCGCCTATCACAACGACCCGGACCAGACCCGGGCCGCCCAGCACCCGCGGCACCCGACCTGGACCACCCTGGGCGACATCGGCTACCTCGACGAGGACGGGTTCCTGTTCCTCACCGACCGCAAGGCGTTCATGATCATCTCCGGCGGGGTCAACATCTACCCGCAGGAGATCGAGAACGTGCTGGCCCTTCACCCGGCCGTGTACGACGTCGCGGTTGTCGGCGTGCCCGACCCCGAGATGGGGGAGTCGGTGGCCGCGTTCATCCAGCCCGCCGATGGCACGGTCCGCGGCCCCGAGCTCGCGCAGGAGATCGTCACGTTCGTGAAGTCCAAGATCGCAGGCTTCAAGGCGCCCAAGGTCGTCCGCTTCGTCGACGACCTGCCGCGGTCCGAGACAGGCAAGCTCATGAAGGCCGAACTCAAGGCCAAGTACGCGCGGCCCGGTTCATGACTATACGCCGAGCCGCGAGGCGTTCGCCTTCCAGGTGCTTGCGGTGCTGACCGGGTGGGGCTGCAACGAGCCGGACAAGCTCAACGTCAACCGGAGCAGACCGGCGGCCGGTACGGGCTGCAGGCCATGTGCGAGGCCGGCGGGATGGCTAACGCGACCGTCATCGAGTGCCTCTGAGCCAGGCCCTACCGAGAAAATCGAATCGGGATTAAACTCTGGCCTACCGGCCGCCTGAGCCAGGGCTAGGGGCCGGTCGGAGCGCCCGATGGAGAGTCCATGCCGACGTACCCCTACCTCACCCAGGTCGTGCACAGCGCGGCCCGGTCGCGGCCTGATCAGCCCTGCCTAATCTACGGTGAGCGCCTGGCCTACCTGCACGCCCGCCTGCGCGAGGAATACGGCAGACTTCAGGCTCCCGCATGAGCGAAACCGGAGGCTTCGTGTTGAGCGAGGACATTGACGCCAGGCGGGAGGCGCTGCGGGCCCGCTTCCCGGTCTGGACCCCGGCCACGCTGAGCGATTTCCTGAGCAGGTCGGCGGCTGAGTACGGTGACCGCCCGTTCGTGATCACCGACGAGCGGACCCTCAGTTACGCCGAGGCCGACGCCTGGTCCGGTGAGCTAGCGGACGGCCTGGCCGCCCTGGGCGTCCGGCCCGGTGAGCGGGTCGGCATGCTGATGGCTAACTACCTGGAGTTCGTGCCGGTCAAGTTCGCGATCGCCCGGGCCGCCTCGGTCGCGATCCCGTTCAACTACCTGTACCGGCAGGACGAGCTCGGCTANNCTGGACTACCTGCAGATGCTGGACGCGATAGCGCCCGGCTGGCCGGATGGCCCGACCGCGGAGCTGCCTGACCTGCGGCGGATCGTGCTCCTGGACACCGGCGGCCCGGGCCAGGACGGAGCACGCGACGACGCCGGCGGCCCCGGCCGGGACGGCGTGCTCGACGTGGCCAGCCTGGCGGCCCTCGGCCGCCAGAACCCGGGCGCCGCCGACGCTTGCGCGGTCACGCCCGGCAGCCCGGGCGACATCTTGTACACCTCGGGCACCACCGGGCTGCCGAAGGGCGTGGTCGTGTCCCATGACGCGGTGCTGCGGACGAGCTACGCCTCGGCGCTCACCCGCGCGTACCAAGATGGCCGCCGCATCTTGTTCTCGCTGCCCTGCTATCACATGTTCGGGTATGTGGAAGGGCTGCTTTCTGTCATGTTCGTCGGCGGCGCCATCATCCCGCGGACGGCCTTCTCGCCCGCTGACTACTTCGCCTCGATCCAGCGGCACCGCGCCACCGAGATCCTGGCGGTGCCGACCATGACGGTGGCGCTGCTCGAGTACCCGGGCCTGGCCGGGTGCGACCTGTCGTCGCTGACCGCGATCTTGTCCGGTGCGGCTCCGGCGCCGGTCTGGCTCTGGCACAAGGTCCGGGCCGAGCTGGGCGTCACCGAGATCACCACGGGATACGGGATGACCGAGTGCGGCGGGGCGATGACGCTCACGCTGCCCGAGGACCCGCTGGAGTTCCATTCCGCCACGGTCGGGCGGCCCAAGCTGGCCGGTGCGGCGGGCGTAGACCCCATCACCCCCGCGGCGGACAACCAGCGTGGCGGAGACCTGTGCGTCTACAAGACCGTGGACCCGGTCACGGGCGAGGACCTGCCGGACGGGACGGAAGGCGAGCTTGCCTCCACCGGGCCGACGCACATGCTGGGCTACTGGAACAAGCCGGAGGAGACGGCGCAGGCGCTGCGCGCGGGCTGGGTGTATTCGGGCGACCTCGGCGTCGTCTCACCCGGCGGGTACCTGCGGGTGACCGGGCGGAGCAAGGAGCTGTACAAGAGCGGCGGCGAGCTGGTCATGCCGAAGGAAATCGAGGACCTGCTCACCCGCCACCCCGGCGTGAGCCAGGCCTTCGTGGTCGGGGTGGCCGATGACCGGTGGGGCGACGTCGGCTGCGCCTGGATCGTGCCCGAACCAGGCGCGGTCGTGGACGCCGGCGAGCTCATCGCCCTGTGCAAGGAGAAGCTGGCGCGGTTCAAGGTCCCCCGGCACGTCCTGTTCCTCTCCCCGGCCGAACTGCCGACCACGCCGACCGGCAAGGTGCAGAAATTCCGGCTCGCCCAGCGCGCCGCGGAGCGGATTCAGGCCTAACCGCGCAGCCGCGGTTTAGGCCTCAGGGCATCGCCGAACCGCCGCCGACGGCGAGCACCTGGCCAGTGACCTGCCGCGCCGCCAGCGGCGAGGAAATCCACACCACGGCGCTGGCGATGTCGGCGGCCGTGGTCATCCGGCGCAGCGGCTGCTGCTTGAGCACGTAGCCGGCCTGTTCTGAGGTGAAGATCGCGTCCGGGCCGTCCGCCCACACGCTGTGCGGCCCGGCCGGCGCGTCGGAGTCCGGGAGGACCAGGCCCGGGGCCACCACGTTGGACCGGATGCCGTGCCGTCCGTTCTCCCTGGCCACGGTACGGGCCAGGGAGATCAGCCCGGCCTTGGTGCTGCCGTAGATGCCCTGCCGGATCGCCCCGAACGCGGAGTCGCTCGAGATGAACACGACCGCGCCGCCGCCGGCCTCGCGCATGGCTCCGAGCACCGCCTGCGTGCAGGCGAACGCGGTGTAGAGGTTCACCTCGATGGTGTGCTGCCACAAGCCGCGGTCGGTCTGGTCGGCGAAGAATCCCGGCTTGCTCCAGCCGGCGTTGTTGACCAGGACGTCCACCCCGCCCCACTCGCTGACCGCCTGCTCGACGACGGTGCCCGCCGCGCCAGGCTGGGTGAGGTCGGCGGCAGCGGCCTGCGCGGCGCGGGCGCCTGCCCGCAGCACCGCCGCCGCGGCCGCCTCGGCCTGCGGGCCGTCG
>PMST01000388.1 GCA_003168295.1 Actinomycetota bacterium
CGCCGCCGCCGCGACCAGCAGGTCACCTGGATGTGGTCACTGGTGCGTGACCAGCTGATCGACCGGCTCCGCGACGATCCTAAGCTGCGCGCCATGGCACCAGAGCTGGAGTCCGAAGTCCGCTCCGGCGCCCTGTCCGCCGGGCTGGCCGCCGAACGTCTCGTCTCGGCGTTCCTGCCCGGACCGGGATAGTGCGGGCTGGTCAGCCAGGAACCGGCAGACCCGNNGCCCCGCCCGCCCCGCCCGCCCGCCCCGCCTCAGAATTCGTCGTCGAAGGAAACGTCACCGCTGACGCCGACCTGGTAGGCCGAGACGCGGCGTTCGAAGAAGTTCGACAGCTCCTGCACGTCTTGCAGGTCCATGAAGGCGAACGGGTTCGCCGATCCGTATAGCGGCTCGATGCCGAGCTGCGCCAGCCGCCGGTCGGCGACGTGCTGGAGATATTCCCGCATGTCGGCCGGGGACATCCCGGAAACGCCCGGCCCGAGGAGATCCTCGGCGAACTGCACTTCGCACTCGACGGCTTCGGCGATCATGTCGCGCACCTGGGAGGTGAGCTCGGCGTCGAACAGCCCGGGCTCCTCGGCGCGGACGGTGTCCACGACGTCGAACGCGAATGCCATGTGCATGGACTCGTCGCGGAACACCCAGTTCGTGCCGGACGCCAGCCCGTTAAGCAGGCCACGTGAGCGCAGGAAGTAGACGTAGGCGAACGCGCCGTAAAAGAACAGCCCTTCGATGCAGGCCGCGAAGCAGATCAGGTTCAGCAGGAAGGTCCGCCGGTCCGCGGCCGTGCGCAGCTCGCGCAGTTCGAAGACCGAGTCGATCCAGCGGAAGCAGAACTCGGCCTTGCGCCTGATCGAGGGGATGTTCTCCACCGCCGCGAACGCCTCGGACCGCTCGGCGTCGTCGGGCACGTAGGTGTCGAGCAGGGTGAGGTAGAACTGCACATGCACGGCCTCCTCGAACAGCTGCCGGGACAGGTACAGGCGCCCCTCCGGCGAGTTGACGTGCTGGTAGAGGTTGAGGACGAGGTTATTGGCGACGATGGTGTCCCCGGTGGCGAAGAACGCCACCAGCCTGCCGACCAGGTGCCGCTCGGCCGGTGACAGCCGGCGCAGGTCCGCCAGGTCGGAGTGCAGGTCGACCTCCTCGACCGTCCAGGTGTTCTTGATCGCGTCCCGGAAGCGGTCGTAGAAGTGCGGGTAGCGCATCGGCCGCAGCGTCAGGTCCATGCCGGGATCGAGCAGCATGCCGCGGCCAGCCGGCCGCCGGGCCCCGGCCGGGGCGGACCCGCGGGTGTCGCTGATGGTCACTGGCATGCCTCACAGGTCTCGGGGTTCTCCAGCGAGCACGCGATCGCGTCGCTGTCTGGGGCTGAGGCCAGGACGGTGCCCTGGGTCCTTCCGGCGGGCGCCGTCACCGCGACGGTGGCCTGCTGGATCCTGGTGGCCGGCCGGGACCGCAGGTAATAAGTGGTCTTCAGCCCGGACTTCCACGCGTGCAGATACATCGACGACAGCTTCCCGATCGACGGGGCGGCCAGGAACAGGTTCAGCGACTGGCTTTGGTCGATGAACGGCGCCCGCGCGGCGGCCAGATCGATCAGCGCCCGCTGCGGCAGTTCCCAGGAGGTGCGGAACAGTGCGCGCGTCTCGGCGGGCAGTTCGGTGATGCCCTGGACCGAGCCGTCGGCCTGCTTGACCTGCTCCCGGACCCGGTCGGTCCACAGCCCGTGCGCCTTAAGCTCGGCCACCAGCGCGGTGTTGACCTGCAGGAACTCTCCCGACATGGTCTCGCGCTTGAACAAGTTGGACACCTGGGGCTCGATGCACTCATAGCATCCGGCGATCGAGGCGATGGTGGCCGTCGGGGCGATCGCGATCAGGAGCGAGTTGCGCAACCCGGTTTTCGCTATTCGCTTGCGCAGCGCCGACCACCGCTTGACCTGCGTGCCTGAGGTGTCCCACAGGTCGGGCTGGAGTTTTCCGGCCGCCGCCCTGGTCTCGCCGAACGCCGGATGCGGCCCGTGCCGTTCCGCCAGGTCGGCGGAGGCCTCCAGCGCGGCGAGGTAGATCTCCTCGGCGAGCCGGGCGGACAGCTCGCGGGCGGCGTCGGAGTCGAACGGCAGCCGCAGCGCGAAGAACACGTCCTGAAGACCCATGACGCCCAGGCCGACCGGCCGCCAGCGCGGGTTCGAGGCGCCCGCCTGCTCGCTCGGGTAGAAGCCGAGGTCGATCACCCGGTCCAGGAACGGCACCGCCATCGCGACCGTGCGGCGCAGCTTGTCCCAGTCCAGCTCGCGGCGGCCGTCCGGCCCGACGGCCAGGTGCCTGGCCAGGTTGATCGAGCCGAGGTTGCAGACCGCGGTCTCCGTGTCGGTGGACACCTCGGTGATCTCGGTACACAGGTTGGACAGGTGCACCACGTTCCCCGCCAGCCCGGTCTGGTTGCACTTGGCGTTGGACGCGTCCTTGAACGTCATCCAGCCGTTCCCGGTCTGAGCCAGCGTCCGCATCATCCGTGCGTACAGGTCGCGGGCTTTCACCTGCCGCACGTACCGGCCGTCGGCCTCGGCCTGGCGGTAGGCCGCGTCGAACTCCTCGCCCCACAAGTCGGGCAGTCCCGGCACCTGGTCGGGGTCGATCAGCGACCACATCTGGTCGGCCTCGACCCGGCGCATG
>PMST01000343.1 GCA_003168295.1 Actinomycetota bacterium
AGCTCCTGGGATGTCTGTCGGGCGGGCGCTTCGGTGACGACGTGGTGGCCGGTGATGGTCAGGAAAGCCTCGTCCAGGCTCGGCAGCCGCAGCCCGACCTGGCTCACCTCGATGTGCTCAGCGCCGAGGCGGGCGACGACCGCGCCGAGCAAGCCAGGGTCGGCAGCCGGGACGGCGGCGGTGTCCCGGCCAGCGCTCGCGGGGGTCCCGGTGAGGTCGGCCAGCAGCCGCATGACGGCCGGGAGGTCGTCCCGGCGGACCGGGCGCACCTCGATCACCTGGCCGCCAGAGCGTTCCTTGAGTTCGGCGGGGCTGCCTTCGGCGAGTACCCGGCCGTGGTCGATGACCACCGCCTGGCTGGCTAGCCGGTCCGCCTCCTCCAGGTACTGGGTGGTCAGCAGCACCGTGGTGCCCTGGACGGCCAAGCCGGAGATCAGGTCCCACAGCTGGCCGCGGCTGGCCGGGTCCAGGCCGGTGGTCGGCTCGTCGAGGAAGAGCACGCGCGGCTCGCCGACCAGGCTGGCCGCCAGATCCAGCCGGCGCCGCATCCCGCCTGAGTAGGCCTTCACGGTCTGGCCTGCGCTCCCGGCCAGGTCGAACGCGGCGAGCAGGTCGTCGGCCCGGCGCCGGGCCGCCTTGGCGTGCTGGCCGAGCAGCCGTCCGATCATGGACAGGTTCTCCCGCCCGGACAGCATGTCGTCGACGGCCGCGTACTGCCCGGTCAGCCCGATCAAAGACCTGACCTGCTGGGGCTCGCGCACGATGTCGCGGCCGAGGATCTCGGCGTGGCCGCCGTCCGGGCGGAGCAGCGTGCACAGGATGCGGACGGCGGTGGTTTTACCCGCGCCGTTCGGTCCGAGCAGGGCGAGCACCGTGCCCTCGGCGGCGGCGAAGCCGATCCCGTTGAGCACCCGGGTCCGGCCGAACGACTTGGTCAGGCCGGTCACCGCGATGGCGGGCGGGCTCATGGCGTCTCCCCCGGAGCTGTCATCGTTTTCCTTCGCTGGTAAAATTCTCTCGACGATTGATTATCTTGACGATCAAGATGATTCAAGTTATATCGCGAAGGTGGCAGATGTCAACCGAGCGTGGCGAGGGGCAGCCCAGTGACGGGCCCGGCGAAAGGCAGCCCAGTGACGGACAACCCGGTGACGGACAACCCGGTGACGGAGCCGGCGAAGGACAACCCGGCGAAGGACAATCCGGCGAGGGGGGCAGGCGGCCGGAGCTGATCGCGCAGACTACGGCCGAGGTGCGGGCGCAGCAGATCGCCTACGACCGCTTCCACGACGCGGTCGCGAGCTACCTCGGCATCAACCGCACCGATCTTCGCTGCCTGGACATCCTGGATCTGGCCGGCCGCCAGACAGCCGGTGAGCTCGCCGCGGCGATGGGCCTGTCGACCGGGGCGGTGACGGCGATGCTCGACCGGCTGGAAAAAACCGGTTACGTGCGCCGTCTGCGCGACCCGGGCGACCGGCGGCGCGTGCTAGTCGAACCGGCCGAGCTGGCGCGTGAGCGCGGCTGGGAGGTGTACCAGCCGTTCGAGGAGCAGACTGTGCCGATGTTCTCCCGGTTTACCAACGACCAGCTGGCCGTCGTCCGCGACTTCCTGCGGATCGGCAACGACTTCTACGACGTGCAGACGGCCAGGATCGAGGAGCTCGCCCGGCGGCCGGGGCGCTAGGGCACCGGCCGCCGGGCGCCGGCTCAGGCGTCTGCGGGCTTGGCTGGGGATGCCCCGAGCAGCTCGAGCACGGCCTCCTCGATCGCACCCTGGGTGGCGAGGGAGCCCGCCCCGGTGTCGCCGAGGTGCTCCAGGGCCGCCGCGATGGTGTCGCCGCGGTGGTACCTCTCGATGACGCGCGGGTCGATGTAGGAGGCGCGGCACACCGCCGGAGTGTTGCCCAGGTACTGCGAGACCTCCGTGACCACCCGGGCGACGGCCCGCTTGCGGCCGCTGGCCGATGATCGCGGCACCGGCGAGACCGCCAGCCCCACCGCCGCGAGCACGGTCGCGTTCCAGGTGCGGAAGTCCTTGGCGCTGACGTCCAGGCCGGTCAGGTCCTTGAGGTAGTCGTTGATGTCCGTGCTGTGCACCTCGTGCCAGAGCCGATTGTGATGGTAGGCGAACAGCGCACCGCCATCGGCCGAACGGGCCTTCAGCGAGCGGATGACCCGGCAGACCTGCGGGTCGGCGACCGCCTGGACACGCTCGAGGCCACCCTTGGCCAGATAGCTGAACACGATCTCACCCCGGGAGAAGTGGACGTGATCTCGCCGCAGGGTGGCGAGCCCGAACGTTCCGTTGTCCTCGGCGTATCTTTCCCCGCCAACCCGGAAGAAGCCAAGGTCAAGCAGGCGCACCGCGGCGGCGAGAACCCTGGCCCTGGTCAGCCCCCGTCCGGCCAGCTCGGCGACGATGATCTTGCGTGCGTCCGGCAGCGCGGCGGCGAACGCCAGCACATGGTCGTGTTTTTCCTTGTCGCGCTTCTCTCGCCAGCGCGGATGATAGAGGTACTGCCTTCGCCCGGCGGCGTCGAAGCCTACGGCCTGGATATGCCCGTTCGGCCAGGGGCAGATCCATACTTCCTTCCAGGCGGGCGGGATCACCAGGTTCTTGATGCGGGCCACGTCCTGCGGAGCTATCGGCCTGCCGTCCGCGTCCAGATAGCGAAAACCGCGGCCAGAGCGGACCCGCCGGATGCCGTCTCCAGTCAGGTCACTGCGTCTGAGCCGCACCGAAGGTGCCCGCCCGCTTGCCAGCCCAGCCTCCCCAGTGCGCCCCAGCATGAGTCCGCCTCGCGTTGCTGGTCAGGATCTGGTGACCAGCAAGGCTCTCTCCCTACCCGGCGGCGGGCGGGCAAACGCCAGGTCGGGCAGAAAGTAGGCTCGGCACGCAATGAAGCGCCGTTCAGTGGAATTATTACGCAATGATTCTCTGCTGACACGCATGACCGACGCATGTTTTCCCGCACGGCGAACCCATAACCTTGGCTCATGATCACCAGGGAGGGCAGCGGGGACGGCCCGCGCCGGCGGCAAGCGACCGCGCGCGGCTACTTGATGTGCCCACCGGAACATTTCGCCGTCAGCTACGCCATCAATCCGTGGATGGAACCGGACAAGCCGACCGACGCGGCCAAAGCCATCCGGCAGTGGACCGAGCTCCGGCAGTCTTACCTCGATCTCGGCCACGACGTGCGGACCATTGCGCCGGTGGCCGGGCTGCCGGACATGGTGTTCGCCGCCAACGGCGCCACCGTGGTCGGCGGGACGGTGCTGGGCGCGCGGTTCCGGTATCCGCAGCGCGCCAGGGAAGCCGACGCCTACCTGGACTGGTTCCGCGGTCGATACCCTGACGTGCGGGTACCTGTCCACGTCAACGAGGGCGAGGGAGACATCCTGTTCACCGGCCGGGTGCTGATGGCCGGGTACGGCTTCCGTACCGATCAGGGCGCCGCAGCCGAACTGGCCAGCGTCTTCGCGCGGCCCGTGGTGAGCCTGCACCTGGTTGACCCGCGCTTCTACCACCTGGACACCGCGCTGTGCGTACTTGACGGCGACACGGCCATGTACTATCCGGCCGCGTTCGACGACGCCGGGCGGGCAGCCATCGCCGGGCAGTTCACTGAGCTGATCGAGGCCAAGGACGAAGACGCCGAGGTACTCGGCCTGAACGCGGTCAGCGACGGCCGGCACGTCGTCCTGCCGGTCCAGGCGCGAGGTCTCGCCGCCCAGCTCAGCGAGCGCGGGTTCACCCCGGTCGGAGTCGACATGTCCGAGCTGCTCAAGGGCGGCGGCGGACCCAAGTGCTGCACGCTGGAGCTGCGCCCGTAGCAATGGAGGGGAACACAATGACCGAGACCATGACCAGCTTCCTGGAGCTGACGAGCGAATACGGCGCGCACAACTACCAGCCGCTGCCGATCGTCGCCGCCGAGGCCGAGGGCGCCTGGGTGACCGACGTCGAAGGACGCCGTTACCTGGACATGCTCGCCGCCTACTCGGCGCTGAACTTCGGTCACCGGCACCCGCGGCTGATCGACGCCGCGCACCGCCAGCTCGATCACCTCACGCTGGTGAGCCGGGCGTTCGACCACGACCAGTTCGGGCCGTTCTGCGCCGAGCTGGCCGAACTCGCCGACATGGACGTCGTGCTGCCGATGAACACCGGCGCGGAGGCGGTCGAGNNTACGGCGACCTGGACGCGCTGACCGCGGCGGTCAGCGAACTCGGTGAGCGCGTCGTCGCGGTGCTCGTCGAGCCGATCCAGGGTGAGGCCGGCGTCGTCGTGCCGCCGGCCGGCTTCCTCACCGGGATCAGGGAGCTGTGCACCGCGCACGGCATCTTGATGATCGCGGACGAGATCCAGTCCGGGCTCGGCCGCACCGGCTACACCTTCGCCTGCACGGCCGAGAACGTGGTGCCCGACGCCTACCTGCTCGGCAAGGCCCTCGGCGGCGGCATCGTGCCGGTGTCCGCGATGGTGTCGACCTGGCCGGTGCTCGGCGTGCTGCAACCCGGCCAGCACGGGTCCACGTTCGCGGGCAACCCGCTCGCCTGCGCCGTAGCCCGGGAGGTCATCGCGATGCTGCGCACCGGCGAGTACCAGGCCCGGGCGGCGGTGCTCGGGAAGCGGATGCACGAGCGGCTCGGCGGACTCCCGGCTGCCGTGGTGCGCCGGGTGAGCGGCCGGGGACTGTGGGCTGGCCTGGAGTTCACCTCGCGGTCAGGCCGCGAGGTCTGCGAACGGCTCGCCGATCACGGCGTCCTGGCCAAGGAGACACACGGGAACGTCATAAGGCTGGCGCCCCCGCTGGTCATCAGCGAGGAAGATCTCGACTGGGGGCTCGACCGGATCGAAGATGCGGTGCGCTAGTGCCTTTGAAGCTAGCCCTTGAAGTTCAGCTCCCTTGAAGGCGGCGGTAGCGCCCGGCGTAGTACATCAGCGGGCCGCGTGATGGCGGCCCCTCGGCGCTGGTGACCGCGGTGACCTGGCCGACGATGATGCTGTGATCGCCGCCGTCGTACACGGCGTCGGTCCGGCACTCCAGGGTGACCAGGGCGCCGTCGAGCAGCGGTGCGCCGGTGACCGGGCCTGGGCGGTGGGCGAACCCGTCCAGCTGCCCGTCGAGGGGACGGCCCCCGGTGGCCAGCCAGCGCGCGGTTTTCTCGGCATCCTCGGCGAGGATGGACACCGCCCACGACCCGGCCGCGAGGACCGCGTCGTGGAAGCGGGCGATCTTCTCCGCGCAGAACAGCACGAGCGGCGGCTCCAGGGACACCGACGTGAACGCGCTGACCGTCATGGCGTGACCGGCACTGGTCGTGACCACGACGATGCCCCCGGAAAACTGGCCCGTGGCCCGACGGAACGAGCCCTCGTCCACGTCGCTCACTTCGGCTGCGACCGGCCCGGCTGCGACCGGCGCGGCTGCGACCGGCGCGGCTGCGACCTGGTCGCCCGGATCGAGCCGCCGAAGGCAGCGGCCACCGCGATCACGGCGCTCAAGGTGCCGCCGTACAGGTACCACTCGCCGGGGGCGGAGGCGGTGATGATGACGCTGCCGTTGGAGACCGGCATGGACAGCACGAAGGAGGCGATGATCCAGCCCATGGCGGGCACGAGCGCGCCGCTCACCGCGCTCATGCCCCATCCTGCCAGCAGGCAGGTCACCAGTAGCGCCGCGCAGAACGCGAGGGCGGCCAGCGGCACCGGTCCCGCCGTGCGGCTGTACTGGAAGCTGCCGATGATGCCTTCCACCGCGCCAAGCAGGAACAGCACGCCGTAAATGCCGCCGGTGACAAGCAACCCCGACCCGCCTCGGCCCGTCGTGACGTTCATGAACAGCAGGCTACTGTGCCCGTCAGAACAGGTCGGTCTGGAGGCCACTGGGTCCGGCTGGGCCCCGCGGGCCCGCCAGCAGGGTGTAGTACTCGACGCCGAGGGCGCGCTGCCTGACGTTGTTGGACAGCGCGAAAAACGGCGCCGACACGGTGATCTGGGTGGCGTGCGCGCGCATGGCCGCCAGCTTGCGCTCGAAGTAGGCGGTGGCATCGATCTCGGTGGTCACCTGGGCGGATTCCGGCGCCGCCGTCGCGTAGAACCTGGCCAGCCCTTCAGTCCCGGCCAGACTTTCGGTCCCGGTCACACTTTCGGCCTGGGCGAGCTCGAAGGCGCGCCAGGCGACGCGGTGCGCCTGAATGTGATCGGGATGCCCGTAGAAACCGTTGGCGTCATAGGTCACCAGCACCTGCGGCCTGACGTCGCGGATGACGTCGACCAGCGCGGCCGCGGCCTCGTCCACGTCGGCCTGCCAGAAGCAGCGCGGATCGGTGTTGTCCTCGGTGCCCATCATGCCCGAGTCGCGCCACCGGCCCGGACCGCCGAGGAACCTGTGGTCGGTCACGCCGAGCAGGTCGCAGGCGGCCGCGAGCTCGCCGATCCGGTACTCCCCCAGCCGGTCTTCTTTCGCCGCGGCCAGGTGCGTCAGCGACGGCGGGATGACCTCGCCGAGCTCGCCCAGGGTGCAGGTGACGAGCGTGACCTGCGCGCCCTCGGCCGCGTACTTCGCCATCGTCGCCCCGGTCCCGATGGACTCGTCGTCGGGGTGTGCGTGCACAAGCAGCAACCGTCGTTCGGGCCTGGGTACTTTAGGGTCGTCAGCCGAACTCATGCCAGCGAGCCTATCGGCGGCCCCCGGGTGGGAGGGGAATGGCAAGATTCTTTGCATGACCGAGAGTTTTCCCCGGCAAGAGGCCAGGACCAGGCGGTTCACGCTCGGCGTACCGCGGGCGTTCCGTGTCTCACCCGACGGCGCCCGGGTCGCCTACCTGTGCACCCAGGGTGGCAGCGACCCGGTGACCTGCCTGTGGGTACTGGATGTCGGCAGCGGGCAGGAACGGCTGGTCGTCGATCCGAGGACGCTGGGCGGCGATGAGCAGAACCTTCCGGCGGCCGAACGGGCCCGCCGGGAACGGGTCAGGGAGCAGGCCGGCGGCATCGTGGCCTACGCCACCGACGCCGACCTGACGATGGCCGCCTTCGCCTGGTCAGGGCGGGTCTACGCGGCTGACCTGACCGGCGCGGGCAGGCCGCCGGCCGAAGTGGCGACGCGTGCCCCTGCCCTCGATCCCCGCCCCGACCCGACCGGAAGGCGGCTCGCGTATGTCAGCGCCGGCGCGCTCAGGGTTACCGGCCTGCCGGGTCAGGCCGAAGACCAGGCCGAAGACCAGGTGCTGGCGGAGCCGCGGGGAGCCGCGCGGGTGACGTTCGGGCTGGCGGAGTTCATCGCGGCAGAGGAGATGGACCGCCAGCGCGGCTACTGGTGGTCCCCGGACGGTTCGGCGCTGCTCGTCGCGCGGGTGGACGAGACGCCGGTGAACCGGTGGCACATCGCCGACCCCGCCAACCCGGAAAGGCCGCCCGCCGAGGTGGCCTATCCCGCCGCCGGCACCCCGAACGCCGAGGTGTCCCTCCTGCTGGTCAGGCTGGACGGGACCAGCGTGGCGATCGACACCGACGGCGCCGCGTTTCCGTACCTGGTGACGGCGTGCTGGGAGGGCGAGCACGACCCGCTGGTCGTGGTGCAGAGCCGGGACCAGCGCACGATGCGGCTGCTCACCGTCGAGGTGAGCAGCGGGAAGACCGCCGTGCTGCGCGAGGACACCGATCCGCGGTGGCTGGAGATCGTCCCTGGCGTCCCCGCCTGGACCAAGGACGGCCGGATCGTCTGGACGCGCGACGAGCGGGACACCCGGCGCCTGCTGGTCGCCGCGCCCCATCAGGAGGCCGTCCCGGTCACGCCGCCGGGCCTGCAGGTGCGCGGCGTGCTCGGCGTCGACGACGACACCGTCCTGTTCCAGGCGTCCGCCGAGCCGACCGAGATCGGGCTGTGGACCTACGGGCCTGACGGGCTGAGCCGGATCGGCGAGGGCACCGACGGGGGCGGCGTCGACGGGGGCGTCCGCGCGGGCGGCACCACGGTGGTCTGGCACCGCGGGCTCGAGGACGACGGCGTGACGGTCCGGGTGCACCGCGCGGGCCAGCCGGTGGCCGAACTCGCCTCGCGGGCGGAACGCCCGGCGCTGCCCGCTCCCCGCCCGGTCCTGCTGCACGCCGGACCGCGCGAGATCCGCACCGCGGTGCTGTTCCCTTCCTGGCACCAGCCCGGGCGGGGGAAGCTGCCGGTATTGCTCGACCCTTACGGCGGCCCGCACGCACAGCGGGTGCTCAAGGCCCGCGGCAGCTACCTCACCCCGCAATGGTTCGCCGAGCAGGGCTTCGCCGTCGTGATCGCGGACGGCCGCGGGACTCCGGCTCGCGGTCCTGAGTGGGAACGCGCGGTGGCCGGCGACCTGGCCGGCCCGGTTCTCGATGACCAGGTCGACGCGCTGGGCGCGGCCGCGCACCGCTTCGCCGACCTGGATACGCACCGAGTGGCGATCCGCGGCTGGTCGTTCGGCGGCTACCTGGCCGCNNGGCGCCCCGGTAACGGACTGGCATCTCTACGACACCCACTACACCGAACGTTATCTAGGCCATCCGGACCAGAACCAAGACGCCTACCGCCAGTCCGGCCTGATCTCTTTGGCCGAACGATCCGTGGTGACAGCCGCCGCCGATGCGATCGCACCACGCCCGCTGATGCTGATCCACGGGCTGGCGGATGACAATGTGGTCGTCGCCCACACCCTGCGCCTGTCCGCCGCGCTGCTGGCCGCCGGATACCCGCATACGGTCCTGCCCCTGTCCGGCATCACCCACATGGCGTCACAAGAAACGGTGGCGGAGAACCTGCTCTTGTTGCAGCTCGATTTCCTGCGCCGCGCCCTGCACGTCTCGCCAGGTCAGTAGCCAGCCGACCCGGCCGAAGGCGCTTTATTACCCCGACGCCCCCTCCCGCCTCGACTCGGCCGTCCACGGCAGAAGCTGTCGCGCGCGGCCATTCCGGGCCTTCCGGCACCACAGAAGCGCAACAGCCTCATCCCGGCTGTTGTGACGTATAGTGATCTTGAGGAGACGTTTAGTGATAACCGGGGGAATCGATGAGATCACGCGAAGCGAGGTCAGCGCCGCCGGGGACGGACCAGGCGCACCGGATCCGCCGGTGGTGGCTCGACCTGTCCCTGCGGGCGAAGGGCCTGATCGTGGTCGCGGTGCCGCTGATCGCCCTGATGGGCATCATCTCGGCGAACCTGGTGCTCCAGCAGAGTGAGAGCAATGAGCGAGACATCAGCACCAGCGCCCGTAACCTGGCCGCCGCGGCCACCCAGGTTCTCGCCGACATGGCCAACGCGGAAACGGGTATCCGCGGCTACACCGCGACCCGCGACCCGGTCTTCCTCGCCCCTTACACCCTCACGCTGACGCGGATCGGCGCCGAGCGCACATCGTTGCGGCACGCGGCCGTCATAGCGGGGGTCGGCCGCCAGCAGCAGATGGTGGACGCCACCACGGGGCAGGTGCTGCTCGAACTAGCCCAGCTACGCTCCGCCACCAGCGGCGGTACCTCAGCCCCGGACCTCCTTCCGGCGCTGCTGAACGAGAAGACCACGATGGACCGGCTGCGCCTGCAGGTCGCCGGTCTCGCCGCCGCTCCCACGGCTATGGTCGCCGTCCAGCGCAATAAGATCACCACGCTGCAGACGAGGATCGAGCTGCTCGACATCGCCGGCCTGGTGCTGGCGCTGCTCGCCGGGCTGGCCGGCGTCGCCCTGTTCAGCTCGGGCATCGCGAGCCGGGTGAGCGTGAACGCGGAGAACGCGCGCCGGCTGGGCGAAGGAGAGCCGCTCGAACCGATCATCCCTGCGGGTGATGAGATCGGCCGCCTCGCCGGATCGCACCTCAGGGCCGAGGCGCTGCTGGCCAGGCGGGCCGCGGAGCTGACCGCGGCCAGAGACACGGCCGTGCAGGCCACCCAGGCGAAGAACTCGTTCCTCTCCAGCACGAGCCACGAGCTGCGCACCCCGCTCAACGCCATCCTCGGCTTTACCCAGCTCCTCCAGCTGTCCGAGCTCAGCGAGGAAGACAGCGACGGCGTCGACCGGATCCTCGGTGCCGGGCGGCACCTGCTCGCGCTCATCAACGAGCTCATCGACATCGCCCGGATCGAATCCGGTGACCTGGGCATGTCCCTCGAACCGGTCCTGGTCCGCCCGGTGATCGAGGAGGCCTGCCGGCTCATGGCGCCGATTGCCGCCGAGCGCTCGATCCAGATCATCACCGACCGCGTGCATCCGGCCCTGGCGGCCTTCGTCGACCGGCAGCGGCTCGCCCAGGTCCTGGTCAACCTGATCTCCAACGCCGTCAAGTACAACCACCGGGACGGCAGCATCACGATCTCCTGCGCCGAAGATGGCACCGGCCAGGTCAGCATCGTGGTCACCGATACCGGGCCGGGCCTGGCCCCAGATGACCTCGAGCGGATCTTCATCCCGTTCGAGCGCCTCGGCGCCGAACGGACCGAAATCGAGGGCACCGGGATCGGGCTGCCCCTGGCCCGGGCCCTCACCGAGGCCATGAAAGGCCAGCTGACCGTAGCCAGCGTCCTGGGCCAGGGAGCGGCCTTCACCGTCAGCCTGACCCGGGCCCCGGACCTAATCCACATCCCAAAGCCCAGCCCCGCGCCAGCGCGACCCGCGGCCGGGCCGCGCGCCCCGGCCGGAGCCGGCCTCAGCGTTCTCTCCATTGACGACAACCCGGCGAACATCGAGGTGATCGCCAGGTTCCTGCGGAGCAGACCGAACACCAGGCTGCTGTCCGCGACATCTGGCCGGGCCGGCCTCGAATGCGCCGTCCGGGACGTGCCCGACATCATCCTGCTCGACCTGCACCTGCCCGACCTGCAAGGAGACGAGGTCCTCAACGAGCTCAAGGCCGAGGTGGCCACCGCCGCCATTCCGGTGATCGTCCTTTCCGCCGACGCTTCCCGCGGCGTCATCCATCGCCTGCTGGCCGGCGGCGCGTTCGCCTACCTGACCAAGCCGATCGAGCTCGCCGAGCTCGGCGAGCTACTCGACACCTGCGCCGCCGCCCGCGCGCAGCAGCCGCAGCCGGCGACCCGGATCGCGCCGGCATGAGTGCTCAGGAGCCGGCCAAGGGAGGCCCGATGAACCATGCCCTGCTTTACATCGAGGACGACGATAACAACATCAGCCTGGTGAAAGCGCTGCTCAGGCGGCGCCCCCAGATCGAGCTGCTGGTGGCCATGAACGGCCGGGACGGCATCCAGGCCGCCATCGACAAGCAGCCGGCCCTCATCCTGCTCGACAACCGCCTCCCCGACGCGACCGGCAGCGAAATCCTGAAAGAGCTCGCCGCCGCGCCGGCCACGGCGGCGATCCCCGTGGTGATCCTCAGCAGCGACTCCGACGAGTTCATAGCTCAGCTGGTCGCCGAAGGAGCCGCTGAAGCTGTCCCGAAGCCGTTCGATATCCACAAGTTCATAGCCATGATCGATCGCTACTTGCCCTGACCATCGCCTCATATTCGGCCTCGGGAATGTGCATCGGACGTGGGAGGTTGCCGAAGGTCTTCGAGCACTACTCCAGTCGCGCCCGGTACGGCCCAGGGACCTGATCAGCCAGGCCAGCGCAGATCTGGCCGAGAAGTATATTTCAAGCAACACCGGGAAACATCCTTGATCCCGGTCGGCTCCTTCCGTACCGTTGCATCCACTGAGCAGCGGAAACCGAGGAACCAGCAGGCGAAGCGACAAGCTCCAAGCTCATCCTGCCTTGCCCGCTGATCCGTCGTGCGGGATCCCCGGGGGTACTGGCGGGGATCCCGCACGTTGTTCCGGCCAGCTGGCGGAGATCCTGGTCCCGGACGCGATCAAGGCCGGGCACCCGGCACGCCGGGCGGGCTATGTCGCTGACCCGCGGCCGCGGCCGATGGGCGCGGCGGGGACCGAGCTGGCCGGGCGCCGCCGTGATGGCAGCACCTTCCCGGCCGAGATCTCCCTGTCAGCCATCGACACCGACGAGGGAATCCTGGTATCGGCTGCGATCCGGGACGTCAGCGAGCGGCTGGAGCTCCTGGCGGACCGTGAGCGGTTGAAGAGGCAGGCTGAGCGGGACCGGCTCGAGCGCCAGCACCAGCAATTGCAGGGGCTGGAAAGCCTGGGTCAGCTCGCCGGCGGGGTTGCGCATGACTTCAACAACCTGCTGGCCGTCATCCTGAACTATGCCACGTTTGTCAGCGAGGATGTGGCCAGGGAAACGCCGCAGGCTGACTGGCAGTCCATCCGCGACGACGTACAGCAGATCCAGCCTGGACCTTAACGACGTGATCGGCGGCATTGAGCAGGTGCTGGTCCGCGCCCTGGGCAAGCACGTGGAACTGAGGACCGACCTGTCCACTGGGCTGTGCCCGGTGCTGGCCGACCCGGGCCAGATCGAGCAGGTACTGATCAACCTGGCCGTCAACGCCCGCGATGCCATGCCGGCCGGCGGGAGACTGACGATCCATACCGCCAACACCAACATAGACGGGAACCACACAGGCAGCCGCGCCGGCCCGTCCTTCGGCCGGTACGCCAGCTTGAAAGTCAGCGACAGCGGCACCGGGATGCCCAGGGAAGTGGTCAGCCGGGCGTTCGAGCCGTTCTTCAGCACCAAGGCCAAGGGCCAAGGATCGGGTCTCGGCCTGGGCCTGGCCACCGTCTACGGCATCATTACCCAGGCCCGCGGCTACGTGCAGATCCACTCCGAACCCGGCACCGGCACCGCTTTCACCATCCTGCTGCCCGCAATCAGCCAGCCCGCCCAGGAGACATCGCCGTGGCCGAAGGCAGCCGAGGAGGACGGCAACGGTGAGACTGTGCTGGTCGTCGAGGACGAGATCGCCCTGCGGGAGGCGACCCGCCGCATGCTGGCCCGCAATGGTTACCAGGTGATCACGGCCGCCAACGGACGCGACGCCGTCGCGGTCGCCGCCAGTCATCCCGGCGGCATCGACCTGCTCGTCACCGACGTCATCATGCCGCAGATGTCAGGAAAGGAAGCCGCGGACCGACTCCGGGAACTCTACCCATCGGTGAAGGTGCTGTTCATGTCCGGCTACACCGAAGGACTCCTGAGCGACCACGGTGTCCTCGAAGCAGGCATCAACCTCATCGAAAAGCCTTTCACCGAGGAATCCCTGCTCGCCAAGCTACGCGAGGTCATAGCGCTTGCCGCTGGTTCGGCGCCTTGAAAGAGAACTGGCCGTCGGGATCGGGGTGGAAGGGGCGGGTCTGGACGACCGCATCGACGTTGAGGGCGCCGTAGATGTGCGGGTAGGGCTGGGCCTGGCCGGGTACGTGCTCGTAGCGGATTTCCTCCTGCACCCGGCCGGGGTCGATGACGAGCAGCAGCAGATCCGGTTCGCCCTGGTAGAAGGCATTGGCCACCAGGGCCACCTGCCCGGCGGTCGAGGTGTGGATGAACCCTTCCTCGGCCAGGGTCCGGCCTCGCGTCGACGTCGTGTACTTGCCGTCCTGACACGCCCGGGCCCAGTCCGCCGCGGCCGCGATGTGGTAGATGAACGTCACGGAAGCCGGAGTGTAGCAAGGGTCACACGCACGATGAGGTCTCGATCACTGCATTGCCGCACCGACTGGAATAAGTTCTTGGCAGCGGGCACGCGATAAGACCGGTTAGTTCCGGTGGGCGGCGTCTGGGGTTACATTAAGCACGAAAAGCAGCGAGGACGCTGAGGATGACACAGGCACCGGACGCGCCGGCCAGAACGCGGGCGCAGATCTCCGAACGCACGTTCCGCAAGGACCCCTGGTGGCGGGCGCCGCGCATTACGGCGACCCTGCTCACGATCTGGGTCGGCTACGCTACGGTCCGCGTCTTCACCGGGCACTGGTACTACGTGCCCAAGGACCACTACCTGACCCCGTTCTACTCGCCGTGTGTCAGCGGTGAATGCGTGCCGGGATCAAGCACCCTGGGCCAGTGGATCCCGGCGGTGCCGCCGATCATCCCCTACGCGTTCGTGGCGCTGGTGTTCGTGCTCGGCTTCCGGACCACGTGCTATTACTACCGGCGGGCCTACTACAAGGCGTTCTGGCGCTCGCCAGAGGCGTGCGCGGTGCGCGAGCCGCACGCCAAGTACACCGGCGAGACCAGGTTCCCGCTGATCGGGCAGAACCTGCATCGCTACTTCTTTTACCTGGCCATCCTCATCGCGATCCTGCTCAGCTACGACGTGACCCAGGCGTTCCGCGGTCCGGACGGGAACTTCGGGTTCGGCATCGGGTCGCTGATCCTGCTGGCCAACGCGATCCTGCTGTGGGGTTACACGCTGGGCTGCCACTCGTGCCGGCACATCACCGCCGGCCGGCTGAAGAACTTCTCCAAGCACCCGGTCCGGTACTGGGCCTGGACGAAATTCTCCTGGCTGAACGCGCGGCACATGCAGTTCGCCTGGATCACGCTGGGCACGCTGATGCTGAGCGATCTTTACATCATGCTCGTGGCCAGTGGCGCCTTCCCAGATCCAAGAATCTTTAATTAACCGAACGGGCAGTGGTTATGAGCGACGCAGAACTCACCAGCGACACAGTGGTTGCCGGAGACGCAGCGGCGACCAGCGTGGCAGTACCTGGCACCGAGGCGGTGTCGGCGGGCGGTGTTGACCGGTACGCCTACGACGTGGTGGTCGTGGGCGCGGGCGGATCCGGGCTGCGGGCCGCCATCGAGGCCCGGCTGCACGGCAAGAAGACCGCCATCATCTCCAAGTCCCTGTTCGGCAAGGCGCACACCGTGATGGCCGAGGGTGGCTGCGCGGCCTCCATGGGCAACGCGAACCCGAACGACAACTGGCAGGTCCACTTCCGCGACACCATGCGCGGCGGCAAGTTCCTGAACAACTGGCAGATGGCCGAGCTGCACGCCAAGGAGGCTCCGGACCGGGTCTGGGAGCTCGAGGCTTGGGGCGCGCTTTTCGACCGGACCAAGGACGGCAAGATCAGCCAGCGCAACTTCGGCGGGCACGAGTACCCGCGGCTGGCGCACGTCGGGGACCGGACCGGGCTGGAGATCATCCGCACGCTGCAGCAGAAGGTCGTGGCGATGCAGCAGGCGGACGCGGTCGAGTTCGGCGACCCGGAGGCGATGATCAAGGTCTACGCCGAGACCACGGTCACCGACCTGATCAAGGACGCCGGCGGCCGCATCGCCGGGGCCTTCGGGTACTTCCGCGACACCGGGCGGTTCGTCCTGTTCGAGGCGCCCGCGGTGGTGCTCGCGACCGGCGGCATCGGCAAGACCTACAAGGTCACCTCGAACTCGTGGGAGTACACCGGCGACGGGCACGCGCTGGCCCTGCGGGCCGGCGCCAAGCTGCTGAACATGGAGTTCGTCCAGCTGCACCCGACCGGGATGGTGTGGCCGCCGTCGGTGCGCGGCCTGCTCGTCACCGAGTCGGTGCGCGGCGACGGCGGCGTGCTGCGCAACTCCGAGGGCAACCGGTTCATGTTCAACTACGTACCCGACGTGTTCCGGGCCCAGTACGCGGAGACCGAGGAAGAGGCCGACCGCTGGTACGACGACCCGGACCACAACCGGCGCCCGCCCGAGCTGCTCCCGCGCGACGAGGTGGCCCGGTCGATCAACTCCGAAATCAAGGCGGGACGCGGGTCACCGCACGGCGGCGTCTTCCTCGACATCGCATCCCGGCGGCCGGCCGACTACATCTTGCAGCGGCTGCCGTCCATGTATCACCAGTTCAAGGAGCTGGCCGACGTCGACATCACCAAGGAGCCGATGGAGATCGGCCCGACCTGCCACTACGTGATGGGCGGGGTGGAGGTGGACCCGGCCACCGGGGCCGCCTCGGTGCCCGGCCTGTTCGCGGTCGGCGAGGTGTCGGGCGGCATGCACGGGTCCAACCGGCTCGGCGGCAACTCGCTGTCGGACCTGCTGGTGTTCGGCCGCCGGGCCGGGCTCGGCGCCGCCGAGTACATCTCCGCGCTGCCGTCCAGGCCGGTCGTGGCGGAGGCGGACCTGTCGTCGGCCGCGGCGACGGCGCTCGAGCCGCTGGAGCGGGCCGACGGCGAGAACCCGTACGCCATCCACGCCGAGCTGCAGACGATCATGAACGACCTGGTCGGGCTGATCAGGCGCGAGTCAGAGCTGAAGACCGCGCTGGTCGACCTGGACAAGCTGCGGGCCAGGGTGGCCAACGTCGGCGCGCCGGGCGGCCGGGCCTACAACCCGGGCTGGCATCTGGCCCTGGACCTGCGGAACATGATGGTGGTCGGGGAAAGCGTGGCCCAGTCCGCGCTGGAACGGCAGGAATCACGCGGCGGCCACACCCGGGACGACTACCCGGCCATGTCACCCGAATGGCGCAAGATCAACCTGATCTGCTCGGCCGACGCCGACGGTCACGTGGAGCTGCGGCACCAGCCGTTGGTGCCGATGCGGACCGACCTGCTCGAGCTCTTCGACATCGGCGAGCTGAAGAAGTACATGACAGAGGACGAACTGGCCGGGCTGCCGGGCGCAGCCGCGACCTCCGGGCAGGAGCACTGATGGGGTACAAGGCTGCGCTGCGGGTCTGGCGCGGGGACGCGGGCGCCGGAGCGCTCGAGGATTACCAGGTCGAGGTCAACGA
>PMST01000690.1 GCA_003168295.1 Actinomycetota bacterium
TGATCCCCAACGTCCGCCACGATCGCACGACGGGCATGCGACGGCTTGCCGCGGTCAGCGGCAGCAGCCTCACCGCGCTCGCGCGCGCCCTCACCGGGCACCCGTCGCCGAGCGTGCACCGTCCGCCGCCGCCCGGGGAATCCCAGGCAGCCCGCAAGACGCGACCGTTCCGCATCATCCGCGATGACGCCGCCCACGGCATGTCCATCCGGCAGATCGCCGGCCGTCGCCACGTGCACCGCCGCATGGTCCGCCAGGCACTCGCCGAACCCGCCGGGCCGCCACCACGCAAGCGGGCATCCGGCCAGCGCAGATCACCGGCCCGATCCGGGAGATCCTGGACGAACTGGCCGTCGAGTCCCGCACAATCTGGCAGATCTGGACCACGGTGATCGACGAGCACGACTCAGACTCCTCATACGCGGCCCTCAGGGACTACATCCGGACCCGTCGCCTCAGGCAGTCCGGGCTGCTCCCAAAGCGCTCCGCGGCA
The DNA here is from genome assembly GCA_003168295.1 of Actinomycetota bacterium. The sequence continues at coordinate 494 of PMST01000690.1, forward strand.
GAAGGCACCCGGCCCGCAATTGCGGGCCGCCTTAACTGAGACCAGAACCATGACGGGCCGGATTCAGTGAGACAGGGCCGATTTATCAGCGACAGGACACCTGAGCGGCGGGCGCCAGGACGCCGGACCGCACGGCGCGGGCTCCGCGCCTCATGCGGCGTACGTCGGCCATCAACCTGGGAGTCCCAGGCAAAACTGGTAAACGGGAAGATGCCGGAGTTCTGCCCGCAATCGTGTGCGAATACGAAGAAATACCGTTCTTGCGGACCTGCACAGGCAGTGTTATATATACGTTAGCTGTTCACAGCGTGGCCCAGTGCTCGCGTGCCTAGTGCCCGCAAATGGGAAATGCGGCGCCTAGGCCGGGTCCGGAGGGGAAAGGTCGCGGCGCCGAAAGAGCTATAAGGCATGGCCAATCTCAGCTGCGGCCGCGCGCGAGGAAAAGCAGGAGGGGTGCTTTACCATGTCCATGGATAATATCGAACACGTCGTCGTGTTGATGCTGGAGAACCGCTCGTTCGACAACATGCTGGGCTGGCTTTACGAGCATGACACGCCGGGCCACAACATCCCGGCGGCCACACCGGGTGACCAGTTCCGCGGGCTTCAGTCCGTCAATCCCGATTCGTTTATCAACACGGCGCCGTACGAGACCTTGACCTTCACCGCCAAGCCGACGCGAGGTGTGCCGGGCTTCACCGTCCCCGATGTCGACCCGGGCGAAGAATTCGAGCACGTCTACACCCAGTTTTACAACCCCCCGCCGCGGCATCCCGACGCTCCGCCCCCGCCGCCGGATCCCGGCCTTCCGATCGAGATGAAGGGCCTCCTGACCGACTTCGTCGGGATCCTGCACGGACGCCATTACAGCCCCGCGGATATCATCCGGCTCGCTCAGACCTGCCTGGGCAGTTTTACGCCCGGGCAGCTGCCCGTCCTGAACCAGCTCGCCAGGCACTACGCGGTTTGCGACGACTGGTTTGCCTCCGTCCCGTCGCAGACCAACACCAACCGCGCCTTCCTGGTGGCCGGGACATCGACCGGGCTGGTGAACAACGGCGATCTCGAGACCGACCCCCGGGCCAAGGCCATCGAGCAGATACTCGGCGTGGCCATCGGCGATGACCGATTCGACGTGCCGACCATTTTCAATGCGCTGGATTCGGACGGGATCGACTGGGCCGTCTTCTGGCAGACCAGTTACCTCCCGCAGAAAATACATAGCGTGCTGACCGGCCTGCCCATCCTCATACCCTTGCTCGAGCCCATATCCCCGGGCCTCGCCGCCGCGGCGGCCGAGTTCCTGGCCCTGGTTTCGCCCTATACCGAATACCTGAAGCAACTGACGTCCGGCGACCTGCCGTCGTGCTACACGTGGCGCCTCTTCCCGCAGATCAAGAACAATATCCCGAACGCCGCCCAGCACTTCGGCAAGCTCGAGGACTTCCATCGCCGCGCACGCAGCGGACAGCTGCCTGCGTTCAGCTACCTAGAGCCGTTCTGGACGATTTCGCACACGACTAACGACAACAAGATCTACGAGAAGCTGGCGTCGGCCCTGGGCAACGACTATCACCCGCCGAGCAATCTGCTTGTCGGCGAGGAATTCGTCAAGGACGTTTATACCAGCCTGATCAGCAATCGGGCCGCCTGGACCAAGACCCTGCTGCTCATCACGTTCGACGAGTTCGTCGGCACGTTCGATCACGTGACCGACAAACTGGCGCCGGGAGTCGTCACGCCGCCGTGGGGACGCGGCGGCCAGCCGGCTTACCATAGCCCGACAAACTTCACGTTCGACCGGCTGGGGGCTCGCGTCCCCGCCATCCTGGTCTCGCCTTACGTGGAAAAGAGCACCGTCTTCCGCTCGACCAAAGCCGTTCCCTACGACCACACCTCGGTCATCGCCACCACGCTCACCTGGCGCGGCCACGGCGAGCAGGTGGCTGCTTTCGGCGAACGGGCCGCGGCGGCGCCGACCTTCGAGCAGGTGCTCACCCTCGCCCAGCCGCGCACCGACGAGGCGGCGCTGTCGTTCCTCGACACCCCGCATGCGATCGGCGACCCGGTCCGGTATGGCGACTCGCTGCTGCTGAAGAACCAGAACGGCCAGTACCTGAGCTCCTGCTACGCCACCGTGAAGATCGCCGGCGGAGGTTCGGTCATACCGGATTCTGTCATGTCGATATGCGTGGATCTCGATGTCGCCGCTTATTTTCCGACCCTGAGGGACTCGCCGGCCGCCGTGCTTTCCTTCGTCACCCAGGCTACGGATCCGCCGGCCCAGATAAGTAACAACGCGCAGGTCACTATCGTGTCGCGCGAGCCGGGGGTGGGCGCCAAGAACATGCTCGGCGCCTGGGCCGATTCTCATGATTGCTATTACGACGACGAGTACTTCGCCGGCGACAAGGCGGCCAAGGAGAAATGGATTCTGCAGAAACTGGCCAACCCGGACCAGCCGTTGCGTTACGGCGATCAGGTCCACCTGGTTAACGTCTCCTACGCGGGTCAGCGGCTCACCCGCGACACGCGACGGCTGGTCGGCTCCGGATATATCACGACGGCTGATGGCGGAGACTTCTGGACGGTCGAACCAGCCCCGGCGCGCGTTCCCGGCGGAACCAATCCGTAGCACAAGGCCCCGTGCCTCAACCTGATCGCGGCTGCTCAGCAGGGCGGCTTCCGCGGCGCTCAGCTGTGGGAGCATGGGTCGACCCGGTTGCTCTCCAGCCTGTTCTAGTCGGATGGCGGGCGTTTACACTACGATGGTTGAGGCGGCAAGCTCTTCAATGTTCGGACAGCCAAGAGGATAGACCTTCTATGGTCCTTGGGCTTCTTGAGAGACAAATGAAAAGTGCCAGTATTCGCGGCAACAATCCAATCCGAATCCTGTATCTACGACCATTTAGAGATATGACTTCCGACAACGCGCTAATCATAAGTCTTGCAATTAATATATCGGCTATAGGCAGACTGGTCGTGATCGGTTCAGCCGATGGCGAGAAAGCTTTGCAGGTTCAGTGGCAGAAGCGTTTTGGGGATGATCAGCCCTTCGACGATCACATTGAATACAAGCAATCGGGTGACAGGCAGTGGCGTCGGCTCGTTCATCAAGAAATTAGCCAGGCCGACTGCGTTTTGCTCTTTATGGAACCGAAGGGTCGCAAGTTCCCGAGGCTGCACTCTCCAAAAATCGGGAAGGGCCTGGCTGCAGATTACTGGGCGGCACGACCTATCCAGCAATCGACCGGTTCCGGTCTCCTATACGAGATAGCCTATCTTGAGAGACTAAAGAAAATTAAGAGGACCATCATTCTATGTGAAGCTAGAAACACCTCACATGTTCGGCAGTTGATTCATCAGTCGTTCCTCCACATGCCCGCCGGGTTCGTCCTTACCAGGGCAGGGCCTGACCGCTGGCGAGTGCCTACGCCGCGCTTTTCAGCATTGGACATGCAAATCGGCAGCCTGCACGATAGTCAAGCCATCGTAGAGTTTAAATATAAAGACCTGAGAAATCTACACTCGCAGTTCTCGACAACGCTTAATTCTCTCATTGAGCGCGTATGCTCCAAACCAAGAACTGGACGTGGGGTAAGCCCGCAGGCGAGCGCGATGCTACTAGGTCGATCAGATGAGCCAAGGCGACTTCCACCAGATAGTGCGAGAAAGATAATCCAGTTCACCAACGTAGAAGACATTATCCGTATCCCACCCCTCGAACTAACCGAAGTGTCGCCCGACGAAGTACCTCACCTTCTTAGCGAAGAATCTCCTCGGATTTGCCCGTATTGCGAACAGTCGCTTTCTCGCATCTTTTTTTATGTATTCGGATTGCATCGGAGCCCCGATGACTTCGTACTTGGCAGGTGTCAGCATTGCTTTGGTTGGGTGGGAATCGAAGATGGCATGCTCCGAAACATCGGGATATCCACGTGACTGGACCGGTGTAGGTCAGCGGCATGCCAAGCCGCTGCCCCGAGATCTCGACCGCAAAGGGTTCACCGAGGCGGGCTACGCCCGGCTGCCCGGTGACGCGCACGAGCTCAACCCGGCCGGGTCAGTGCGGTCGCACCTGAACAGATCCCTGGACGGCCTGGCCAAACGCGACATCAGCCCGCTGACCGCGCTGGTGAAGACCCGGCTCAGGCGGATGCAGTACCAAAGGGACTACCCGGACCGGGGCTCGTCGCTAGGAGCCTGCTGAACCGGGCTGATCCTTGACGGTCGCCCATCACCAGAGGCAGTAACCCTCAAATTGAAGATCGTTAGCCGTAGTACTTCAGGTGCGGCCACAGCGTGTGCCAGCTTGCCACCGGGCCGGTGCAGATGCCGATCTGGAGGTCGGTCCAGTCGTTTTGCACGTGGTAAGGCGGGTTATAGGTGGTCAGGAGGCGGCAGCTGGCGAAGTAAGGCCGCAGCCGGCTGAGCGCGTCGACGACGAGCACCTTGGCGTCGGAGGCCCCGCCCGGTCCCCACATCCAGTAAGCGTTCTGGCCGGAGAGCACGGGCGGCAGGTGATCCTGGCCGCCGTAGACCTCAAGCGCGCCGGCTTCTGCGTAGTATCCGGTGAAGATCGAGGTGGGCGGCTGGCCGCCTTGCGTCAGGGCCGCGTCCTGCGCCGCTACGGCCCGGGTGAGCTGGGGCCAGCCGATGGAGTCTCCGACGGAGCTCTGCTGGGAGCTAGCTGGCAGGGTGTGGAGATCGCTGGCGGGCAGGATGGGCAGCACGCCCGGCAGCGTCACGGCCACGCCCACCAGGCACGCGCCTACCACGAGCCATTGCCGTGCCCGCGGCACGTGGGCGCGGGCGCGGGCGATCCAGCGCTCGGTTGCCGCGGCGCCCGCGGCCAGCACGGCCGGCGCCGTTCCGTCGGCGTAGTACACCTTGCCCGGTATCCAGGCCAGTACGTAGACGAGGATGAGCGTGGCGGCGACGGCGATGAACCGCAGGTCCGGGGTCCGCCAAAGTACGACGAAGCCCGCGATGACCAGCGGTGCCATGAGCAGGCCCAGGTAGACGAGCTGGCCCGGCACGCCACCGGCGTAATCGGCCGGGGAGGTGTTCTCGTGGTGCAGCGCGGCGGACATGGCCAGTTGAGGCCAGCCGTGCGTCGCCTGCCAGATGATGTTCGGCGCCCAGATCACCGCGGCGATGCCGGCGCCGAGCCACGGCCACCTTGTCCGCAACACGGGGCGCTGCGAAGAGACGAGCAGGCCAAGAGCAAGACCGATCAGGAGCAAGACCACCAGGTTGTCGGCCTCGAGCCCGATGCCGGCCGCGGCCCCCGCTGCGAGCCACCAGCGCGCCCGGTCCCGCAGCAGCGCCGTGCTGACGCAGACCAGGACGGCTGTCCAGGCGAGCAGGTCCAGCGGCGTGGTATTGCCGACGTGCACCGCGCCGATGATGACCGGGGCGCACGCGGTAGTGAGAGCCGCGAGCACCCGGCCGAAACGGCCCGCGCCGAACAGCGCAGCGAGCCTGGCTGCCATGATCACGATCGCCCCGCCGGCCAGCGCCGGGAGGATCCGGATGGCCGTCGGGCTGACGCCGAAAATATCCGTGACGCGAGTCAGCAGTGGCGCGAGCGGCGGCTGATCCACGTAACCGAACGCGAGATGATGCCCCGCGACGATGAAGTACAGCTCATCCTGCTGGAAGCCGTAGCGGCCGCTTACCGCGAGCTCGACCGCCACGAAGACGGCGCCGATGACCCACGCCAGCACGGGCACGCGATCAGACCGGGAAACCGGCGTGGGCGGGGTGGGCGGGGTGGGCGGCCTCGGGCCGTTTGCGGGGACGGCCGCCCGAGGATCTGCGGCTTGCGGGCTGGCGGCGCTGCTGCCGGGCTGATCCATGGCTAAGCCTCCTGCGGCCCCTCCTGCCGGGAAATCCGGCCGGAGGATCAAGTGACAGGCCAGGGGAGTTTCCGGGCTGCCTTTCGGCTGCGGCGACCTGATCTGCGGCGATCTGAGGGTAGAACCTCTGGAGGGCTTGGCTAGCTGCTGGCGAGTTCGGGCGAGTGCTCCAGCGCCTGGTGCACCTTGCGAATGATGCCGGCGTGGTTGACGAGCAAGCCGGTGGGGGTGAAGTTGGCGGCGGAGCCGACGTGGATCTCGGTGCTGTCAGGCCCGGCAATGACCTGGATGGTCGCCTGCTCGAACCAATGTCGCCTGATCAGGGCCGAGTTTGCGCCGGCCGGGGATTCGTGATGGAAGTGCGAGGTCACGGCGGGCGTGATCTGGTAGCGAGGACCGAGCTTGGTTCGAAGTACGGCGCTCACGTCTTCGACGGTGACGTTGGCGCGGGGAACTGTGACGGTCGGCATGGGAGCCGCCTTTCCTGATTGAAAGGACTGAGCCACCATTATTGACTGACTGACTCACTCACTTTATAGTGTAGCGCATGCCCCGCCCGACCGCCACCGAGCGCCTGCTGAAGGTGGCCACGGTTGCCACCGAGGACTTCGGCCGCCTTGGCTACCGGGGGACCAAAACAGCCGACGTCGCGGCCAGGGCGGGCATGTCGACGGGCGCCCTGTTCACCTATGTCGAGTCCAAGGAGGCACTCTTCCACCTGGTTTTCCTGCACTGGTTCGGGATGTCCGCCGAACGCCCTCCGGTCCTGCCGGTGCCCACCCCCGGCCCGGGGGAGACTCTCGCGGTGATCGAGGCCGGCCTGCGTCACGTGCGGATGCCCCGCATCCAGGCGGCGCTGGCCGAGGACAAGCCGGCCGATGTGGCTGAGGAACTGCGGGAGATCGTCGCGGAGCGCTACGCCCTGATCGAGCACTACTGGCCGCTACTCGCGGTGATTGAGCGGTGCGCGGCGGAGATGCCAGCGCTGGAGTCCGCATGGTTCGACCTGGCCCGCGCGGGATCCTTCGAGCAGCTGGGCAACTACCTGGAGCGGCGGATGGCGGCCGGACTGCTGCGGCCCATGCCGGATTCCGACGTGGCAGCCAGGATCGTCACCGAGTCGCTGTCGTGGTTCGGCTGGCACCGGCACGAGGGCCGGGATTCCGCTCTGTATGAAGACGAAACGGTGCGGCGGACAGTGGCCGAGTTCATCTGCGCCGCTCTCGTCCCGGAGGCACGACCGGCAGGCAAGGACTAGCTAGGCCATGACCTGACGCGACTTCGAGTACAGCGCGCGGCTGACCGGGCCAGGCGACGTTGCCGGAGTCCGCCAAATCGGCGTCGGTCATCATCGCGCCGCCCGGCGTACACGTCCGGCAGGCGACCGGCCCGCAGCCGGACCCGCCCTTGACGCCGCCCGGGCGCCCGTCTAGCATTCCGATAATTAGACTTATGATCCGCATGATTCAACTCCGGAGGATCTGACGTGACCAGCGACGATCCGCAATTCGACAGCTACAAGGAACTGGCCGACTACTCGCTGGATCCTGACCGCGAAGAGCAACTTCTCGGTCGGCAGAAGGAATGCACGTTCATTTGGACGAACAAGCAGGGCGAGCCCGTCGGCGTGATCATGACCTACCTCGCTGCCAGGGGAAAGATCTGGCTGCTCGTCACCGAGAAACGTGCGCGTGTAGCGGCCGTCCGCCGTGATCCGCGGACATGTGTGGTCATTTCCAGCGCGGGCACCGATTGGGGCACGGGCAAAACGGTAACCTACAAGGGCACAACTGCCATACGCCCCTACGACGACCCAGAACTGTCCAACTGGCTCTACCACGACTACGTCGCGAAACTGAACGGTGAGGGCAACGCCGAGCGAATCGCCTTCTTCGTCGACGTCCTCGCCATTCCCGAGCGGGTGATCCTCGAATTCACGCCTTCCGCGAAGATCCTCTACGACGGGGACAAGATGGCATCGATAACGCCCGGCGCCAGCGGTAGATTCGACGACATGTATAAGTAGCCGATCGCCGGAAGGTCTGCGACCTGTTCCATGGCCACGGCCAGCACCGACGCGATGCACGGTGCCGTCTCGGCCCAGTCTGGCCGCCGAAAGGCGAGCGTTGGATGGTGAAGCCAGGTCTCCCCGTCTACCCCGTCACCGCGGGTGCGGGCCGGTGAGGCGCATGCCGCGTGGTCGGAGCGGTTCAGTGAGATGTTCGCCGAGGTAGCGGGTGAGTTCGAGAACGCGGGGTCCCCCCTCGTGATCGTATTCAAAACGGCCACGGGTGGTACTTCGAAGTGCAGTGGAATCGGGGCGCGCAGTCAAAAAGATCCTCCCCCTGCTCCAAGCAGACCAGCAAGCCGCTCTGCCTCCGGGAAACAGAACGTGACCTCGGGGTAGCGCGGTGACGGCTGGTCCAGGAGGGCTTGCGGTTCGCTGCGCAGGTGCTGGTCGAAGAAGGCCCGGACATAGGCGCGGGTGATGTCCAGGGACCGGGCTCCGGGAAGGCCGGCACCGACGTCGATGCCGGCCTGGTCGGCCAGGAGCGCGAGGTCGGTGAAGGAGGCGTGGATCGCCCCGGCCACCACGAGCCACCGTTTCCACCCGGTCAGGCGTGGCCAGTCGCGCTCCCAGGTGGTCACGGCACCTCCGCTTCCCGGGGTGTAGTTGGATTGCTTGCCCAGGAAGAGAAACGGCCGTGACAGGCCGTGGTCCGGGATCGGGGTGGGAATGGTGCCGTCCATGTCGATGCCGGCGCGGATGCGGGAGTCGGCCAGCAGCGCGGCGATGGCGGCGGCGCCGCCGATGGAGTGGCCGGCCATCGCGATGCGGGACGGGTCGATCAGCGCGGCGCCCGGCCAGGCTGGGTGCGCGCCGGTCAGTTCATTGAGCACGAAGGAGACATCGGCCGCCCGGCCTGCCATCAGCTTCTCCCAGAAGCCCTCGCTGCTGCGGCGTGTCTCACGGGCGAGGCAGGTGGTGACCCGGCCGTCGGGAAAGGCCGTGGCGAAGCTCTCGTAGGTGTGGTCGATTCCGGCCACGACATAGCCGTGACTGGCCAGGTCCTCGGCCAGGCCGGTGAGCACGCTGCGGGAGTTGGTGAAGCCAGGTGAGAGCACGACGAGGGGCAGGGCGCTCTCACGCCCGGCCGGCGTGGCGTCGCTGACCGCGTTGGTCCGGGTCGTGCTCAGCACGCCGGGCGGCACGCCGGTGATGCCCCTGCTGGTGAGCTGGAGTTCGGACTCCGCGGGCGTCATGTACCGGGCTCGCCGCCCGTCCGATGGCGTCGCCGGATACCACAGGGAGACCATCAGCTCTCGCGCGTTCACTCCCGCGGCCCAGGGATCAGGGCGGGATTTGTCCGTCAGCCACAAGGACGCAGTGCCGACCGGGCACCGGCCGGTCGGCGCAGGCAGACACGGCGTGTGCCGCTGCGTGGCCGGCGCGTCACCGGCGTCTGCGGGAGTTCCCATGCCGCCCATCATCACCGGTCGGCCCCGGCCCACGCCATCCGGAAAACCCCCGCCTTCGGGCCAGGGTCACCCCCACGACCCCCGGAGCGACCGCAGTGCGCCAGGCGGGAGCCTACGATCCGCCGGACGGTCCCCGCCCGGATGGCCCGCCGCCACCGCGGCGCCGGCGCAAGATCGTCGCCCCCAATGCCACCAGCACTACGGGCACGGCGACGTACCACGGGGCCGTGTAGTGGACCGCCGCCCCGGCGGCGGCGGGCGCGGCCAGGCCGCTCCAGGCACCGGCCGTTATGTGGCTGGGTTCCCTGGTCTTTTTCAGGCTCATGTCAGCTCCTTTTCCGGTGCGGGTGATGCGGGCCGTATCGCCATTCCGGCGATCTTTCCGTCACCGCTGAACCGTACGATCCCCTTCGCGTCGCCTGCCTCGAAGTGCAGCGGGACATCGACCACGGTGTCGTCGCCCGCCCGGCGGGCGAACGGCTCGCCGGTGCGCTCCAGGCGGCCGAACATCCCCGCCATGGCCGCCCAGCCGCGGGACAGCCTGGCGGGATCATGGCGTGCGCGCATGGCTTCGTCGAGTTCGTCGAGGATTTCCTGCCAGCGGCTCTGGTTGTGCCAGTCGAAGATGGCGCATGGTTCACCACTATGCAGGACCGGATGCGCCGGGAGCGGAGCAGATCCGCGAGTGGGCCCGTTACCTTGCTCGGTAAGGGCTCCATTTACCTCCTCACCATGCCCGCCCATACCGGTGATCACACCAAGAAGGATGCCGCTACCCGGTCGTCGTGACCGCCACGAACTTCATCGGCTCGGCGGTGACCGTCGCCCCCACCTCCACCTCGGCCCGGCCTTACCCGGCCAGAAGCCGAGATCGACACCCGGCCAGAAGCCGAGATCGACGGCCGGAAATGCCGCATACTCCTCGAGCAGATTGGTTTCCGCGGTCATCCGAGATCCCGGTGAGTGATTGGATGG
>PMST01000041.1 GCA_003168295.1 Actinomycetota bacterium
TGGCGCTGCGCCGGGCGCTGATCTGGTCCATCTGGGTGAGTTTGTGCCGGGCTCCGGCGAGGCTGACTTTCAGCCCTTCGGCCTCGCCGAGCCACCGGGCTGCTTCGGCTTCGGCGATGCGGGCTGTCAGGTTGGCGCAGATCTCGGCGAGCCGTGGTCGCTGCGCGGGGTCGGGGCGCAGCAGCGGGCATCGTAGGCCCCGTAAACTGAACTTACTCCGGTGTTTGGGCAGGTCGCGGCGTGTTTCCGGGTCAGGCTCGCTAGCTTGTCGGCGTGATCGAATCGGATGAGGAACAGGGACGCGATCTGTCGCGGCTCGTGGTGTCACGGGCGGGCCGTCTCGTGGCCACCGGTGATGCGCGTGAGCCGTATCGCATCGTGGGTCCCGGCGGCGAGGTCGTGGAGCCGGTGTCGGTTTTCCTGCGGGACCTGCTGGCGTCGGGGAAGTCAGCATCCACGCTGAGGTCGTACTCGGTCGACCTGCTGCGGTGGTGGCGGTTCCTGGTCGGCGTCGGCGTGGAGTGGGACCGTGCGTCGCGGGCCGAGGCGAGGGATTTCAGCTGCTGGATCCAGCTGACGGCCAAGCAGCGGCTGCAGACGTCCCGGCCGCGGGCGGCCCGCCTGTCCACGAGGACACCCGGAGCGCCGAACCCGGTGACCGGGAAGCCCGCGTCCGGCGACGGCTATGCGCCGTCCACGGTGGCGCATAGCGAGACGGTGCTGCGGCGGTTCTACGACTTCCACCGCGACTGCGGGACCGGCCCGGTGCTTAACCCGTTCCCGCTGGACCCGTCCCGCCGCGGCCGCCGCCCGCACGCGCATCACAACCCGATGGAGGAGTGGAAGCCCGAGCGGACCGGACGCTACCGGCCGACCGTGCCGAAACGGATCCCGCGGGCGATCCCCGACGGCTGGTTCGACAAGCTGTTCGCGTCGCTGCCGTCGGACCGGGACCGGGCCCTGGTCGCGTTCTGGATCTCCACCGGAGCCAGGGCCGCCGAGCTGCTGGGCATGCGGCAGTGCGACTTCAGGCCCGGCGAGCAGCTGATCAGCGTGGTCCGCAAGGGCACGCGGGCGGTGCAGGAGCTCCCGGCGTCGGCGGACGCGTTCGTATGGCACCGCCTCTACCAGCAGGAACTGCTGAGGCTGGGGGTGCCGCGGGGCCGGCGGCAGCCGGCCTGGTGGACGCTGCGGCGCCCTTACCGGCCGCTGAGCTATCACGGGGCGCACCGGATGTTCGAGCGGGTCAACGCCTCGCTCGGAGCGGACTGGACCTTGCACGACCTGCGGCACAGTGCGGCGTCCAGGATGTCCCGCGACAAAGAACTCAGCCTGACCGACGTGCAGTGGGTGATGGGTCATGCCCATTTGTCCACGACGGAGATTTACCTGACGCCCACCCGGGACGAGGTGATCGAGGGCGTGCTCGCCCACCACGCCCGCCAGTCCCGGGTGCAGCAGGCCCCGCCGCCGCAGCCGGCGCCGGGCTATGACCCGAAGTCGCTGTCGGTGCTGTTCGGGCGACCGTCATGACGGCCATCGTGAAGCACACGATCCGCAGCTACCAGGCAGCTGCGGGCACCGGCACCGCGGCTCCGGCGCAGCCGCGCAACAGCCAGCTGCGCAGGCAGTTCCCGCCCAGGCCCGGCCAGGAACGGTGGCCGGCCACGGCCCGGGACCAGGACGAGGTACTGCGGCGGCTGGCCTTGCCGCCGTTCCTGGCGGAGATGAAGGCGACCCAGGCCGGACGGCGGCGCGGGGCGGCCAAGCTGCTGCACTGGCTGTCCTCCTTCCCAGGGGACACCTGGCAGCAGCGGTGGGAAGCATCGCAGGCCGAGGACCGCCCGGGCAGCTCCTGGGTCCAGCTGCCGCTCCGGTGGCTGCAGGACAACGGGCTGAGAGCCTCCTATGACGATAACGACCTGTCGTCCGGGCTGCTGATGCTCATCTGCGCAGACGTGATCCGGCCGGGACTGGCGTGGATGCTGACCAGGACCCACAGGTACCTGGCCATCGTCATGGCCGAGACCCGTGACCCGGCCGGGTTCGCCAGGCTGCGCGAACTGGCCGAGGCCGGGCCGGCATCCTCCGCGGGCGACGCCCGCTACGCGGCCACCAGGGTCGCGACGCTGATGGCCTGCAAGGGCGGCCTCGTCGGCGATATCACCGTCGGGGACTGCGTGGAACTGGTCGATACCCAGCGGCGGGTCCACGCCCGCGGCGGACAGAGGAAAGTCGACTTCTACCTGCGGCTGCGAGCCCTCGGCATCTTCCCCGCCGACGCCCCGGCCACGATCCGCGCGTTCGGCCAGGCCCAGGGACAGCTGACCGCCGGGGAACTCGTCGACCGCTACCGGCTGCAATGCAAGCCGGTCCGCGACCTGCTCGTGGACTACCTGAAGGAACGGCAGCCCGCGCTGGACTACGCCAGCCTCGACTCAGTCTCACGGTCCCTGGCCGGCCTGTTCTGGGCCAGGATCGAGGCCCTCTCCCCGGGCATCGCCACGCTGCAGCTGCCGCCGGAGGTCGCCCGCGCCTGGAAGGAAGACCTGCTGACCGTCAAGCGCGGGGTCACCGGCCCGGACGGGCAGAAGACCGTCGTCACCCGCTCGCGGCTGAACGCCAAGGACGAGCTGATCCGCGTCCGGGCGCTCTATCTCGACATCGCCCAGTGGGCCATGGAGGAACCCGGACGCTGGGCGCAGTGGGCAGTCCCGAGCCCGGTCAGCGACGCCGAGGTCAACTGGGCCAAGGAACGCCGGCGACGCAAGGCCCGGATGGACCAGCGGACCCGCGAGCGGCTGCCCGTGCTGCCCGTCCTCGCCCGCACCGCCGCCGACCGCAGGACCGCGACCTCCCGCCACCTCCAGGCCGCCACGACGACACCGCCCGGACAGATCATCGAGGGTACCGGCGGGACGCTGCGCAGGGCCGTCGCGCCCAAGGCCAACGGGCGGCACGTGTGGGCCGAGGACACCGCCACCGGCAAGCGCCGCAACCTGTCCTACGAGGAGGAAGAAGCATTCTGGGCCTTCGCCGTGATCGAGGTCCTGAGACTCACAGGCATCCGCTGCGAGGAACTCCTGGAACTCACCCACCACGGCATTACCGAGTACCGGCTGCCTGCGACCGGCGAGCTCGTCCCGTTGCTGCAGATCGCCCCGAGCAAGACCGATACGGAAAGACTGCTCCTGGTCAGCCCCGAGCTGGCAGACGTCTTGTCGGCGATCATCAGCAGGCTCCGGGGGCCCGGCGGCGATGTCCCGCTGACCGTCTCCTACGACGTCCGGGAACGGGTCTGGAACCCTGCGATGCCGCTGCTGTTCCAGCGGTCCATCGGCAGCGAGAACCGGGCATTCACCCCCAGCGCGGTCCGCAAGCTGCTCATCAGCGCGCTCGCCGCGACCGGCCTCACCGGTGCCGCTGGCGAACCGCTCATGTTCTCCCCGCACGATTTCCGGAGAATCTTCGTGACCGATGCCATCATGAGCGGCCTGCCGCCCCACATCGCCCAGGTCATCTGCGGGCACAAGAACATCGGCACCACGATCGGTTACAAGGCCGTCTACCCCGCCGAGGCGATCGAGGCCCACCGGGCGTTCATCGCCCGTCGCCGGGCAACCCGGCCCAGCGAGGAATACCGTACTCCGACCGAGGAAGAGTGGGATGCCTTCCTCGCTCATTTCGAGAAGCGGAAAGTCTCGGTCGGCACGTGCGCCCGCGCGTTCGCGTCACCTTGTGTCCATGAACACGCGTGCGTCAGGTGCTCGCTCTTGAGGCCGGACCCCGCCCAGCGGAGCCGGCTCGAGGAGATCCGGGACAACCTGCACGACCGCATCGCCGAGGCCGAACGCGAAGGCTGGCTCGGCGAGATCGAGGGCCTCAAGGTCAGCCTCGCCGGCGCCGAGGACAAGCTCGCCCAGATCGACGCGACCTTGCGGCGCCAGGACCAGGCCACCCACCTCGGCATGCCCGCGTTCCCCGACATCGCCGGCCGCTCCGTCCCCGGCCCGGAAGGACAGCAATGACCACCCTGAACCCTCGCCGGCTCGGCGGCGCGCTGCGCGCCGGCGCCTGCGGCATCCACCCCCTCCAAGCCGGCACCAGCCTGCTCATCGACTGCGGCAGCTGGCTGCACCGCGATGACTTCACCAGCAGGTTCATCACTGCCGGCACCAGCATCAGCGACGGCGTCACCCTGCTCGCCAGCATCGACTGGGAAGCCGCCGTCACCGCCCTGCACGCCGGCGAGCTTCCCGCCAGCGGAGGAGAACGCAGGATGCTCCTCCTGGCCTCCAGCATCGCCGGCGGGACCCTCGTCAGCCTCAACGACGCCCTGCCCGGCATCGACCGCCGCAACGCGAGCCTCGTCGTCGGCGCTGTCGCCCATGCCGCCGGGCTCACAGATCCATATCAGGAACCGGACAAACAGGAATGAAACGGCTAGTTCAGAGAAGCA
>PMST01000590.1 GCA_003168295.1 Actinomycetota bacterium
CGACCTGGGTGCCGGCCGTCTCGCCCGATGCGGCGCCGCCCGGGCACGGCGCGCAGCCCCTGATCGCGGGCGTGGCCACGGTCAAGGGCGGATTCGTCCTGCTCAGGCCGACCGCAGGCGCGCGGCCTGGCCTGGACGTCTACGATTCACCGAACGGCACGGCCTGGACGTTCCAGGCCACCCTGAACACGCCCGCGGGGCTGGTCGCCGGCCCGGCGGACGGCGGTCCTTCCGGTGCTGTGGTCACCGGGCAGGCGGGCCGGACCCTGACCGCCTTCGTGTCCGCGGACGGCCTTTCCTGGCGGCAGACCCAGGCCTTCGGCGCTGCCGCCGTCGAATCGGTGTCGGGTGTGGCCATGGCGGGCGGCGGTGCCGTGGTCACCGCGACGACGGCCGGCCCGCAGAGCCGCCAGCCGGCCATCACCATGGTGACCGCGGGCGCTCCCGCCCGCCAGGTCGACGTGGCGAAGATCCCCGGCGCCTTCGATCCGCAGCTCGCCGTCAACGGCATCGCCGCGGACAACGGCACCCAGGTCGCGGTGGGCAGCGCCAACGGCTACCCGGCCGCCTGGACCTCCGCCGACGGCGGCAGTTCGTGGACCCCCGCCACCGGCGTCACCCAGGCGGTCTTCGGCCGGCCAGGGGTGCAGCAGCTGACCGGCGTGACGCACGGCACCGCCGGGTGGCTCGCGGTCGGCGGCGTCACCGCGGGCGCCGCCCAGCATCCGGTCGTCCTTTCCTCGGCTGCTGGCAGCAGCTGGCAAGCCGCCGACGGCGAGGCCGCGTTCGGCGGGCCGGGACTGGTCACCGAGCAGGCCGCGGCCGGCCCCGATGGCTATGTCATCGTCGGTTACCAGGACGTCGAGGCGGCCGGGGCCGGCCGGACCAGCTCCAACCGCACGATCGCGGCGGCCTGGTGGTCCGCGGGCCTGACCGGCTGGGAGCGTGCCGGAGACGCGGCCGTGGGCGCCCTCGAGGGGAGCGCGGGGTCGGGGACCGGCAAGCAGATGCTGGCCGTGGCGGCCCGCTCCGGCGGTTTCGTCGCGGTCGGCTCGGACGCCAGCCAGGCCGCGGCCTGGATCTCACCGGACGGACGGACCTGGCGCCAGGCCGACCTGCCCGTTCCGGTCGGCTCGGCCAGCGCCGTGTTGCAGCACGTCGCCAGCAGCGGCCGGACCATGGTGGCCGTGGGTACCGCGGTCACGACCACCGGCCAGCGGCTGCCGTTCGCGGCGAGCTCGTCGAATGGCGGCGCCACCTGGACCGAAGCCGCGCTGCCGGTACCCGCCGGGGTGGCCTCGGTCACGGCGCTGGCCGCGGCCGGCGGCGGCTTCACCGCGACTGGGACGTTCGGCCGCACCCCCGGCCACCAGGACGTGGTGGTGTGGACGTCGGCGAACGGCTCGGCCTGGGCGGCGGCCACGCCGACCGGGCAGGGCCTGACCGGCCCCGGCATCCAGGTGATCACCGGCCTGGCCCTGTCGGGCAGCACGCTGACCGGCGTCGGCTACACCGCCTGGCCGACCGGCGAGGAACCCGTCTTCTGGCAGTCACCGGTTCGCTAAGGCTCCGGTTCGCTAAAGCCCCAGCCTCTCAGCTCTCCTGCACGACGACGGGTTTGCCGAACACGTCATCCCGGCGGTTGTCCAGGCTCGGCAGGCTAGCCCGGACGGTCCCGATCTCCTCGACCTCGACCTCGGCGACCGTGACCCCGGGTCCCGGCCCGAGATCGGCCCGGACCACCCCGAGCGGGTCGACCAGCATGCTGCGCCCGACCCCGGTCGCGGCCCGGGTGAACGGCTCGTCCAGGTCGGGTACCTGCCCGACGGCGGCGACCCACACGGTGTTCTCGATGGCGCGCGCTCGCACCAGCGTGACCCAGTGGTCCTCCTTGAACAGCCCCGCGGCCCAGGCGGCGGGCAGCACGATGAGCGAGGCCCCGGACGCCGCCAGCGCCCGCGAGAGCTCGCCGAACCGCACGTCGTAGCAGATCTCCAGCCCGGTGCGCACGCCGGCCAGCGTGCAGATGACCGGAGCGGACCCCGGCGCGACGTGGTCCGATTCCCGCTGCCCGTACGCGTCGAACAGGTGCAGTTTCCGGTAGGAGGCGACCAGCTGGCCGGCCCCGTCGTAGGCGACGGCGGTGTTGTAGACCCGGCCGTCCGGGCCAGGTTCGAAGACCCCGGCGACCAGCGCGACCCCGGTTTCGGCGGCCGCCGCCGCGAGCCCGGAGCAGAACGGGCCATCCAGCGGCTCGGCGGCCGCACGCAGGTCCGAGCCGAACCTGATCTGGGTCGCCTCCGGGAACACCGCGAGGTCGGCACCGGAGTCCGCGGCCTGCTCAAGAGCGGTCCGGACCCGTCCGGAGTTGACGTCCGGCCGTGAGCTGACCGGGATCTGGCACAACGCGAGGCGCATATATGCAGCCTAACCGGCCACAGCATGATCTCATGGTCCGGTGAGCCGACCTCTTCTGAACCGGCGCCTGGCCGGCCTCGGGACCACGATCTTCGCCGAGATGTCCGCGCGCGCGGTCGCGACCGGATCGATCAACCTAGGGCAGGGCTTCCCCGACCAGGACGGCCCGGTCAAGATCGCCCAGATCGCGGCGGACGCCATCCTGGCCGGCCGCGGCAACCAGTACCCGCCCGGCCCGGGCATTCCCGAGTTGCGCCAGGCGATCGCCGCCCACGCCGCGCACTTCTACGGCCTGCGCTACGACCCGGCCGACGAGATCCTGGTCACGGCCGGTGCCACCGAGGCCGTCGCCGCCGCGATGCTCGCGCTGGTCGAGCCGGGTGACGAGGTGATCGCGTTCGAGCCCTACTACGACTCCTACGCCGCGAACATCGCCATGGCCGGCGGCGTCCGGGTCCCGGTCACGCTGCGCCCGCCGGACTTCCGCCCGAACCCAGCCGAGCTAGCCAACGCCATCACCGAACGCACCAGGCTCATCCTCCTCAACACCCCGCACAACCCCACCGGCTCGGTGTTCACCCGCGGCGAACTGGCCGCCATCGCCGAACTGGCGGTCGAGCGCGACCTGCTCGTGGTCTCGGACGAGGTCTACGAGCACCTGGTGTTCGACGGCGAGCACGTGCCGATCGCCTCGTTCCCCGGCATGCGCGAGCGGACGGTGACGATCAGCTCGGCGGGCAAGACGTTCTCCTTCACCGGCTGGAAGATCGGCTGGGTCGAGGCGACGGCGGAGCTGGTCACCGCGGTCAAGACGACCAAGCAGTTCATGACCTACGTGAGCGGCGGCCCGTTCCAGTACGCGGTGGCCGAGGCGCTGGCCCTGCCCGATGAGTACTACACCGCCCTGCGGGAGGACCTGAAGGCCAGACGTGACCTGTTCGTGCCCGGCCTGGCCGCCCTGGGCTTCGAGGTGTACCCGCCGCAAGGCACCTACTTCGTCACCGCCGACATCGCCGGCCTGGACGACCGGGACGGCATCGAGTTCTGCCGCACCCTGCCCGAACGCGCCGGCGTCGTCGCCATCCCCTCCGCCATCTTCTACGACGACAAAGCAGCGGCCCGCACCCTGGTCCGGTTCGCCTTCTGCAAGCGCCCCGAGGTGCTGACCGAGGCCCTGGCCCGCCTGTCCCGCCTGATGACGAGCTGATCCCCGCACCCCCGTGGCCGGCCGGGAGGGGGCTCAGCACTACCCCGATGCGGGGTCGCAGGCCCATGGCGGCGCCCTGGCGCCGCGGTCAGGATGGGACTAAGAGGGGGGTAAGGGAAGGAGCTGGCGGTCATGCTTTTCGCGATTGTGCTACTGCTGACGATCGGGTGCATAGCGTTCATCCTGGTGCGGGGGGCCAAGGGGACCCCGCGTCCGGGTGGCCTGCGGGGGCGCATCCGAGACCGCGGCTGGGCTCTGCTATTGCTTCCCATCGCGATGTCCGCCGCCGTGATGGCCGGCGGTGCGCACGGGCTTATCCCGGCCGAGCTGGGCCTCGCGGCCCTGGCCATCGTCTTCGCCCCGAAGCCGGCGGCCAAGCTGGTGCCCTACGGCGTGCTCGGGCTGGCCATCTTCGGGATCATGCTGGCCAGGACGTACAACGACGGGAGCATCAGCCGGGTCCAGTACCTGTTCGTCGACGCGGGCTGGGGGATCTGGGGTGCCCCGCCGGTCCTGGCCGAGGCCGGGCTCTTGTTCGTCATCGGCTTGTGGCTGCTGCTGCGGCTTAACTCGCCGGGCGCCGGGACGGTCCGGGCGCTGACCGCCCGGTGGCTGGCCAGCGGCCGCCGCGGGATCTCGGGTGCCCAGGCCCTACTGCTTATCCCGGTCGTGGGGCTGGCCGTCCAGCTGCTCGGACCGGGCAACTGGTTCGGCTGGCAGGCGATCGACGGGCTCGACGTGGCCGTCATGGACCTGACCTTGTTCGCGGGCGCGCTGGTGCTGATCTTCCGGTCGCGGGCCTGGGCCGCCACGCTGGCCGAGGCGGGCCTGCTGGTCCTCGGCGCCTACGGGTGGGTGATCACGGTGTTCTGGCCCGTGGTGCCCGGGTTCGCGTATGGCTTCGCCGACCTGAACAACAGCCCGGCGTCCGCCCACCTCTGGACCGTCGCCGTGGAAGGCTCCGTCCTGCTGGCCGCGGGCCTGTGGCTGGCGCCGCGGGTGATGCGCCATCACCTGACCGACCTGCCCGACCCCGAGCTCGCGGCCCGGGCCCGGCACCTGACCCAGCGGGTGCAGACCCTGACCCAGACCCGCCACGACGCCGTGGACACCGCGGCGGCCGAGCTGCGCCGCATCGAGCGCGACCTGCACGATGGGGCGCAGGCCCGTCTGGTCGCGCTTGGCATGAGCCTGCAGGCAGCGCAACGGCTGTTCCCGACCAACCCCGAGGCGGCGCTCGCGCTCGTGGCCGAGGCCAAGGAATCCTCCTCCCTCGCCCTGACCGAGCTGCGCGACCTGGTGCGCGGCATCTACCCGCCGGTGCTGGCCGACCGCGGCCTGGCCGACGCCATCCGCGCTCTGGCCCTGGACACGCCGCTGCCCGTCGAGCTCGACCTCGACCTGCCCGGTGAGGTCAAGCTGCCGGTGGCCTCGGCCGTCTACTTCTCGGTGGCCGAGGCGCTGGCCAACGTGACCAAGCACGCCGGCGCCCGGGCCGTGCGGATCCAGTTCAGCTACTCCGTGGGCATGCTGCGCGCGCAGGTCACTGACGACGGCTCGGGCGGCGCCGACCCGGCCCTCGGCACCGGGCTGGCCGGGGTGGAACGCCGCCTGGCGACGTTTGATGGCATCCTGGCGGTGAGCAGCCCGCCGGGCGGGCCGACGATTCTTGTCATCGAGGTACCGTGCGCGTTGTCATCGCCGAAGATCTCTTCCTGCTGAGGGAGGGCCTGGTCAGGCTGCTCACCGCGCACGGATTCGAGGTCGTCGCGGCGGTCGCCAGCGCCCCTGAGCTGCTCCGGGCCCTGCTCGACGAGCGTCCGGACGTGGGGATCGTCGACGTCCGGCTGCCGCCGACGCACACCGACGACGGGCTCCGCGCGGCGCTGCAGGCCCGCCGACAGGTACCCGGCCTGCCGGTGCTCGTGCTGTCCCAGTACGTAGAGCAGCTGTATGCCCGCGAGCTGCTGGCCGACCAGGCGGGCGGGGTCGGTTACCTGCTCAAGGACCGGGTGTTCAACGACGAGGCGTTCACCACCGCGATCCGCGGCGTCGCCGCCGGCGGCACGGTGCTCGATCCCGTGGTAGTCCAGAAGCTGATGGTGCGGCATTCCCGCACCGAGCCGCTGACCCGCCTGACGCCCCGCGAGCACGACGTGCTCGCCCTGATGGCCGAGGGCCGCTCCAACGCCGCGATCGCCCAGCGCCTTTTCGTCACAGAAAAAGCGGTCAGCAAGCACGCCGCGGGTATCTTCGCCAAGCTGGACCTGGCGCTCTCCGACGACGACAACCGCCGCGTCCTGGCCGTCCTGGCCTATCTTGGTTCCTGATAAGCGGGAGCGAATGAACACCGACCTGACCCCCCCCGGCCCAGCCACCCCGGGCCTAGCCACCCCCGGCCCGGCCACCCCCCGCCCTATGGACGCCGAGCTGCTCCGCGCGGCCGAATCGGCCCCGGGTTTCATGCCCGCCGCCGAAGGCCAGGCCCTGTTCGACGCGGCCGCGGCTTACTCCCGCCGCGGGCCGGTCCTTGAGATCGGCAGCTACTGCGGCAAGTCCACCATCTACCTGGTCGCGGCGGCTAGGATGGTCGGCCAGCTGGTCGTGACCGTCGACCACCACCGCGGCTCGGAAGAGCACCAGCCCGGCTGGGAGTACCACAATCCGCGTTTGGCCGACCCGCTGACCGGCCGCCTGGATACGCTGCCCACGCTGCGGGCCACGCTCGCGGCGGCCGGACTCGAAGATCACGTGGTGGTCGTAGTGGGCCGCTCCGCCGACGTCGCCAGGCTCTGGCGCACACCGCTCGGCATGGTCTTCATCGACGGTGGCCACACCGAGCACGCGGCGATGACGGACTACCAATGCTGGGCCCCCTGGGTGGCTCCCGGCGGCGTGCTCGCCATCCACGACGTGTTTCCCGACCCGGCCGACGGCGGCCGCCCCCCGTACCTGATCTACCAGCGCGCGTTGACCTCAGGCGCGTTCACCGAAGTCCGCGCCGAAGGCTCCCTCCGCCTACTCGAGCGAACCGGCTCCGGCATCGGCTGGGCGGGGTCCTCAACACCACCCGCACCTGCTAACACATGAATTTTCAGATACCAGCGTCTACTGGGCTTTCCAGCCGGCACGATGTGCCGTTGTGCCGGCTGGATCTGTGAGCAGCGGCTCCCAGATGCGCCCTTTTGGCCTGCTAAGGGTTGTTTGAACCGCAGTCTCGGCCACAGGCATTGGGTGCCTCCTGGGCTCCTGCGGCGTCCCTGAAGATCCCCCCGCCGCAGCTGAAGCCGGTTAGCGCGTCCGCCGCCAGCACCACGGCGGCCGCGGTCCAGCTGGACCGTTCCCGCGGGAACGGCTCGGCGTTGGCGAACTGCCAGCCGGTCCAGTACGAGCCGTCCGGATGGCGCAGGTGCTGGGCGTCCGCGAACACCTCAAGCGCCTCGGCGCGCATCCCGCAGCCGTCCAGAGCGATCACGAGCTCGCAGGTCTCGGCCCCGGTGACCCAGGGCTGGTCGCTGACACAGCGGACGCCGAGGCCCGGGACCACGAACCGGTCCCACCCCGCGGCGAGCCGCGCGGCCGCCTCGGTGCCGCCCACCGCACCGCCGAGCACCGGGTAGTACCAGTCCATGGCAAACCGGCTCTTGTCCGCGAACGCCTCCGGGTGAGCGGCCACCAAGTGGGCCAGCCGGTCCGCCGCGAACTCCCAGTCGGGCCTGGGGTCATCGGCCAGCTTGGCCAGCGCGATCGCGCAGCGCAGGCTCTGGTGGATACTTGAGCAGCCGGAAAGCAGCGCGAAGCTTCCCGGCCGCCCGCCGGCATCGCGCTCCCAGGCGATCTCGCCCCGGGGTGTACGCAGCCCGAGCACCCAGTCCACCGCGCGTCGGACCGCGGGCCACATGGTCAGGCCGTGCCTTTCGTCGCCGGTCACCAGGTACTCGTGCCACGCGCCGACGGCGATGTACGCGGCGTGATGGCTCTCGCCCGCCGGGTCCGTCACCGTGCCGCCGGTGACGGACCGGGGCCAGGACCCGTCGGCAGCCTGGGTCTCCCGCAGCCACCGGTAGGCACGCCGGGCAGGCTCCCGCAGCCCGCAGGCGCTCAGCGCCATCGCGCATTCGACGTGATCCCAGGCATCGACATGCCCGTCCGGCCACGGGATCGCCCCGGAGGGTTCTTGCATCTGCGCGATGGACTCACCCGTGGCAAGCACGTCAGCCCGGGTCAACCCAGACGTCACCTCACCGGTGGTCATCCGGCCGCCCCGGCTTGACCGCGTACACCACTAGGCTCTTCCCGATCAGGGGGTTAAGTGCCTGCTCGGCGAGCCTGGTGGCGGCCGGCTTGCGCATGATGTCCCAGACCAGCACGCGGTGATAGGCGCTGACCAGCGAGTGCTTGTCGTCGTGCACCCCGACCGCGCATTTGAGCCACCAGTACGGCGAGTGCAGTCCGTGCGCGTGGTGGTGCCAGCCGACCTCCAGCCCGGCCCTGGCCAGCTTGGCTTCGAGTTCGACCCGTGTGTAGATGCGCACATGCCCCCCGGGGACCTCGTGATACTCCGTGGACAGGGCCCAGCAGATCCGTTCTGGCAGCCAGCTGGGAACCGTGATCGCCGCTAGCCCGCCCGGCCGCAGCACGCGCGCGAGCTCGTTCATCGCCCGCTGGTCGTCCAGAACATGCTCAAGCACCTCGGCCGCGATCACCCGGTCGAACGTGCCATCGCCGAACGGCATCGCGGTGGCGTCCCCGGATACCGCCGTCGCTCCGCCCTGGGAGCCCGCCTCGCCTGCCTCGCGCATCGCGCCGAACATCCCGGTCACCGGGCCCAGCTCGGATGGGTCCAGGTCGAACGCGACGACGTTCGCGCCGCGCCGGTACACCTCGAAGGCGTGCCGGCCGCCGCCGCAGCCCAAGTCGAGCACGCGGTCGCCGGGCCGGACCGGGAACCTCCGGAAATCGACGGTCAGCACGTCGGCCCTATGGCGTCCCGGTACTGTTCGGCGGTCGCCTCGGCCACCGCGGCCCAGGCGAACCGCTCGCGGACCCGCTCGAGCGCGCGGTCGCCGAGCGCGGCGCGCTCGGCGGGGGAGTCATGGAGGCGTCTGAGCACGGCCGCGAGTTCCTCGTCGTCGCCCGGAGTGACCAGTACGGCTGCGTCGCCTGTCACCTCGGGCAGGGCACCGGTGCGGCTGGCCACGAGCGGAGTACCCGAGGCCATGTGCTCGACCGCGGGCAGCGAGAACCCTTCGTACAGCGATGGCACGACCGCGATCTCGGCGCTGGCCAGCAGCGCGGAGAAGGCCTCGTCGTCGAGTCCGTGGGTGAACGCGATCCGGTCGCCCAGGGACAGCTGGGCGGCCAGCCGCTCGGTGGCGGCCGCGGGCTTGCCCACGATGACCAGGTGCACGTCCCGGTCCGTGGCGACCTTGCCCACCGCGCGCAGCAGCGTCGCCACCCCCTTGATCGCCGAGTCGGCACTGGCCACCGCGATGATCCGGCCGGGCACCCGCGCGGCCTCGCGCGGGCGGAACACCCGGGTGTCCACCCCCAGCGGAATGATGCGCACCCGCTCGGGCGGAACCCGGAAGTCGCGGCAGATGTCGCGCTTGGACGACTCCGACACGGTGATCAGCGGTTCGGCCCCAGAGGCCCCAGAGGCCCCAGAGGCCCCAGCCGGCCCGGCCAGCCGCCGCGCGACCCTGGCCTGCATCCGGACGAACCCGTACCAGCGCCGCCGGGACAACCGAGTCAGCCAGCCGAACTCGGCCAGGTCGATGCGCTTATCCACGCTGATCGGATGATGGATGCTGGTCACCAGCGGCAGCCCGAGCCGCCGCACGCCGAGCATCCCGTAGCCGAGCCCCTGGTTGTCGTGCACCACGTCGAAGTCCGCCGCGCGCCCGGTCAGCACGCGCAGCGCCCGCAGGCTGAAGGTCAGCGGCTCGGGGAAGGCGCCACCCCACATCATGACGGTCTCGAGCACGTCCGGCCAGCCCCGGTACTCGTCCCAGTGCGGCGTGCGGAACGGATCGTCGTCACGGTACAGGTCCAAGCTGGGGATCTCGCGCAGCAGCGGGCCGGGATCCAGGTCGGGATACGGCTGACCCGAGAACACCTCTACGTGATGCCCGAGCCCGTGCAACTCCCGGCTCAGGTGGCGCACGTAAACGCCCTGTCCGCCGCAGTGCGGCTTGCTGCGGTACGACAGCAGGGCGATCCGCAGCGGGCGGTTCAAGATAACCACGGATTATCTATATTCTCTTGTCCCGCCTGATGTTGCCCTGACCAGCGAGGGTGCCCAGTGAGCGACCTGCCGGAGTTGCTGTTCTCATGGGAGAAGCACCTGAGAGCGGAGGGGAAATCGAAGGCCACCGTGAAAGCTTACGGGGACGGCATCCGCTCCTACATCAAGTGGTGCGAACACGCCGGCGTCAGCGGCCCGGTGCTCCATCGGGCCGGTCCGATCACGGGGCCAGTTCGAACCAAGGCCTACTGGCGTTAACCGTGTGCCTGCTGTTAGCCGGGGGCGCATTTTGGGCCGAGACATGGTGTGCGTTACAACGGAGACCTAACCACATGGAGGTGGTGTCCGGGTGACGCACAGGTTTCCGGCGCTGATCGCCGCGCCGGCCGCGGCCAGTGGACGGCTCTGGCTGACGGGGGCCCGGCTTTTCGACGGCACCGGTGCAGCGCTGCGCGAGAGCACGGCCGTCTTGGTGGAGGACGGGATCATCCGCCGGGTCGCGGACGCCCGCGAGCGGTGCCCGGACGGCGCCCGCTCGGTGGATGTCGGCGGGCGGGTGCTGATGCCGGGGCTGACCGACGCGCACACGCACGCCTCGGGCCGCGTCCCGCATACCGCGAAGGGCGCCGAGGAGCCGCTGCCGGGCGTCGCGGAGCATTTTCTCCAGGCCGAACTGCGCGACTACCTGCGCTTCGGGGTCACCACCATCCGGGTCTGCGGCTCCCAGGGCCAGCTGCCGCAGCAGGCCCGGCAGGCCATGCGTTACGGTGCGTTCCGCGGTCCTCGCCTGCTGACCTGCGGGAAGATCGTCTCCGCGACGGCGCCGGGCGGACGTTTCTACGGTGACATGTACCGCGAGGCCGACGGCCCCGATGACGTCAGGCGGGCCGTCAGGGAGCAGATCCGGGCTGGCGCCGATTTCGTCAAGGTGATGACGACGGGCGCTCGCTCCAACGAGCTCGAAGATCCTGAGCCGCTCCAGCTCACCGAGCCGGAACTGGCCGTCGTCACCGAGGAGGCGCACCGGCTGGGCTACCGGGTCGCCGCGCACGCCGAGGGCCTGGACGGCTGCGCGGCCGCGATCAGGCACGGGGTCGACACGATCGAGCACGGCATGTACCTGCACCGGCGGCCGGACCTGCTCGAGGCCATGGCCGCCGCGGGCCAGGTCCTGGTGCCGACCCTGTCGGGCTACTACTGGATGGCGGGCTTGGGCGAGGCCATCGACCGGGCGACGGCTCAGGCCGAACCGGAGATGCCGCCCGTGCTGTCGGAGCTGGCGGAGCGGAACCTGGCCGAAGGCGCGGCCAGCATGCGAGCCGCCCGCCAGGCAGGGGTCAAGATCGCCCTCGGCAGTGACATGAGCCTGGCCGCCGGCCTGGAGATCCAGCGGATGGTGCATCACGGGCTGACCCCGGCCGAGGTCCTGGTCGCCGCCACCAGCACTGCGGCGCAGGCGCTCGACCTGGACGAGCACATCGGCACCGTGGCCGACGGCAAGCTCGCCGACCTGATCATCGTCGACGGCGACCCGCTGGCCGACCCGCAACTGCTCAGTGACCCGGCCCGCATCTGGCTGGTCCTGCAGGCCGGCGTCCCCGTCGCGGGCCAGGCCCTGCTGAACCCGCCGCCCTGCTGAAACCCGCCGCCCTGACGGCCGGCCAGGTACCGCTGGCGCCCGCCAGGTACCGTCGGCGCAGCTCAGCCCACGTGGCCGACGAGGGTCCCGATCAGGTAGGTAACCCCGGCGGCGGCGGCGCCCAACGCCAGCTGTCGTAGCGCACCCCGCCAGAACGGCCGGTCGGTCAGCCGGGACACAACGCCCCCGCCCAGCACCGCGGCGACCGCAGCGAGCCCGAGCGCGGCGCCAAGTACCCGGAGTCCCACCAGGTAGGGGAACAGCGGGATCAGGGCGCCGACGGCGAAGGAGGCGAGGGACGCGCCCGCCGCCACCAGGGGGGACGGCAGGTCGCTGGAGTCGACCCCGAGTTCTTCCATGGTGTGCACGGCCAGCGCCTTCTCCGGGTGGGCGGAGATCTCCGCGGCCGCCTGCCGGGCGGTGGCCGGACTGACTCCGCGGGCCCGGAGCATGGTCGCCAGCTCGGCCTGCTCGGCGGCGGCGTTGTTCTCAAGCTCGAGCCGTTCCTTGTCGACCTCGGCGTAGATGAGCTCGTTCTGGGAGGAGACCGACACGTACTCCCCGGCGGCCATCGAGCAGGCGCCCGCGGCCAGGAGCGCCAGTCCGGTCAGGACGATCGTGTGGGCCGACCCGCCGCCGCCGCCCACCCCGGCGATCAGCGACACGTTCGTCACCAGCCCGTCCATGGCCCCGAACACGGCGGGGCGCAGCCAGCCGCCGGACACGTCCCGGTGCTGGTGCCCGTGGTCATGGCCGTGCGCCTCGGTCCTGGTCGGGTTCTCAGTCGCCATCCGGACTGACCCCTCCAACCTTCCCCTCCACGCTGGCGCATACCTGCCCGGTGCGCCCAGGGCGGGCGCGCCGGACAGGAAGCCTTTAACCAGAGCCTAGCTCTTGGCCGCGTTGTACAGGAAAAGGTGCCCGATCGCGGTCGGGTAGACACCGGTCACGCCCGTCGCCGTGGCCGTCAGGTAGTTGTAGAAGTAGCCGAAGATGACCGGCGTCTGGGCCAGCAGCAGCGTCTCGATCTGCCCGGCGATGCTGCGCTGGGTGGACAGGTCGGAGGCGGCGACGTACTGCGCGGCCAGCTTGTCGTACTGGGCGTTGTTGAAATGAGCCGCGTTCCACGGGCCGGTGCCCGTCTTGGCGTTGGTGGTCTCGAGCGCGGCGGTCAGGAATGCGTTCGGCACGCTGCGGTGCCCGTAGTCGACCAGGCTCATGGTAGCGTCCAGCCAGTCGGACTGGCCGAACGTGGCCTTGCCGTAGTACGCGGACGAGCTCTCCACCTTCAGGCTGATCTTCACGCCGATCTGCGCCGCCGACTGCGCCACGATCTGGGCGTAATCCGGAATCTCCAGCAGGTTCTCGGTGATGAGCTGGGTGCTGAACCCGGAGCTGTGGCCGGCCGCCGCCAGCAGCGACTTGGCCTGGCTGATGTTCTGCACGCGCTGGGCGATGCTGGTGTCGGTGGA
This sequence comes from Actinomycetota bacterium, assembly GCA_003168295.1. The sequence continues at coordinate 12,984 of PMST01000590.1, forward strand.
CGGGTAGACGGGTGCGAACGGGCTGTCGTTGCCGACGTCGGCGTAGCCCTTGAACAGCGCCGTCACGATCGCGCGCCGGTCTAGCGTGAGCGCGATCGCCTGCCGGACCCGGGAGTCGGTGAACGGCGCCTGGTCGCAGCGCATCGACAGCTCGCGGTGCGCGCTGGACTTCAGCTTGATGATGTTGTAGCTGCCGGTGAGCAGTTCCTGGGCCCCGGACACGGAGAACTGCCCGACAACGTCGATCGTGCTGCCGGTTAGCGCGAGGATCATCGGGTTCTGGGTGTCGTAGAACGTGAACTGGGTCTGCGACGGCAGCGCCTTGGTGCCCCAGTACGACTCATTGCGGGTGAACGTGGCGCCCGACTTCGGCGTGTAGGAGCCGAGCACGAACGGCCCGGTGCCGATGAACGTGCTCTGCCAGCTGGCCGGGTTGTAGCCCTTCGGGATGATGATCATGTTGTAGTTGTCGGAGGAGGTCAGGTACGGGAAGTTCCCGTTCGCGGCCTCCAGGTGGAAGGCGACCGTGTAGTCGTCGACCTTGACCACGCCGGACGCGGTGAGCACCCCGCCCAGCACGGACAGCGCGTTCGACCCGTTCTTGGGGTTGGCGTGCAGCTGGTAGGTGTAGACGACGTCGTCGGCGGTCAGCGCGGCGCCGTTGTGGAACTTGACCCCCTGGCGGATCTTGAACGTCCAGACGTCGGCGGTGGCGTTCGGCGTCCAGCTGGTGGCCAGCACCGGCTGCAGGGTCAGGGTCTGGGTGGACAGGGTCAGGTACTCGCCGGTCTGCGCGAGCATGTCAAGCCCGCCCTGGTCGGCGACGGTCACCGGGTTGATGGCCGCGGTCGGCGTGGTGATGCCGGCCTTGATCACCGCGCCAGGCGCTCCGGTCGCGGTCGACGAGGATGACGTGCCGGACTTCGCCGAGGTCGACGAGCTGCTGCCGCAGGCCGCGAGGACCGAACCGAGGACCGGCACCGAGATGCCGACGACGCTGGCGCGGCGGATGAAGTCCCGGCGGGACAGCCGCCCCGCGGCGAACTCGTCGATGATGTGGTTAGCGATATCACCCTGGTCCTGGCGGATACGCCCGAGCCGGCGGTGGTCGATATTCATTGGGAGCCTCCCTGAGATGGGGCGGATTCTTTGCGCTGGATAATCCGCAGCTCGG
>PMST01000162.1 GCA_003168295.1 Actinomycetota bacterium
CGGCCGCGCTCTTCAGCGTGATGCTGTCGGCGGCTTTGTCGGTGGCCGTGGTGTCCTTCCGCACCTCGACGCCCAGCTTGACCAGATGGTCGCGGGCGTAGCGCTGCAGCTTCGGATGGAACGGGCCGAGGACCGCCGGTCCGGCCTCGACCAGGATGACCCGGATCTCCTGGGCGGTATCCACCCAGCGGTACTCGCGCGGCAGCACCTTCTTCGCGAGCTCGGCCACCTGGCCGACCAATTCCACCCCGGTCGGGCCGGCACCGATCACGACGAAGGTCAGCAGCGCCTTACGCAGCGACGGATCTGGGACCGTCTCGGCCAGCTCGAAGGCGGACAGGATGTGACTGCGCAGCCTGCGCGCGTCCTCAAGGGTTTTCATCCCAGGCGCGAAGCCGGCCCAGTGGTCGTTGCCGAAGTACGCATGCGTCGCGCCGCCCGCCACGATCAGAGTGTCGTAACGCCGGTGCAGCTTGCGGCCGTCCGGCGTCACCCCGTAGACGAAATGCTTGTCCAGGTCGAAGTGCGTGACGTCGGCCAGGACGGTCCTGGCGTTGCGCTGATCCTTGATCACCCGGCGCAGCGGTGGCGCGATCAGGCCCTCGCTCAGCAACCCGGCGGCCACCTGGTAGAGCAGCGGCTGGAACAGATGATGGTTGGTCCGGTCCGCAATGGTGACGTCCACGTCGGCGTGAGCCAGTGCCTTGGCCACATTCACACCGCCGAACCCGCCGCCCACCACGAGCACCTGATGCCGTCCGCTTGTCTCGGGGGCCAGAGTGGAGCCGCTGTCTTGGTCCGTCATCGGCATCGACATGTTCATTCCGCCTCCAGCCCCGAGTGACGGTCTTGAGCGTAGGCTCCGCGACCGCCCCCGCCATTAGCCTCGCGGACCGTGTTGCGCCCCTGGCGTTAGTGCCGCGGACACCCGCGATGGGGACGGCGATCACGTTGTGCGCAGCCACCGCGTTCCCGCCCAGGGGTTGTCGCGCCAGCTATCGACCGTGTGCTCCAGGCGGAGCAGGCTCGGTGACGTATCCCATAGGAACGGAGAAGCTCATGGCTGAAGCGGTAATCGTGGCCGCGGCCCGGTCGCCGATCGGCCGCGCCTTCAAGGGGTCGCTGAAGGACCTGAGGTCGGACAACCTGACCGCTACCATCGTGCGCGCGGCGCTGGACCAGGTGCCGCAGCTCGACCCGCTGGACGTGGACGACCTGATGCTGGGCTGCGGCCTGCCCGGTGGCGAGGCCGGGTTCAACATGGCCCGGGTGGTCGCGGTGCTGCTCGGTTACGACCACCTTCCGGGCACCACGCTTACCCGCTACTGCGCGTCGTCCCTGCAGACCACCCGGATGGCCATGCACGCGATCAAGGCCGACGAGGGCGAGGTGTTCATCTCGGCCGGCGTGGAGACGGTGAGCCGGCACGTCAAGGGCAGCAGCGACTCGCTTCCCGACACCATGAACCCGCTGTTCGCCGACGCCGGCGCGCGCACCGTCACCGCGGCCAGGGGCGGCGCCGAGGGCTGGCACGACCCGCGGGAAGACGGCCTGCTGCCCGACGCTTACATCGCCATGGGGCAGACCGCGGAGAACGTGGCGTCGATGCGCGGTATCAGCCGGACCGAGCAGGACGAGTTCGCGGTCCGCTCGCAGAACCTCGCCGAGCAGGCGATCAAGAATGGCTTCTACTCGCGCGAGATCACCCCGGTCGAACTGCCGGACGGCACCACCGTGGACCGCGACGACGGCCCTCGCCCGGGTATCACCCTCGACGCCGTCGCCGGGCTCAAGCCCGTCTTCCGCCCGGACGGGACGGTGACCGCGGGCANNTCACCCCGCTCGCCCGGATCGTTGCCACCGGGGTGAGCGCGCTGTCGCCGGAAATCATGGGCCTTGGCCCGGTCGAGGCGACCAGGCAGGCGCTGCGCCGGGTCGGCATGACCATCTCCGACATCGACCTGGTCGAGATCAACGAGGCCTTCGCGGCGCAGGTGATTCCCTCCTACCGCGAGCTCGGCATCGACATCGGCCGGCTCAACGTGCACGGCGGCGCCATCGCGCTGGGTCATCCGTTCGGCATGACCGGCGCCCGGATCACCGCCACCCTGCTCAACGGCCTGGTCACCAGGGACGAGACCGTCGGCCTGGAAACCATGTGCATTGGCGGCGGCCAGGGCATGGCGATGATCATCGAGCGGCTCAACTAGCCAGGTCCTGTCCGGAGCACCACGGTTCGTTCCGAAGGTCAAAAGCTCTTTTTTTCGGAACGGACGGTGGTGCCAGCCCCAGAACCCGTACTGACCGCAGGCCGTGGGCCTGGCTTGACAGGGCCGACGCGGCTGCGTAAACCGGTTGCGTGATATGCGGGCAATGCGGTGCACCTACGGCAGAGGGCGACCGGTTCTGCGGGGCGTGCGGCGCTCCTTCGGCGGGGTGCCCGTCGTGCGGGGCGCCGGTTACTACTGGCGATCGCCGGCCGGCCGGCCGATGCGCTGCGCCAGGCCTGGGCGACGCTCACTCGCGCAGGCGTCCTGGGGATCAGCCACGAGTACCTGCGCTGGGCGTGGCCGCTGGCCATCCGCGCCGCGTTCGAACTGGGCGACACCGGCGCGGTCGCCGACCTGCTGGCCCTGCTCGACTCCTACCAGCCCGGGCATCTCGCCCCGATGCTGCGGGCCGAACGTGACCTGGCTCGCGCCCGTCTGGCCGCCACCGGCTGCGCTGCCAGCCGCTACTTGACCGGTCCGCGGAGACAACAAACGCAGCATCCGGCGCACGGACCTAGAAGTGACGGACAAGACGACTCCACTGCTCAGGTCAGTCCGCGTTGGCGACCAGCGCTGGCTGGGCGCTCGGAGCGGCCTCGGCGGGCGGGGTGCGCTGGGCACCGGGTAGCCAGAGGGAGAGCAGCACGGCGACGGCGGAGAACCCGGCCGACCACCAGAACGCCACGTGGAACGCGTCAGCGAGCGATCCGTGGTGCGTGGCGATGGCACCCTCGAGGATCACGGCGAGGACGGCGGTGCCGAACGAGCCGCCGATCTGCTGGGCCGTGCGGGTCAGCACGCTGGAGTGGGGGATCTGCTCGGAGTCCAGGCCGACGTAGGCGGCGACCATCAGGGGCATGGTGACGGCGCCGAGGCCGAACCCCCGGATGATCATCCAGAGGGCAAGCAGCCACGAGTTGGTATGCGGCCCGGCGAAGGCGAATGGCACGGTCGCGGCGGCGACGATGACGCAGCCACCCAGGACGATGAGGCGCGAGCCGAACTTGTCGATGTTGCTCCCGGCGACGGTGCGGGACAAGGCGGCGCCGATGCCTTGCGGGACGAGCACGATCCCGGCCGTCAGCGCGGTGGTGCCGCGCACGTCCTGGTAGAACAGCGGCAACAGGAGCANNCGTACCAGGTGAACGCGGCGAGAAGGGCGGCGCCGGTCACCAGGGGGATGATGACGTCGGGGCGGCCGAACCCGGCGGCGGTGCCCGCGTTGGCCAGGCCGTACAGGAGCACCGCGGTACCCGGTGCGATCAGGAGCAGGCCGGGCACGTCGAGCTTTGCTTTGGGGGCGCCGATGATGCCCCGGGCCATGCCCTTCGCCTGGCCCGGGGTGTCATCGGCGAGGTACCGCCAGGCGAGGAGGAAGCCCGCGGTGCAGAACGGCACGTTCACCCAGAACATGAACCGCCAGCTCAGGTGGGTGAGGATGGCGCCGCCGATCACCGGGCCGAGGATCGGGCCCAGCAGCGCCGGCAGCGCGACGTAGGTGACGAGCCTGCCCAGCGACTTGCCGCCCGCGGCCTGGAAGATGAGCGTGGTCATCAGCGGGAGCATGAGGCCGCCCCCGACGCCCTGGACGACACGCCAGCCGATGAGCGAGCCGACGTTCCACGCCAGGCTGGACCCGATCGACCCGATCAGGAACACGGCCAGGGAGAACATCCAGAGGCGCTTGCCGCCGAAGCGCTTCAGGCCCCAGGCGCTGAGCGGCACCGCGATGGCGAGCGCGAGCAGGTAGCCGGTGGTCACCCACTGAATCGTCGCGACCGAGGTGTCCAGCTTCACGGCGAGCGCGCGGAGGGCGACGCTGACGATGGTGGTGTCGAAGATGACGGCCATCCCGCCGACGATGAGGATCAGGGCGGTCTTGACCACCTTCGGGTCCAGCTTCTCGACCGGGGGTTTCGCCGCTGACGTTGGTGTCGCTGCCATGACGCACCTCCTTCCATAAGAGATAGATGCTTCTCTTATGAGAGTAGGGAACGAAGTTAAGGAATGCAAGCATCTCTTATTTTCCGGCTCTATGCTGGTTGGCATGACCGAGCAGGCGGGGCGGACCCGGCAGCGGCGGCGCGGAGAGGAACTGGAGGCCGCGCTGCTGGAAGCCGCGTGGGCGGAACTTGTCGAGGCCGGCTTCGGCAGGCTGACGATGGAGTCGGTCGCCGCCCGCGCGAAGACGGGGGTCGCGGTGCTGTACCGGCGCTGGCCGCACAAGGACGACCTCGTGCTCGATGCCATCCAGCACTACGGCGCGACGCACCCCGTGCAGATCCCCGACACGGGGAGCCTGCGCGGCGACATGATCGCGATGCTCAGCGGCTTCAGCAACGTGCGGGTCAGCTTCGCCGCAGTCGTCAGCGCCGCATTCTCCGGCCTGCTGGCCAGCAGCGGCCTCACCCCGGCCCAGGTGCGGGAGAAGCTCATCGCCGACCGCCCGTTGTGGTCCCTGGAGATCTACCGGCGCGCACACGAGCGCGGCGAGATCGACCTCGACCGCATCCCCCCGATCGTCCTGTCCATGCCATTCGACCTGATGCGTCACGACATGCTGATGACCTACAAGCCCATCCCCGAGCAGCGGGTCATCGAGATCGTGGATGACCTCTTCATGCCCCTCATCGCCAGGCACCAGCCGTAGGCCGGCGGACGGCGCGGCTAGCGCGCCGCCCGCCGGTGGCCTGGTTAGCGCAGCGTCCGGAATGCCGCGCGCATCTCGGCGGTGAACAGCTCCGGCTGTTCCCAGGCGGCGAAGTGACCGCCTCGGTCGAGCCTGTTGTAGTGGATGAGGTTGTGGGGGTAGGCGCGCTCGGCCCAGCTCCGCGGGGCTTCATAGAGCTCGTGGGGGAAGACGCTGATGGCAAAGGGAATCGTGATGGGCTTGGCGTCGAAGAAGTCCGCCTTGTTCTCCCAGTACAGGCGGCCCGAGGAAACGCCGGTGTTGGTCAGCCAGTACAGCGTGATGTTGTCGAGGAGGTCGTCCCGGGTCAGGGCGCTGGCATAGGTGCCCTGCAGGGTCTGTTCCACCAGCCCGGGCTGGCCGGTGCCGTCGCCGTGGTCGAGCATGAACGCCGCTAGGTCGGCGGGTGAGTCCGCCAGCCCGTACAGCGTTTGCGGGCGCGTTGTCATGATCAGCGCGTAGGCCACGTGCTTGGCATAGAAGGTGCTCAGCTGCTCGAACGCCAGTTTCTCCTCGCCTGAGAGGTTCTCGGGCGCCGGGTCGCCGCGTTCGACAGCCTTGTTGATGTCGGCTGGAGCGGTACCGGGCATGTTGGAGTGAATGCCGAGCAGTTCCGGTGCTGCCTGGATGCCCATCGTCTGCGTAACGGCCGCACCCCAGTCGCCGCCCTGCGCGACGAAGCGGGTGTATCCGAGGCGCTTCATCAGCGTTACCCAGGCACGTGCGGTACGGGGGGGATCCCACCCGGTGGTGGTCGGCTTGGCGGAGAACCCGTATCCGGGCAGCGAGGGAATCACCAGATGGAACGCGTCCGCCGCGCTCCCGCCGTGCGCGGTCGGATTGGTGAGCGGCTCGATGATCTTCAGCTGTTCGATGATCGAGCCGGGCCACCCGTGCGTGACGATCAGCGGCAGCGCATCGTCATGTTTCGAACGAACGTGAATGAAATGAATGTCCAGTCCATCGATCTCGGTGATGAACTGCGGCAGGGCGTTTAATTTCGCCTCG
>PMST01000550.1 GCA_003168295.1 Actinomycetota bacterium
GGGCTCATGGTGGCAGGGCTCAACGCGGAACCGGCGGGAGCGGCGAGGGTGAACGGGGCTTGCGCCGAAGCGGATCCGGAGGAAGCGAAGGCGGGTTCGGCGGCCGTGTCGTCGGCGCCGTGGACTTGAGCGCCGGCTGAGACGCCGGCCTTAGCGCCGGCTGGGGCGGGCTGCGGCCGGCGCCTGCGGCGGGCGGCCCTCGTGCCTGCGGCCCGCTCTCGCCGGCCCTGGGCCGGGATGGCTTCGGAATCCGCCCTGGCCTCGACGGCCGCGGGCGCCGGGGACCTGGTACCGGGCAGCGCGAGCACGAAGGCGACGAACAGCGCGACGGCCTCGGCGCCCAGGCTGACGTCCCGCGCCGTCTCATCGCGGGTAACGATCAGGCGGCCGCCGCCCGCGGGCAGCACGAAACCCTGCGCCCAGCTGTCCACGGGCTTGGCCAGCGGCGTCAGCGGCTTACCGTTCAGGGTCGCGGACCAGCCGCCTGAGGCCTCCGCCAGTGCCAGCGTGCCCGAGGTTCCCGGCGCGAGGACCGCGTCCACCCCGATCGATCCCGAGGCCACGGGCACCACGGTGCCGTTCGAGGCCACCACGCGGGCGCGGGCGACCGTCCCGGAAATCTGCCACAGGTCGTACCCGGCCGACGTCGTCAGCGGCTGCAGCCCGGCCGCCGCGTCGAGCTGCTGCGCGAGTGGCTGGTCAACCGGGGCGGGCAGCAGCACATAGCCGATGTCGAACTGGCTGAGCGCTTGTCCGGTGTCCCCGGCGTCACCGCCGCCGGCGGTGGCCAGCGAGGCGACGACGGCCGCGAGAGCGTGCGTCGAGGACGAGGTCTCGGTCAGTTCCGGTTCGCCGAGCACGGGATCGCTGTCCCGCAGGACGGCATAGGACAGCGTCCCGCCCACTTGCCGCAGGACCAGCGTTCTGTTCCGGTTCGGACCAGCCGAAGTGGCCGCCACGAACGCAGGCAGGATCTGCGGGCTGGCCGCGGTCACGGTTCCGCCGACACCTGCGGTCAGCCAGTAGCCGGCCGCCAGCACCGGTGCCGAGGCGGCCACCGCGAACCCGGCCAGTGTCGCCAGCACGCGCCAGTCGGTCCTGGACACCCGCCCGGCGATCAGGTCCGCGGCCTGATGCAGGGGGCGGCCGACCGCCTCGATCAGGGGCGCGGCCGCGAGCAGCAGCCCGGCGGCCGCGATCGCGATCGCGATACCGGGCCAGGCGCTGACGGCGGGCCCGCCTTGCGGCGGCGTCACCCGTACCCGGCTCACCACCAGGGCCAGGACCAGTCCGGCCAGCGCGACGCTCCACCCCGCGTACACCAGGGCCATCCGGCGGCGAGCCAGCAGCGCGCCGAACGCGGGCAGCACGAGCCCCGCGGTCACCCAGACGGGCGGGAGCCCCGGTCCGCCCGGGCTGAGCAAGAGCAGGGATCCGGGCCGCAGGCCCGCGACGGCGAGCCCCGGCCGCGACAATCCCGCTTCTGAGAAGAACGCGGAAGGGCTCATCACCAGGTGATAGGCCCATGGCTCCAGGATGGCCGCGGGTATCACGGCGGCGATCACGGCATTGATGACCGTCCGCAGGCCGAGCCAGGGCCAGGCCACGGCCGCGGCGAGCGCGGCGAGCACCGCGATCGGCCAGACCAACGGCACGAAGGCCGCTGCGATCGCGACGATCAGGCCCGCGGCCCACGCCGCCCGGCGCGCGGCCTGCGGCGGCTGGGTGAGCATCCGGCCGATCATGATGCCGGCCAGCGGAAGCAGCACGAAGGCGACGGCGGTCCCCAGGCGGCCGGCCGCGACCGCGCCCATCGCCACCGGCAGCAGCGCGTAGGTGGCCGCCATCCACACCCTGGCGACCAGGACGGGCGTGAGGCGGCGGGTGGCGAGGAACGCGGTCACCCCGGCCGCGGGAACACACCCGAACAGCAGCACGTCAACCGCCAGCCACGGCTTGCCCCCGAACAGGGTGGCCACGGCGGCCATTACACCCACGTAGGGCGGCGCGCTCACGGTCGAGCCGATGCCGGCATCGTGGTAGCCGGCCAGGTACTCGCGCCACAGATCGCCGGCCCCGCCCCAGGCCGGCACGAGCGCGCCGCCCGCCAGCGTGCCGGAACCGGAAAGCACCGAGCCGGCCAATGACCGCTCCGCGACCAGCGCGACGACGGCCAGGCCGGCCAGCAGAAGGACACCCGGGCTAGTCAGCACGCGCCGGAGGACCGAATCGCTGGACGGCAGCGGCATCTCGTCGTCCGGCTCGTCCACGACGGCATGATGGAGTCCGCTGCTCTCGTAGCCGGACCCGCGGGACAGCAGGCCCGAGAGCCGTTCGGCGGCCAGGGTCAGTGTTCTGGCCCGGGGCAGCTGGGCCTGCAGGACGGCGTAGCCGTGCTTACGCTGGGCGGCCCGGCGGCGGCGGGCTCGCCACAGCAGGACCGGATGCCGTAGCAGCCATGCCACCGCCCCGAGATGAGCCGCCGCCTTACGCTGCTGCTTGGTCACGAGGAAATAGGCCGCGCGCACCAGCGACCCGGCGACGCAGCCGCCCATGACGGCGAGCATGGGCACCAGCGGCAGGTTGACCGCGAAAACGTAGAGCGCGCTGCGCCGGTCGAGCATCCGCGGATGGCCGCCCGTGGCGGGCGTCTTGCGGATCTGCCGGGCGGCCAACTCGCGGTGGTACACCACCGCGTCCGTGATCACCCGAACCTCGTAGCCGGCCGCGTGCACCCGCCAGCAGAAGTCGATGTCATCGCGGAACAGGGGCAGGTTGGCGTCGAAGCCGCCCACCTGGTCCCAGACGTCCCTGCGGATCAGCATGCCCGCCGAGCTGACGGCCAGCACCGCGCGGTTCCCGTCCTGCTGGCCCTGGTCGATCTCACCCGGCTCGATCCCGGTGAAGCGACGGCCAGCGCGGTCGGTGGTGATACCGGCCTCGCGCAGCACCCGGCGGTTCGCGAAGTCCCTGAGCTTCGGGCCGAGCACCGCGATCGACCGGCTGCGGCTGGCCGCCCGCAGCAGCTGCTCAAGCGCGTCGGGGGCCGGCTCGCAGTCATCGTGCAGCAGCCAGATCCACTCCACCGGCGGTTCCTGGTCAGGTGCGGATTCCGGGATCGCCTTGCGGGCCGCCGGATGCTGCAGCGCGCGGGCGATGGCCGCGCCGTAGCCGGTCTCGGGCTCCATGCCGAACACCGCGTCCGGGCCGAGCAACTCGGTCAGCGCCGCTCCGCTGCGGTCCCGGCTGCCAGTGTCAACCCCGACCGTGCGATGCACGGAATGTGTCTGCTCGCGCACCGCCTGCAGCAGTCCCGGCAGTAGCCGGGCACCGTCGTGTGCTACCACCACAGCGGTGACGACGTGACGGAGATGCGATGCGTTCTGTGACAAAGGACCTGTCTGGTGCGTGGGCAGCGGCGCCCCGCACGGCTACCCCGTCCGGCAAGAGCGCGTGGACAACGCGAACGATAATCCCCAGCGCTCGCGCAGGATTAAAGATACACAGCCCACAGGTGCGCAGCAGGGTGAACGAGTGATGTCCAGCCGTCGGCACAGTTGACGCTCCAGGCGCAACCGTTCAGGCGGCGTAGCTGTTCAGGCGGCCTGCCTGTTCAGCCGGCCTGTGGCTTAAGACGGCCTGGCGCTTCAGGCGACGACGCTCACGTTCGGACATGCCGCCCCAGATACCGAACCGCTCGTCGTTCTCGAGCGCAAACTCCAGGCACTCGGCTCGGACTTCGCAGCTGCGGCATACGCGCTTCGCCTCCCGGGTCGATCCTCCCTTCTCAGGGAAGAACGCCTCCGGATCCGTCTGCGCGCACAACGCTTGATCCTGCCAGCCCAGCTCGTCCAGATCATCTGGACTGACGATCACCTGTGCCAGCGGGACGATGACCTCAGTCATAGCGCATCCTCCCTCCCCACTTTGCTCCCCCGGTCTCACCACTCCCCGCGGCGGCGAGAATCACATCAATGAAATTACACCTGCGTGTCTTGCTTGGTGTCAAGCGGAGAAGGTGATAATGGTCGCTTCGGTGCCCGAGATGCGAAAAAAATCACCAAAAGAATTCGAAGCGGCGCGATCCGTGAGGGCCCCGCGCCGCTGCCGGCGCCGGGCGGACCTGACAGACTGCTGGGTATGCGCATCACCGTGCTCGCGGGCGGCGTCGGCGCCGCGCGCTTTCTTCGCGGCCTGAAACAGGCCGCCCCGGACGCCGAGATCACCGTCATCGGGAACACCGGTGACGACATCACCCTCTTCGGACTGCGGGTCTGCCCAGACCTGGACACCGTCATGTACACGCTGGGCGGCGGCATCGACGAGGAGCAGGGCTGGGGGCGGGCCGGCGAAACTCATCACGTCCGGGCCGAGCTGGCCGCCTACGGCGCCAGCCCGGACTGGTTCACGCTCGGGGACAAGGATTTCGCTACCCACATCCGGCGCAGCCAGCTGCTTGCGGCCGGGCAGCCGCTCTCCGCCGTCACCGAGGCGCTCTGCCAGCGGTGGCGGCCCGGGGTGCGGCTGCTGCCCATGTCCGACGACCCGGTCGAAACCCATGTCGTGCTGGCCGGCCCAGGACTGGCCGACTCAGGACTGGCCGACTCAGNNGGCTCAGCGCTGGCCGGCTCAGGCGGGCGGGCCGTGGTTCATTTCCAGGAATGGTGGGTGCGCCTGCACGCCGAGGTGCCGGCCGCGGAGATCATCGCCTCAGGCGCGGCGGACGCCGAGCCCGCGCCGGGCGTGCTCGACGCGATCGGCGCGGCGGACGTGGTCCTGTTCCCGCCGTCCAATCCCGTGGTGAGCATCGGCACCATCCTGGCCGTACCCGGCATCAGGGCGGCCGTCGCGGCCAAGACCGTGGTCGGCGTCTCCCCCATCATCGGTGGCGCGCCGGTGCGCGGGATGGCCGACGCCTGCCTGACCGCGATCGGGGTCGCCACCTCGGCCGCCGCGGTCGGCGCGCATTACGGGCCCGGGCTGATCGACGGCTGGCTGGTCGATGACCAGGACAAGGCCGCCGCCGACGATCCGGACCTGGCCGGCATCGAGGTCCGCGCGCACCCGCTGTACATGCGCGACCTGCCCGCCACCACCGCGATCGCCCGCGCGGCCCTGGACCTGGCCGCCGAGCTCGCGCCTGGACACCCGTGATGTCCGCGTTCACCGTCACCCCGGTGACCGGGCTGCCCGAGGTGGCCGCGGGCGACGACCTGGCCGCGCTCATCGCCGACGCCGCCCGCCGGACCCTGGACCTCCACGATGGCGACATCCTCGTCGTCACCTCCAAGATCGTGAGCAAGGCCGAAGGCCGGGTGGTGGCCGCCTCCCGGGATCAGGCGATCGAGGCGGAAACGGTGCGGGTGGTGGCCAGGCGCGGCGCCACCACCATCGCGCAGACCCGGCACGGCCTGGTCCTGGCCGCGGCCGGGGTGGACGAGTCCAACACCAGCCCGGGAACCGTCGTGCTGCTGCCCGAGGACCCCGACGAGTCGGCCCGGCGGCTGCGCAAGGCGCTGCACGGCCGCACCGGCGTGCGGGTCGGCGTCATCGTCACCGACACGATGGGCCGGCCGTGGCGGGCCGGGCAGACGGACAACGCGATCGGCGCCGCCGGAGTGCTGCCGGTACGTGACTACCGCGGTGAGGCGGACACGTTCGGCAATATCCTGGAGGTCACCGTGGCCGCCGTGGCCGACGAGATCGCCGCCGCCGCGGACCTGGTGAAGGGAAAGTCACGGCAGGTGCCGGTCGCCGTCGTGCGCGGGCTGGCCGAACTCGTCACCGACCAGGACGGCCCGGGCGCGCGGGCACTGATCAGGCCGGCCGAGGAGGACATGTTCCGGCTCGGGTCGGCCGACGTGCCGCTGGCCCGCCGGACCATCAGGGCGTTCACGCCCGAACCGGTCGACGCCGCCGCGGTCCGCCGGGCCGTCGCCACCGCGCTGACCGCGCCCGCACCGCACCACAGCCAGCCGTGGCGTTTCGTGATCTTGTCCTCGGCGGCGGCCCGGACCGCGCTGCTGGACGCGATGCGCGCGGCCTGGATCGCCGACCTGCGGCGGGACGGGTTCACCGAGGAGCAGATCGGCCGCCGGATCCGGCGCGGGGAACCGCTCCGGGCCGCGCCGCTGATCGTCGTGCCGTGCCTGGTCACCGATGCGGCGCACGACTACCCCGACGAGCGGCGCGGTGCCGCCGAGCAGGCCATGTTCACCGTCTCGATGGGCGCGGCGGTGCAGAACCTGCTCATCGCGCTGGCCGTCGACGGGCTGGGCTCCGCGTGGATCTCCAGCACGCTGTTCTGCCAGGACGTCGCGGCCCGGGCGCTGGACCTGCCGGCCGGCTGGCGACCGATGGGGGCCATCGCGGTCGGCCGCCCGGCCGAGCAGGCCAGGCCCCGCCCGCCGCAGGACCCGGACGACTTCATGCTGACTCGCTGAGCTGATCCCCCAGCTGGCCCGCTTACGGCGACAGCACTGGCAGCGGGGACCGAACGGACGCGCAGACGCCGTCGGTGGCGGCCGCGGCGGCCTGCCGCTCTTCGGGCACGTCGCCGTAGGTGGTGGTGCGCTGGCGCATCGGACGGCCCAGGGGTTCGGCGATCGCCCGCAGCTGGCTGATCGTCTTGTAGGAGCCGTGGTCCGCGCCGGCCATCCGGCTGATCGTCTCCTCCATCAGCGTCCCGCCCAGGTCGTTGACGCCGCCGCGGAGCACGTCACGGCAGCCCTCGTCGCCCAGCTTGACCCAGGAACACTGGATCGAGTCGATCGCTCCGTGCAGCAGCAGCCTGGACACCGCGTGCACGGCCCGGTTCTCCCGCCGGGTCGGCCCGGGCCGGGCCAGGCCCGCCAGGTAGATGGGTGAGTTCTCGTGGATGAACGGAAGCAGCACGAACTCGGTGAAGCCGCCGGTCCGCTCCTGGATCGACCGGATCACGCGCAGGTGGCCGACCCAGTGGGCCGGGGTGTCGACGTGCCCGTACATCATCGTCGACGAGGTCCGCAGGCCCAGCTCGTGCGCCGTGGTGATCACCTCGATCCACACCGAGGCGGGCAGCTTGCCCTTGGTCAGCACCC
>PMST01000154.1:0-4970 GCA_003168295.1 Actinomycetota bacterium
ACAGCGAACGAGACATCCCTGATCACTGTGATGTCGCCGTAGCCCGAGCGAACTCCCTGAACCTCCAGCTCGGCAGCCGTCATGACCGGACCTCCTTCGGCAGGACCTGCGGTCCAGTCTCGGCGGGCGGCAGGGCGGGTGCCTCGTCGCCGGGCTCCGGCACTATCTTCTGGCCCAGGTAATGCCGCAGGACCTCCGGATGACGCGAAATGACCTCCGGGGTGTCCGCCACGACAACCTTGCCCTGGGACAGGACCACGACGCGGTCGGCCAGGTCGCGGATCAGATTGAAGTTGTGCTCGACCAGCACGACCGTGCTGCCGCTGCGGGCCACAGAGCGGATCATCGCGGCAAGCCCGGCGACTTCTTCTTCATCGAGTCCGGAGGCCACCTCGTCCAGCAGAAGGACAGACGGCAAAGAGGCGAGCGAGCGCGCCAGCTCGACCAGCCTCCTGGTACCCAGCGGCAGGGCCTGCGCCTCGTCGTCGGCGTGGTCGTTGAGCCCGAGCGCGCCGAGGATCGATGCGACAGCTACCCGGTCTTGCCGGAGCGCGCGCCAGAACCGCGGCAGCCGCAGCATCGTTTCGATGACGGACACCGGAGCGTGCCTGGCCCTGGCGACCGCGACATTCTGGCGAACGGTCAGGGACGCGACCAGCGGCGTCTGGAACGTGCGCGCCACTCCCTCATGCGCGATCCGGCTCGGCGTCAGGCCCGAGATGCGCCTGCCCCCCACCTGCACCGAACCCTCGTCGACCTTGTAATAGCCGGACACGATGTTCAGCAGAGTCGTCTTCCCTGAGCCGTTCGGGCCGATCAGGGCCACGATCTCGCCGGGCTTGGCCGTGAAACTGACGTCGGTAAGGGCCTTGTTCCCGCCGAAGGACTTCGAGACGTGGTCGATGACGAGCGTCTGCCCTGGCAGGGCAGGCATTGGCTCGGCCGCGACGAGCTCCGGCCCGCTGCGCGGCTCATCAACTCCAAGCCGCCGCCGCAGCCGACGGGCTCCGGCCCGGGCGAGTCCGGCGCCTCCCCCGGGCAGCACGACCGCCATCACGATGAGGAAAGCGCCGTAGACCACGAGGGCATAGTTACCCAGCGAGGAGATGGAGTTAGGGCCGAGCTGCATGATGGCGGCCCCGACGATCGCGCCGTAGATGCTCCGTGAGCCGCCAAGAATGCTGCCGGCCAGCACCGTGATGGCGAGCGTCAGGTCATAGGACTGAGGCGCGACGAACCCGAGCAGGTAGGCAAAGAAAACTCCGCCGATCGCCGCGGGAATCCCGCTCATCGCGTAGGCAAGGAGCTTTGTGCGATAGACCGAGATGCCCAGCGACCCGGCGAGGATCGGGCTCTCCCGGAGGACGGAAAGGCTGTCGCCAACCCGCGACTTGACCAGGTTCCTGAAGACGGCAAACCACAGGGCGGTGATGATGACCACGAAAGCGATGAAGCCATTGTTAGATAGCTGAGTGCCGAACAAGTCAGGCAGCGGAATCCCGTTCGCTCCCTGGTAGCCGCCCGTCCATTTCGTGGTGATGCTCACCACGTCGGGTATCAGCAAGATCAGGAAGAACGAGGTGACGGCGAGCATCCAGCCGCCTAGCCGCAGGCCGGGAATCCCGGAGATGAGGCCGAGAACCAGGCCGCCCACGACCCCGACGACAAGGCACACGGCGATGTCGTTGACCCAATGCGAGGTAACGATGACAGTGACGTAGGAACCGAGTGCGTAGAACGCCGGCGAGGCGAAGGACAGCTCACCAGCGAAGCCGTAGCTCAGGTTCAGGCCGCTCACCAGCAGGCAGAGGAAGCAGATCAGGACGAGTTGCCGGGATGAGGAGACGCCAAGCCCCAGCTCCGGCGCCAGGGCCAGGATGGCCACCACGACAACCCACAGCACCGGCGTCATTGTCGCTTTTGTCCGGGAGGGGATCGAGAGCAGGCTTCGCCACGACACGGTAGGCCGGCTGGTGCCGCTCATACGACCCGTTCCCTTCGTTCCCCGAACAGGCCCGTTGGCCGGAACATCAAAAAGGCCAGGAAGACCGCGAATACGGCGAGGTTCTGCCAGTTCGGCCCCACATACCGGGACACCAGCTGCTGAACGACGCCAATGGCCAGACCGCCGATGACCGCGCCGAGCTGGCTGCCGACGCCCGCGATCGCCAGGACGACGAACCCGTAGACGGCGAAGGTGGTGGCGAGCGACACGACGGCCGTCGTCTCGGGGCCTACGAACGGCGCGACGACCAGTCCGAGGGCACCGGACACCATGAAAGCGACGAAGGTGAACCGCCTGGTATTGACGCCGAGCACCAGCGCTGCGTCCCGGTCCTCGGACAGCGAGACGGCCGCCAGGCCGCTCTTCGTTCGTGACGCCCACAAGTGGGCGCCCAGCCCGACGACCACAGCCAGCGGGATCAGGAATAGCTCGTCCGGCGTCAGGCTGGAACCGGAAATGGAGACAAGGCCGGTCGGCCCGAAAAACGGCACTGACTCGGACGACGCGACGACAAGTACGCCGATGACGCCCTGAATCAAGGTCATGGCGCCCACGGTGGTCACCAACTCGCCATGAGCGCCCCGGCTGATGATCGGCAAGATGGCGACGATGAGCTCGACCGACGCGAGGATCGCGCCGACCACCGCCAGGATGACGAAGATCAGGATGACGGGAACGTGGCGGTCGTACAGCTCGACGGTCAGGAAGATTCCGACGACCATGAGAGCACCCTGAGCGAAGTTTATCGCCCGGGACGTTAGCCACGTGAGGTTGTACCCGACGGCCACGAAAACGTAGATGGATCCGATGGCCAGACCCAGCAGTATGGTCGCGATCACAGATATGCCACCCTCACTCCGACTTTACTCCGACAGCCGGAGCAGCGACTAGGCGCGGCTGCCACGGGCGGCGCGGCTCACGGCCGGACACCGCGCTGACAGGGTGAGGGCGGTGACGGGCCGGTCGATCTGACGTGCCCGTCACCGCCCCGCGGGGGCTGGTGCCGGAAATCAACGGATGCGTTTCCCGGACATCAGCCCTGATAGGCCGTCTTGAGCGCGATCATGCCGTCCTGAGTGCCGACTTCGGTGCCGAAGGTGAAGTCGCTGGGCTGCGTCTGCGGATTGTGCGTCTGCGCCGTAAACGTCGGACGGTACATCGGGAACTGCGGATCGGTGGAGGTGGGCAGGTTCTCAAGCGCGGTTGCGAGGTTGGGCCCGGTCAGCGACTTGCCGTTCAGGTTCTTTACACCCATGACGAAGTAGTTGATGTAGTCCCAGCCGGTCGCGTACACGAACAGCGGAGCCACCAGCGGGCCCTGCTTATCGAGCAGGCCGAGCATCGCCTTGAACTCGGGCCCCTGCTTGGCCGCCGGGACGACTGCGCCCATCGGACCGAGCGTCGCGTAGGTGTTCGCTAGTTCGTTCGTGCCCTTGGCGTAGGTCAGCAGCGAGCCGCTCGAGGCGACGTTGCCGATGACGGTCGGCACACTGCCCAGGTTCGCCTTGACCCTGCTGCTCAGCATGATCGGCACTTCCGCGCCGGCGCCGTCCATCCAGACCCAGTCGGGCTTGGCGGCGGCGGCTGCCTGGAAGGTCGAGGTGTAGTCGGTGGCCGTCGGGTCGAAGAGCTCAACGACCGACGAGATGCCCTTCGCCTTCAATGTCGCCTGAAGCGTCGGGATATCCGCCTGCCCCAGAGCGTCGTTCGACGTGATGAGGGCGACCTTCTTGACCCCAGGATGCGTCGCGATCCAGGTGGCGCCGTCCGCGGTCACGGTGTTGGCCAGGGTGGACTGGGAGAAGAAGTACGGGTACTTCGCCGGGTTGTCCAGCGAGGCGTCCGAGGCTGATCCGAGACCCACCACCTTGTACCTGGTGAGAAGCGGCGCCATCGCCAGACCCTCGTTGCTCGAGATGCCCGGGATCACGTCGTCGGGCGGCGAACTGCCGCTCAGGGCGGACAGCAGCAGGCTGGCGGCGGTGGTCGGGTTGCTCTGATCGTTGTCGGTGGTCAAGACGAGCTTGTGGCCGTTGACGCCACCTTGAGAGTTGAAGTAATCGACGGCCGCCTCGGCACCGCGGTTGACGGCCACAGCGGCCGCCTCCAGGTCCCCGGTCATGCCGTAGACAGCCAGAATGTGGTACGGAGCGGTATTTGCCGATGTTCCGGACGTTCCTCCGGACGTTGCTCCGGACGATGATGACGAAGATGATGAGCATCCCGCCAAAGCGAGTCCGGCGGCGACGCCCACTGCGCCGACCGCCATGACGCAGCGTCTTCCGTGTCGTCTCCTGATCAACACCGAACCCCTCGTCTTCTTCCTCGGGGGCCGCCCTTGGCGGCCGGTGGTTAGATAGTGCAATCTTATAGATGATTTAAGTTTCGTCAAGGTAAATCCGAGGCGGTGCAAACGTCGTGATCAAAACGCATCCAGACCTCGCCCGAACCGTGAAGGACGCAGCCAGACGGCAGTGCCTGAGCCGAGCACTGACAGCATGAACTGCCGCCCCGCGGCGGGACCCAGGGCAGCTACAAAGACAGACCGTCCGTCAGCTAGGTGCGCCCGGGTAGCCGCGGGCCACGGTCCGTTCCAGGATTCCGAGGGTAGCCCGCAGCGCCGTTTCCTGCAGGACCGGGAAGATNNCCAGCGTGCCGTCGTCCCCGGCCGGCTCGAGCCGGTACCCGTAGACGTGACCGATCTGGGGCCGGATCCGGCCGGTGACGGTCCACGCGATCTCCCGGTCGGGCACCAGCGTCTTGATCGTGACAGTCACGTCGTAGCGGCCCATCGGGAGATCATTCAGCGCCTCGCGATCCATGTGGACGACGAAGGTGTCGCCGACGGCGGTCACCGGCTCTCCGGTCGCGTCCATCAGCATCCCGGAGCTGTCGATCGCCACGTGTCCCTGCGGGTCGGTTAGCAGCCGGAAGATTGCGGCCGGTTCGGCCGGGATCAGCCGCT
>PMST01000154.1:5042-10228 GCA_003168295.1 Actinomycetota bacterium
CGCGAGCTGGTGCTGGAGGCCGCGATGACCGATTTCGCGGCCAACGGGCTGGCGGGCACCTCGACCGAGGATGTCGCGCGCCGGGCCGGGATCAGCCAGCCGTACCTGTTCCGGCTGTTCCCGACCAAGAAGGCGCTGTTCGTCGAGTTGATCGGCCGGTGCTTCCAGCGGGTCAAGGACGTCTTCACCGCCGCGGCCGACGGCCTGACCGGCGAGGAGGCGCTCGGCGCGATGGCGGACGCCTACGAGCAGCTGCTTGACGACCGGACCCTGCTCCAGCTGCAGATGCAGTGCTACGCCGCCTGCCACGACCCCGAGGTTGGGGACGCGACCCGGGCCGGGTTCAAGGGGCTGTGGGAACTGACCGAGAGGCTGACCGGACTGCCCTTCCAGACCGTGGTGGATTTCTTCGCTATCGGCATGCTGATGAACGTGGCCGCCGCGATGGACCTGCCTGCCGTCGACGAGCGGTGGACTAGCTGGTGCCCCAAGGACTTTGAGTCCATGGACTGAGCTCAAGGACCCAGCTCAAGGACCCAGCTCAAGGACTCAGTCAGCTATTTTTTTTGACTCATTAAGTTAGTGACTACTCACTTCCTAGGAGGGAAGAAATGACCGCGAAAAGCCGAACGGCCTGGACTTTCGCCATCACCTCGGCCGCCCTGTTCATGGCCTCGCTCGACAACCTCGTGGTGACGACGGCCCTGCCTTCGATCCGGGACCACCTGCATGCCTCGCTCGAGGGGCTGCAATGGACGGTCAACGCCTATACCCTCACCTTCGCGGTGCTGCTCCTCACCGGAGCCACGCTGGGCGAGCGATATGGCCGGCGCCGAATGTTCGTGATCGGCCTCAGCCTGTTCACCGCCGGATCAGCGGCGGCCGCGCTCGCGCCCGGCATCGGCGCTCTGGTGGCCGCACGGGCGGTGCAGGGCATCGGCGCCGCTATGGTGGTCCCGCTGACTCTTACCTTGCTGTCGGCGGCGGTGTCACCGCAGCGGCGCGGGCTGGCCCTAGGCGCCTGGGGCGCCGTCGGCGGCCTGGCTATCGCCATCGGACCGCTGGTCGGCGGGGCCGTCGTCGAAGGCGCGTCTTGGCAGTGGATCTTCTGGCTGAACGTGCCGATCGGCGTCGCGCTTGTGCCGATCGCCCGGGCCCGGCTCACCGAGAGCCGCGGACCCGCGACCAGCCTGGACCTGCCGGGCCTCGTTCTGGCCAGCGTGGGCCTGCTCGGCATCGTGCTCGGCGTGGTCCGCGGCAACGCCCATGGCTGGACCAGCGCCACCGTGCTCCCGCCCATCGTGATCGGCGCGCTGCTCGTGGCGGCGTTCATCGGCTGGGAACTGCGGACGCGTGAGCCGATGCTGCCGCTGCAGCTGTTCCGCAATCGCGGCTTCGCCCTGACGAATGCGGCCTCGCTGCTCATGTTCTTCGGAATGTTCGGCTCCATCTTCCTGCTCGCGCAGTTCCTGCAGGTCGTCCAGCACTACAGCCCGCTGCAGGCCGGGATCCGGACGCTGCCGTGGACCGCGATGCCGGTGTTGATCGCCCCGTTCGCGGGTGCCCTTTCTGACCGCATCGGCGGGCGGGCGCTGCTGGCCACCGGGCTGGCCCTGCAGGCCATCGGGCTAGGCTGGCTGGCCGCGGTCACCACCCCCACGGTGCCCTACGCCACGCTGGTCCCGGCGTTCGTGATCTCCGGCGTCGGCATGTCGCTGTTCTTCGCGCCGGTCGCCAACGTGGTGCTCAGCTCGGTACGGCGCGACCAGGAGGGCATCGCCTCCGGGGCCAACAACGCGATCAGGGAGCTGGGCGGGGTGTTCGGGATCGCCGTGCTCGGCGCGGTATTCTCGGCCCACGGCAGCTACGCCAGCGGAGCGGCCTTCGTCTCCGGCCTGGCGCCCGCGGTCTGGGTCGGCGGGGCCGCGGTAGCGGTGGCCGCCGCCGCCGCGCTCTTCCTGCCGAAGGGCCGGAAGGAAGCACAGGTCGCCGCCGTCGAGCCGGCCAGCGAACTGAGCCAGGCGCCCGAGCCGGTCAGGGAACTGAGCTCGGTCGGCGAGCCGGTCCAGGAACTGGGCCTGGTCCGCTGACCCAGGCTGGGACCGTAACCCGCTTCTAGCCAGAGCCCGGATCCCGTGCCCGTCACGGGACCCGGGCTCTGGCCTCTGGGCTCTTGCTTATCCCCGGCCTTCGGTCAGGATTCGTCCCACTCGGTCGGCAGCGTCTTCGCGGGCGGCACCAGGGCGGCGGGTTCACCCGCGGATCTGATCTCGGTCACGGATTTCTCCTGCGTATTCGCCGAGGTCGTTGTCCACGCCGCAGCCGGTACTCCCAGCACGCCGTGTGCCAGTGCCTGCGCTCGTCGACGCCGACACCGGTGGGAAGCCCGTCGGCGCGCCACGCGACGACGTGCGGGGTACCAGGCGCGATCTCCTGATCACAGCCCGGACAACGGTACGCCTTGCCCGTTCCGGCGCCAGATACCCGGTGAACCACCCAGTCGCCGTCGGGCCAGGACTCGGTGCGCTCCGGGCCGGGCGGACGGTCCTGCGGGCCGGAGCGCTCACGGCGGATCCGGCGCGGGCTCACGCCTGCTGAGCCTATGCCAGCCGGTCGCCCCCAGTTGCGCGTGGCTGCCAGTAGAGTTACCCACCGTGCGGCTCGTCATCGCCCGGTGCAGCGTCGATTACGTCGGCAGGCTCACCGCTCATCTGCCCTCGGCCCTGCGCCTGCTCATCGTCAAGGCGGACGGGTCGGTCCTCGTGCATTCTGACGGCGGCTCGTACAAGCCGCTGAACTGGATGTCCCCGCCGTGCCGGCTCACCGAGGAGCCGGGCAAGTGGTCGGTCACCAATAAGGCGGGCGAGACGCTCGCCATCACGATCACCGAGGTGCTGAGCGACACCTCGGTCGAGCTCGGAATCGACCCGGGCCTGGTCAAGGACGGTGTGGAAGCACACCTGCAGGAACTGCTCGCGGCCCAGGTGCACTTGCTCGGCGACGGTTGGCGGCTGGTCCGCCGTGAGTACCCGACCCCGATTGGCCCGGTCGACCTGATGTGCCGAGACTCCGATGGCATCAGCGTCGCGGTCGAGATCAAGAGGCGGGGAGAAATTGACGGCGTAGAGCAACTAACCAGATACCTGGAGTTGCTGAACCGGGATCCGCTGCTGGCCCCGGTTCAGGGCATCTTCGCAGCCCAGGAGATCAAGCTGCAGGCGCGTACCCTGGCCGAGGACCGCGGTATCCGCTGCGTCACCCTGGACTACGAGCGGATGCGCGGCGTGCTGCCGGAGAACACCCTGTTCTGAGTTCCGGCCCGCGGGCTTCAACAACGCGGCTCTGGCCGGCGGGGCAGGGTCTGAGCGGGCACATGAGGCTCCGGGCATGGAAACGCCGAAGATACCCAACGGTTCGCCGGGCGGCCACCCGTCCGGGCGGCCTCGACGAAGACTTTCCCGAAGAAATGGAGCGATTACGTTAGCGTATCGGCTTTTTGTTCGATACAATGAGAGGACAGGTTGACCATCTGATCTTCTGAACGAAGGGTGGTTCATGCCCGAGAACCCGTTCCCCCCGCCCGGGCCCGGCGTCGAGGAGCCCCAGGGCCCCGCGCCGCTGCCCGCCGACGGGAACGGACCACAGGACCACAGCCCCGCCGCTGTTCCCGGAACCGGCAGCAGCGGCGGTCACGCCTATCCGCCCCCGGCCAGGCCGGACGACGGCTGGGATGAACAGCCCCCTGCCGATGAGCCGGAGGGACCGAAGCAGGGCCTGTTCGTGTGCCTGCCGGCGGAGAACATGGAGCTGTCCCGGTTCGGCGGCGACGACCAGACGCCTCCGATGGCGCCGGGTCCGCTGCTGGCCATGGTAGCCGCTGCGGTAGTCGGCGGTGACGGCGCCGGTCTGACCGAGGTACCGGAGGACATGCTGTTCGCGATGATCTCCGGAGGGCGGCGGATGTCGTCGTGGGCGACCTGGCTGGAGTTCTCCGCGATGCGCGAGCTCGCCCTGCGCCACCCGGCCGTCCCGCGCCGCCTCCGCGTGCCCCGCCCCGCTACTCCAGACCCGGCTCCCGCGCCGAACCCACCTGCTAACGGGAGGGCCGCCACCGGCGCGGCCAGTGGCGGCGCGGCCAGTGGCGGCGGCGGTGACGGAGCTGCGGCCGGGACCGGCGCCGCCTCCGGTGCCCCCGTCCCGGCCGACGACGGCCGGGTGCAGTTCGACAATTTCGTCGCCGACGAGGTCTGCCTGGACTTGCGGATGTCGTGGCATGCGGCGGCGGACCGGATCTCCTACGCGTGCGACCTGGCCGGGCGGCTGCCGGTGACGTTCGCGGCGCTGGGCGCCGGGCTGATCGACCCGGTCCACGCCAAGATCATCTCCGAGCAGACCGAGTACCTGTCCGCGGCCGACGCCGCTAAGGCCGACCCGGTCTTGGCCGCGGCGGCGCAGAAGAAGACCTACGCCGAGCTCCGCGCCGCCGCGGCCAAACTGGTCCTCAAACTCGACCCGGAGTCGGCGGAGCGGCGTAAGCAGGCCCGCCGCAAGAACGACGCGCACGTCCGCCCGTTCCGGGAGGAATCCGGGAACGCCGGGATGACCGCCCGGGAACTGCCCTCCGATGAGGTCCTGGCGTCCTGGCAGAACGTCGAGCAGCGGGCCCTGGACCTACGTGCCGCCGGTGTCCCCGGCACGCTGCGCGAGCTGCGCGTTCGTGCATATTTGGATTTGCTGCAGGAGCGCGACAGCCGCCTGGTCGCCGGACTCGTCCCGGGCCAGGGCCAGGGACCCGCGGACGGGCCGGAAGGACCGGACCGGAACGGCGGGAACGGCGGCTCCAGTCCGGGGCCGTGCGGTCCGGCCGGGACCGACCCGGTTGGCCCGGATGGCCGTGCCCACCCGGCCGCAAAGGACTCCGGTCCGTGCCTGGCCGCGCTGGTGAACCTCACCGTCCCGCTAGCCACTGCGCTGGGCCAGTCCGGCACACCGGGCGAGGCCGCCGGGTTCGGGATCCTGGACGCCGCCACCGCCCGCGACCTGCTCACGGCGGCCGGGCGCAGCCCGCACACCCGGTGGTGCGTCACCATCCTGTACCCCGACGGGACCGCCGCCGCCCACGGTTGCGCTACTGGCCGCCACCCGCCACCTCCGGGCCCGGAACCCCCAGGCCCCGAACCACCAGG
>PMST01000655.1 GCA_003168295.1 Actinomycetota bacterium
CATGGCCATGGTCGCCGCGGCCACCGACACCGGGACCGTGCGATCGCCGCAGCTGGTCGTGGGAGGCGGCAGCGCGACGGGGACGGCCACCAGCCAGCTCCCGTCGGATGTCGTCAGCGACCTGCACGAGATGATGGCGTCGGTGGTGGCCAGCGGCACCGCCGCCGGCCAGGGGCTGCCGGCCGGGACCTACGCCAAGACCGGGACCGCCGAGTACGGGACGACCACCCCGCTCAAGATCGACGCCTGGCTGATGGGCTTCAAGGGCGATACCGCGTTCGCCTGCCTGGTGGTGAACTCCAACGGGAACGGCGGCCCCACCTGCGGCCCCATCGTGGCCACGTTCCTCAACGACCTGTCCTAGGACGAGCTGACCGTGCGGCGCGGCCGCCAGCCAGGCGTCCTCGTCGCGGGCGGCGGCCTCGAGCTCCCGGTTACTACGCGGCAGGTCACGGGATTATCGGATAACGAATTTATCCGGCGAATACCCGCTGAAATGGAGGCGCATCATTGACGACACGAATCGCTAAAGAAACTTCGACAGTAGACCATAGCGGGTGCTAGGGTCGGTAACATGAGCAGAAAAGCCTGAGTGAACCGAAGATGTCCGTAGCCAGAACGTCTAGACATGACGCGATATTCCAGTTATAGAGGGAATTAGACTCTCGCCAGGTTCCACGGGGGAAATACCTATGCATCGGCCACTATTCCTAATCGCCGCAGTCAGCGTGGCGGCAAGCGGCGCACTCATCATCGCGACGGCCTTGCCCGCCGCGGCAGCAACGTCTGGCCGGGCCGAGAGGGCGGCACCGGCAGCACCGGCTGCAGGCCCGGGCAGCAGCGAAGGCAGCCTGGCGACGGTCACGGTCACGACAACCGGAACGCTCGACGTAACCGTGCCGACCGGCCCCGTTAACCTCGGGTCGGGAGCGGTCGGCACGACCATCGGTAGCGCCGGCAACCTTGGCGCTGTCACGGTTACCGACAACCGCGCCCTTGACCCTGCCGCCTGGACCGTGACGGTCTACTCAACCGACTTCGTGAACTCAGTGACCGCAGCAGACGTCATCCCCGTCGGTGATGCCACCTATCTCACGGGCACCGTCGGGGCGACCCCTGGGCAGCCACTCGGCAGCACTGCCGTGTCCGTTAACCTCACCACGCCTCTGACGTTGGGTCTCGGACCAACAGGGCAGGCCGTCGTCACCGAAACCGATTTCGATGGTGACAACAGCACGCAATGGACCCCGGAGATCGACGTAGCCGTCCCAGCCACGGCGGTCCTTGGCACATACGACGCCACCATCACGCATTCCGTGTCCTGACATCCTGGGAGGACTGTGCGCAGGCTTCCCGGCGCACCCATGGTGGTGGCAGCGGTGAAGACCGCGGCCACCGCTGCGCTCGCCGGTCAGTGCCCATAGGGCCAAACGGCGCGAGAAGGTCCGGCCGGGGAAGCATGTGCAGTCAGCCCAGGGCCGCGAAAACCGGTCAGCGAGTCATCGTCCTCGCCAGCGCTGAGGCCGTCAGAATCCCCGCCTCCGCGCTGGAGTCAGAAAAATCCCGCATAGTCCCGTTGAATGGGGAAATCGGCGGCCAAGGTCGGAGGAATATCTTGTATCAGTCGCTATTCCCGACCCTCGCAGGCAGCGCACTACTCCGGGTCCTGACATCCCGCGGAGGGATCGTGCGCCGATTTCTCGGCGCGTTCATGCTGGTGACCGCGGTGCTCACCGCGGCCGCCGCGCTCACCATAGCGCTCGCCGGGTCCGCCCAAGCGATGAGCGGGCCGGTGCCGGCGAGCTTCGGTATCAGGCTGGTCGACGTCCCGCGGGATGAAACCAACGACCCGCGGGCCTTTCGGTATATTATCGACCATCTCCACCCGGGCACGACGATCCATCGGCGGGTCCAAATCGCCAACCTCAGTGCCTCGGCCGCTCGCCTGGCGGTATACCCGGATGCCGCGGTTATCCGTGGCGGGTATTTCATTGGCGACGTCGGTGAGACCCCAAGTGAGCTGACCACATGGATCACCTTGAGCCGGCCCAGCGTGTTCCTGGCCCCGAAGGCAAGGGCAATGGTCACTGTGACCATCCAGGTGCCGCGGACCGCCTCCCCAGGGAACCTTTACGGCGTGATCTGGGCGCAGGAAACCAGCCTCGGGAAAACCGGCAGCGGCTTCAACGTCCTTGAGGTCAACCGCGTCGGCATCCGGATTTACCTGTCCGTCGGCCCCGGCGGCCCGCCGCCAGTGAACTTCGACATCACATCGATTACCGGGACCCGGTCCGCCCGCGGCCAGCTGCTGGTCCGAGCGCAGGTCCACAACACCGGCGGGCAGGCCATCGACGCCAGCGGCTACCTGAAGCTCACCGACGGTCCTGGCGGCCTCGGCGCCGGACCGTACAAGGAGACCGGCGTGACCCTCGCCCCTGGTCAGTCTGAGCCGATCACGGTAGTCCTCGACAAGCAGCTGCCAAATGGCCCGTGGCGGGCACTGATCGAGCTGACCAGCGGGCTCACTCAACGAAGCGCCGTGGCTACCATCGACTTCTCGCCCGCTGCCGGGGCCAATCGCGGTTACCTGATCATGGCTGTCATCCTGCTCATCGTCCTCGTTCTCCTCGCCGGGCTGGCCGTGTGGCTTATCCGCCGGAACCGCCGGTCCTCGCCCACCACAGGCCACTCTGACCTGATGCCTGCCCAGCCGGGACGCTAGTCCAGTCGGACTCCGTGACCGGGCCGCTGGCCGGGTCCCCGCGAACTGGGTCCGGGCGGCTCGTGGACGGCTCGTGGACGCGGTCAACCTTGGCTGCTACAGTCCTCGATGAACACAATTTGTTAGCAGTAAGGTACTCACTGCTAAGTGCTGGTGAGCGCTACCGGGCTTTTCCGCCAGCAGGCTCTGCGACGGTGCCGCCAGCGATCTCTGCGGGCCAGGAACACGACAAGCGGGGGCCGAAGACCATGAAACCGACGTACATTTCCGGACCGTTGCGGTGGATTCAGGTACTCGCAGCGGCAGGGTTCGTGACAACTGTGCTCGTCGTGGCGTCACCGTTCTCGCCGCGGGCTGCGGCGGCAGGTTTGTCCCCGCCCGTCGGGGCGTCCGCTAAGCCGACCGTGGCCACATCTGCGCCCACCCGGGCCACGGCTCCGGCCGGCGCGGGCCAAAACTCGCCGGCGCTTAGCATCGATGTCAGCGACGGCACGACCACAGCGAAGCCGGGCGATGTGCTCAGCTATACGGTGAACATCCGTAACATCGGATCGGCCAGCGCCCCCGCGCTGGAAGTCGCCCTGATACTGCCGCCCGCCTTCAAGCTCCTGTCCGCCAGCGGAGACGGCGCGCAGGACGCCGGGCAGATCAAGTGGCGCGTGAGCCTGCAGGCCGGCCGCTCCGGCGCCTTCCGCGTCGTAGGCCGGGTCGGCCGCACGCCGGGGCAACTCCTGCGGCTGGACGCGATCGCCTGCGCGACAACAGAAAAAGGCGTCAAGCCAATCGTCTGCGCGGCCTCTTCGGACGAACTGCCGGCCGGTATCGCTGCAGCCGCCCGCGCGCGGACCGCTGCCCCCCCTGCCGACCACCTGATCCGGTACGTCCTGGTGGCCGCGGCGGCGCTCGTGCTCGTGCTCGTGCTTGGCGGGCTCGCCCTGATCGCGCGGCGGAGGCTGATCCCGACGAAGCATGCGCGATCCTCGGGGTGACCGCGCAGCGGAACGGGTCGGCACCGGCAGCGACAACCGCCGCCCGGGTCAAGACACGGACTGCGTGATGGTGGCGGTGTAGGTCCCTGCGACGGCGGTGCTGGGCACCGACATCTGGATCTGCGGGTCCCACGTGGCGGAGTTGTCGCCGTTGGCGCCGGTGGCCGTGACGACGGCCTGGGGCGAGCCGGACAGGACGGTGACGGGCGTGGGGGTGAACGTGGCCGATCCGGTCGTCGTGCCGAGCGTGCTGATGAGGTAGGAAGTGTCGCCCGCCAGGATGAGGTCTACCGGGGTCACTGTGTTCGTGAAGTCGGTCGAGGAGACCGTCGCCGTCCAGCTGGCGTCGGGGAGGGCACGGTTGTCAGTCACCGTGACGGTCCCCAGGGCGACGGTGGCCGTTCCGCCCGTGGCTATCGACCCGAGGTCGACGCTCGCCGCAACGCTGATCGACAGCACGCCGGTGATGACCGCGACGGTGGCGCTGCAGGCCGGATTGGTGGTTCCGATGGGACAGGTGCTTCCCGGCGCCGCCGAGGTGACGGTGTTAGCCATGATCTTGTCGCCGGTTTCCGGGTCATCGACCGTCGCCGAGTACGTGATGGTCACGGTGGCGCCGACGGCGAGGTCGCCGGTCCAGGTCAGGTCCGGGCTGGAGTATGACACGGTTCCCGCCGTCGCTGCGACGTCGCTGTTGTAGCTGGCGTCGTCAAGGACTCCGGTCAGGTTGTCGGTGACGGCGGCGCCGGTGTAGGGGGTCTGCCCGGTGTCCGCGACGGTGATCGTATAGTGCACGGTGCCGCCGGGTGAGGCGGTATCGGTGTCGGCGGTCTTGATGATGGTCAGCGCGGGAATCAGGTCCTGGACGGTAGCGGTGCACCCGGCGGCAGTGCCGCCGGCCGGGCAGTTGCTGCCGGCGGCGGCGGAGGTGACGGTGTTGGAGAGAAGCTTGTCCCCGGTGTCGGGGTTATGCACGGTCAGGGAGTAGGTGATGGTGGCGGTGGCGCCGACGGCCAGGTCCCCGGTCCAGGTCAGGGCCGGGCTGGAATAGGAGACCGTTCCCGTGGTGGCCGTGCCGTCGCCGTT
>PMST01000153.1 GCA_003168295.1 Actinomycetota bacterium
GTCGCCAACTACATCACCGCGGTCGAGCAGCTGACCGTGACCACGCTGCGGAACGTGGTCGGCGGCATGGACCTGGAGACCGCGCTCACCTCGCGGGACCAGATCAACAGCCTGCTGCGCCAGGAGCTTGACGAGGCGACGGGCAAGTGGGGGATACGGGTCGGCCGGGTCGAGATCAAGGCCATCGAACCGCCCGGCTCCATCCAGGACTCGATGGAGAAGCAGATGCGCGCCGACCGGGACAAGCGGGCCGCCATCTTGTCCGCCGAGGGATCCAAGCAGTCGGCCATCTTGACCGCGGAGGGCGAGCGCCAGGCGGCGGTGCTCCGGGCCCGCGGCGAGTCCGAGGCGGCCGTGCTCCGGGCCGAGGCGGACGCCAAGGCGCAGGCGGCGCGGGCCAAGGGGCAGGCCGAAGCGATCAGCACGGTGTTCAAGGCCATCCACGAGGGCCATCCGGACCAGCGCCTGCTGGCCTACCAGTACATGCAGATGCTGCCGCAGATCGCCCAGGGCGACGCCAACAAGGTCTGGATCGTGCCGAGCGAGATCGGCAAGGCGCTGGAGGGGCTCGGCGGTTTCTTCAACGGCGCGACCGGCCGTTCGGCCGAACCGTCAGCGTCCGGATCCGGTCCGGTCGGGTCAGGGCCTGGGCCGCAGCTCGACCCGGCCGCTGTCGGTCACGCGGGTCTCGAAGGATGGCTGACGGGCGGTGGCGGGTCCGTGCACGACGGTGCCGTCGGCAACGGCGAAAGTGGATCCGTGCCACGGGCAGGCGACGCAGGCACGGCCCCGCTCCACGACGATCCGTCCCTGGTGCAGGGGCCCGCCGAGGTGCGAGCACCGGTCTGACAGCACGCTCACCTCGGGGCCGGCCCGGTACACCAGCAGGGACAGGTAACCGAGCTGGCGCCTGACCGGGCGCCGTTCGGGTAGGTCGCCGATATCGCACAGATCGTGCCAGCCGAGTCCGGCCAGGTGGCTGACCTGGTCGGCATGGCTGGCGCCCGCGCCGAGCCGGAGCGCCAGGTGGCCGCCCAGGTAGGACCCGATGGTGGCCACCGCGAGGCCGGACGCGGACAGTACCCGGCCGTAGCCGACCCGGCCGCTGGCCCGGGCCGCCAGCGAGCCGAGGAACAGCGTGGCCGCGCTGGTCTGACACAGGGCGTGCACCAGGCCGACCCGCTGCTGGTCCCGGTGCAGCGCCGACCAGTCGGCCAGCCCGGTGGCCGCCGCGGGCGCAGTGCCCGCGATCCCGGCCGCGATGAGCAGTGCCGCGGCTCGTTCGGTGCCGGGGAACGCTTCGAGCAGGACCGCCGAGGTCCAGCAGCCGAGCGGCAGCCGCACCAGCGCGGGATGGGCCGGCTGGCCGAACGGGACGCCGTGCAGGGCGTCGGTCCGGGCGCCCGCCGGCAGCGCGCGCACCACCGTTTCGGACAGCTCGTGTACCACGGGGTCAAGCACGTGAGCCAGCTCGATGCGCTCGGCCAGGGCGGCTGGCCGGGACAGCAGCGGAACCTTGCGGGTTTTACGGTTCTTGCCGGCCCGCCGGGGGACGCCGAGGAGGGATTGCCGCACGTCTTGTGCCTACCCGCCAGAAGCGCCCGCGTAGCCCAAAACCGCCGATGCGAAGAAGAAGTTTTCCTGAACCATTCGTTTCTGACAGGTCAGCCACTAGCCACCCGTGCCCTCGCGGTCGCTGCGCAGCCGGGTCAGCTGCTCGCGCACGATCTCCTCGAGGCGCCGCTGGAATTCCAGCAGCAGCCGCAGGTCGTCGTCGGAATAACCGGCCGCGGTCGCCCGCCACGCCTTGAGCAGCGGCCCGAAGGTCGGGCCGATCTCGCGCAGGCCCGGGCCTGCGTTCAGTTTGACGATCACCCGGCGCCGGTCGTGCGGGTCGCGTTCCCGCCGGACGAAGCCCCCTTCCTCGAGCCGGTCGAGCACCCCGGTGATCGACGCCGTGGTCAGCCCGGTGGCGCGGGCCAGGTCTCCTGCGGTCATCGAGCCAGTCAGGGCCACGATGTTCAGGCAGTTCAGGTCGGTGACGTTAATGCCGATACGTTCGGCTGACACCTGCCCGAGCAGCTGCATGATCGAGCCCGCCCGTCGGAGGGTCAGCAAGAAGTCGGTCTCCAGTCGCTGCCGCTCGGCGCCATCACCCCCCGCCAGTTCGTCCCACTTTCCCTGCTCGCCCCGGTCCTGCTCGCCCCGGTCCTGCTCACCCCGGTCCTGCTCGCCCGCGCCCTGCTGAGGCATGTCATCCCTCCCTTCCTCAAACATAGTTAGGAATCCAAGTATCTAGGTAGACTAGACAATAGGTTTCCAAGATGATAGCTTCCCTAGGTGTAGTCCAGTGAAGGCGATCCTATGAGTTCCAGCCCGCTGCGCTGTCACAGGCCGCTGCGGCCGCCGTCTCACTGTCACCAGCACGAGGGGATCATCACCATGACAAGCACACAGGAAAATACCCGTCCGGCGCTGCCCGTCGGTCAGGCGGTAGGACAAGCCGAAGCCTCCCTGACCAGGCTGCTGTCCGGGGTCCTGGCTGAGTCGGGCACCAGCCGCGAGACCTATCTCGGTCTGCAGCGACTGACCGCCCTCGGCGGCCAGGCCGGACGGGACACCTACGAGCGCGACCTGAGCGACTGGCTCCAGCTGGACCGCCCCGCCGCCGGCCGGCTGGCCGGCGAACTGCTTGCGGCCGGGCTCGCCGCGACCGAGGGCGACGCCATCCGGCTGACCGCCCAGGGCCAGGCGCTGCGGGAGGGGATTCTCGCTGCCTCCGCCGAGATCACCGGGCCGATGCTGGCCTCGCTCGACCGCGGGGACCTGGAGACCACGATCGGGACGCTGCAGGAAATCACCAGGCGGGCCCGACCGATACCGGCCCGCGTGGCCGCCGCGGAGGGAAACCGATGACCACGCAGAAACTGCCAGGCACCGACGCTGCCCGGCACGGCACCGGCGACGCCGACCTGACGATCATGCTCGCGGCACACGACGCATTCCGCCGTGACCTGGCCAGGCTGGCCCGCGCGGCCGCCTCGGCCGACCTTTCCGACCCGGCCAGGCGCCAGTCGGTCGCGGCCGGCTGGGAGCTGTTCAAGCGCGAGCTGCACATCCACCACACCGCCGAGGACCAGCTCATCTGGCCGGCCCTGCGCCCGCGCCTGGTCCAGAGCGAGCATGCCCTGTCGGTCCTGGATGCGATGGAGGAAGAGCACGAACGCATCGATCCGCTGCTCGCCGCCGTCGACGCCGCTTTCACCGACTGCGACGGCGCCCCCTCCGCGGCGGCCCCGGCTCCCGCCCCAGCGGTCGGCCCCCACCCCACAGCGGCTCGCGGGGCCGGGGTGGCGGCCGCCCGGGCCGGCGATGACTGGCCAGGTGCGGACCGGCTGGCCGACGTGATCGATGTGCTGGCCAGCACGCTAACCGGTCACCTCGGCCACGAGGAACGTGACGGCCTGCCGCTGATCGGCATGGCCCTGACCGCCGCCGAGTGGCGCGGCGTCGGCCGCAAGATCGCGCGCAAGAGTGGCCTGGCCAGCGGCGCTGAGATGTTCGCCTGGATCCTGGACGGCGCCGACGGTCAGCACGCCAGCGCTACCCTAGGCCAGCTCCCGCCCCCGCTCCGCCTGATCTACCGCGCCGTCTGGAAGCCCCGCTTCCAGAAAACTCCGCGTTGGTAAAGCTCCCCGAGCCCCCGCACCCATCCGCTCACCACCCCAGCACCACGCCCACCACCACAGGACTACGCCCACCATCCCACCCCATCCCATCCCACCCCACCCCACCCCACCGCCACCCACCCGTAGTGCCCGCGCCGTCACTTTCAGCCTGGCCCGGTGCGGGGTTGCACTGTGCATGGTTGTGGCAACCTGCACAAGTCGGTGTGCTGGTCGGTGTGCATGGTAGTGGCAACCTGCACAGAGGGGTGTGCAGGTTGCCGCAACCACAACAAATTTGCCTC
>PMST01000606.1 GCA_003168295.1 Actinomycetota bacterium
CGGCTGCGGCTGGGCACCCGGGCCGTCGAGCTGGCCACGCCGGCCGGCCAGCCGCTAGCCGCGGTACTCGGCCGGGTGTGGCGGATCGATGCCGCCTACCAGCTGCTGAACCTCGAGGCGGTGGACGCGGAGATCGCCCAGATCGCGCAGCTCGCTGACTCGACCCGGCTGCCGCTGGCCCGCTGGCACCTGCTGCGCCAGCAGGCCTCCCGGGCGGCGCTGGCCGGCCAGCTCGCCGTGGCCCGGGACCGGTCGGCCGAAGCCCGTCGGCTTGCCTTCCGGATCCAGGACCTGTCCGGTGCGGGCCTGTCGTACGTATTCGCCGTCTGGCTGGCGGTCCTCCGCGGTGACGCCGGGGAAATCCCCGCGGACTTCTTCGACGTCGCCGCGGCCGCTCCGCCGATACCGATCGTCAGGGCCCCGCTGGCCAGGGCACTGTTCGCCGTCGGCCGGACCGACGAGGCCCAGGCGGTCTACGAGACCCTCCGCCAGCTGCCCGCCGCGGGTGACAAAGACATCAGGACCTTCGGCGCACTCACCCAGCTGATGGACCTGATCATCGCCTTCCGCGACAACGAGATGGCACAGGCCACCTACGACCTGGTCCACGCCCGTGTCAACGACTCGGGAGCCACCGGCACCGGCCTGGTATTCCTGTCCGGTTCGGCGCACTGGCCGCTTGGCCGGCTAGCCGCGCTGCTCGGCCGCACCGAGGAGGCGCTCGGCCACTTTGCCGCCGCCGTGACGATCGACACCCGGCTCGGAGCCAGGCCCCTGGTCGCCATGGTCAGGCTCGACTGGGCCGGCGCCCTGAGAACGCGGGCCGCCCGCGGCGACTACGCGCAGGCCCGGTTGCTCGCCTGGCAGGCCGCCACCGAGGCACGCCGCCTCGACATGCCCGGCCCGGCCGACCGCGCCGAACGGCTCGTCAACGACCTGGATCAGGCCATCAGGGCCGGTGATCCGCTGACCCCACGCGAACGGGAAATCGCGGAGCTGGCCTCGGCCGGGATCACTAACCGCGCGATCGCCGCCCAGCTGGTGCTCTCCGAACGGACCGTCGAGGGACACGTGCGAAGCATCCTGGCCAAGCTGCAGCTGACCAACCGAACCGAACTCGCGGCCTGGACGCTCCGAAGCCCCGGCCTCCGGTCGGATTTCCCGTCCGCAGACCGATGAGCTTCCCGATCCGAGACGTCTGCATGGATGACAGCCCGCGGGCGTTCGGGCCGGGAGACGACGCTGCGGTGAAAGCACGAAAACTCGACTCGTTCCGTGCGGCGGACCTGCATCTGATGGGGCGTGCTACGTACGAGGAAATGGCCGGGTTCTGGCCCACCTCCGACGACGAGTACGCGGCACCGATGAACGACATTCCCAAGGTCGTGTTCTCCAAGACGCTCCCGCTGTTCGCGGGACTTACCGCGCCCATCGTGCTCGACCTCATCGAGGCACGGGCCTATGGTGACGGCGCGGTGCTCCATGTCTACCGGCCGGCGACCTGATGAGTCAGGACTGGCCGATGAGGCCCAGCGAGACCGTCCACAATTCCTGCGCGATGTCGGGGTCGATCGCCCACTGCTTGACGCCGTGGCTGTTTTGGAACAGGTCAGCGTCGTTGGGCACGGTGCGGGCCTCGCGGCCGTCGTCAAGGTAGTGGCCGCCGGTGCGGGCGAATTCAGGGGCGACCGCCGCGACCAGGGTGGTGGCGGCCCCCTGCTGGGCAGTCTTGTAGACAAATACTCCCGCTGCCTCGGCTTCGGCCAGGTAATCCTGCTGCTTCTGCGTGAAGTGCCGTTGCAGCCCGGTGGCGACGCCGCCGGGATTGACGGCGTTGGCGACGATGCCTTCCGGGGCCCAGCGGCGGGTGGCTTCGACCGCGAACAACGAGGTGGCGGTCTTGGACTGCGCGTAGGCCGCCTGCGGATCGTAATCACGCCGGTCGAACTGGATGTCGTCGAACACGATCGGTGAGCGCATGTGCGCCCCGGAGGTGAGCGAGACGATGCGGGCCTCGCCCCGTTCGCCGGCGCCCGCCGCGAGGGCGTCATGCAACCCCAGGCTCAGGGCAAAATGGCCAAGGTAATTGGTGGCGAACTGCAGTTCCCACCCTTCCGCGGTTCGGGCCAGGGCGGGCGGAATGACCCCGGCGTTGTTCACCAGCAGATGCAGCGGGCCATTCCAGCTCTGGACGAAGCTGGCCACCGCGGCGGGGTCAGAGAGGTCCAGGGCGGCGACGTGCACTCCATCCCTGCCGGTCGACTGCGCGATATCCTCGGCGGCCTTGTGCCCGGCGTCGGTGTTGCGGACGGCAAGGGTTACCTCGGCGCCGGCCCGGGCGAGGGAGCGGGCGGTCTCTACGCCGATGCCGGACGAGGCCCCGGTGACGACGGCACGGACGCCGCTGAGATCGACACCGGCAACGACGTCATCAGCGGTGCTCGTGGCGTCGAAGCGGGTCGTGATGAGAGGGCTGTTCGCTGGCATCAAAGCCTCCTGAAAGCACAGATCGGTGGTCGCCTAAGGCAGGATCTCGATGTACCCGTCCGTTCCATGCACGCGGATCCGCTGTCCATCCCGGATCAGCTGGGTGGCATGCTCCACCCCCACGACGGCTGGCAAGCCGTACTCCCGTGCGATCACCGCGCCATGGGTCATCAGGCCCCCCACCTCCGTCACTAGGCCCTTGATCGCGACGAACGCAGGCGTCCAGCTGGGGTCGGTATAGGCGGTGACCAGGATGTCGCCCGTTTCGAGATCGGCCTCGGCCATGTCCAGGATGACGCGAGCCCGTCCCTCGACCGTCCCGGCGGAAACGGGCAGGCCGGTCAGCGCGCCGGCCGGGACGTCGGAGCGTCGGTACGTCCCGGCGACGGCCTCGCCATCGGAGGTGAGCACCCGGGGCGGGGTGAGCGCCTGATACGACCTGAACGCGTCCTTGCGCTGGCGGATGAGCTGGTCATCCACTTGGTTCGTGCGCACGACGTCGTGGAACTCCGCGAACCTGAGGTAGAAGATGTCTTCCTTCTCGCCGAGCACGTGGGCCTGGACGAGGCGTTCGGCCTCTGCCAGCAAGGCCTGCTTGTAGACGAAGTAGCGGCTGACCATGCCGTACTTCGGGTACTCCCGGTACCCGATGAAGCTCCGGACCCGGTCGATCATCCGCCTGACCTCTTCGGCCTTCCGCTCCCCGTCCGGCAGAGCCTGCAGTTGCTCCAGCACTTCCTGTTCCTTCGTCCACGCCTCCAGCCGGCCTTGCTCGAAGCGCCGCTCGCCGGCGCCCGGCTCGAAGTTCTTGATGTTGCCTAGGATCATGGGCACGAGGGTGGTGGGGCGTTCGCTCCACCGTGGCCTGGTGATGTCGATCTCACCGACGCAGCGCATGCCGTACCTGTCGAGATAGGCCTGAATGGCGTCCCGGGCTTCCCGTCCGCCTTCGAGTGGCGGCAGCGCGTCCAGGAAGTTCTCGTCCTTGACCTGCCGCAGGAATGCCACCACCTCCGGATGCGGGCGGATCACGTCAGCGACGTCCAGGAGGGCCAGCCCCATCTCCGACGTGATGTTGTGGGGGACGGATTGCGTGAGCGTGTCGGCCGCGTTCTTCTCGCCCAGCCAAGCCTGCAGTTGCTCGTTGAGCCACCACGTCGCTTGCATCGCCGCCATGATCACCTGATGGCTTTGCGGATCGAACAGGATCCGTCTCAGCTCCTGGATGTCCGCCAGGATGAAGTCGAGCAGCTCTGATCCGGACTTCGTCCGGATGTCGCGTTTCAGCGCGGCGATGGAAGCCTCGCTGCGCCCGATCAGCTCGGTGACGAGGGCCGGATCGGTCTCAATCGTGGCTGGCGCGACGCCAGGGACCGGCACGACGGGACCCCCGTCCGGGAGCGACGAGATGAAGCCGTCGCGTTCGAGGATGGTCTGCAGCGCGTCGCCGGTCAGCGGATCGGACTTCCCCACGACCTCCAGGAGGCCGGCGCGGCTCGCGGGCGAGGCCAGGATCTGGGTGACGTCGACGAACAGGCGCCCGCCGGCCTCGGCCATGGGCCGGGGGGTCGTCAGCTGCCACAGGGAGAGCCCGAGGGGCTTCATGGGGTCGGTCATCATCTGCTGGTGACCGACGGAGAGGTAGACGTGGTTCCCCTGATCGCTGGTCGCGGGAATGGGAAACAGCGTCGTGATCGGCCGGCTCTGGACAATCTGGAACCCATCGTCGACCAGGCACCATTCGATGTCCTGGGGATGGCCGAAGTGCGCTTCGATCCGCCGGCCCAGCTGAGCGAGCCGCACGATCTGCGCATCGGTCAGTGCTGGCTGCTCCTGATTCTCTGGCTCGATCGCCAGTTCCCGCGTTCCGCCTGCAGGCCAGGCGTGGATGGCGAGCCGTTTGGTGCCGACCGCCTGGGCGAGAATTTCACCGTCCCGCACCGTGTAGACGTCCGGGTTCACCAGGCCGGCGACCAGGGCCTCGCCGAGGCCGAAGCTGGCCTCGATGGAGACGACCTTCCGGTTGGAGGTGACGGGGTCGGCGGTGAAGAGGATGCCGGCCGCCTGCGGGAAGAGCATCTGCTGCACGACCACGGCCATGTAGACCTTCCGGTGGTCGAAGCCATTCCGCAGGCGGTAGGTCACGGCCCGCTCGGTGAACAAGGAGGCCCAGCATCGGCTGACGTCCTTGAGGATCGCAGCCGACCCTATGACGTTCAGGTACGTGTCCTGCTGGCCCGCGAACGATGCCGTCGGCAAGTCCTCCGCCGTCGCGCTGGACCGGACGGCGTAGGCAGCTTGCCCGCCAAGCCGGGTGACCGCGCTGGTGACCGCCGCCGCCAGATCGCCAGGGATAGCGATCTCCTCGACGGTCCGGCGGATCTCCGCGCTGAGGGTGCCGATGGCCTGCCGGTCATCGGGGTCCAAGTGCCCCAGCCGATCGAGCTGATGGTCGATCCACGGGACCGTGGTCATGATCCGCCGGAAGGCTTCCGTCGTAATGCAAAAGCCAGGCGGCACTCGAATGCCTTCGATCCGTGAAAGCTCCCCCAGCTGCGCGCCCTTACCGCCAACGAGCGCGACCTGCGTCTTGTCGATCTCTTCGAGACCCAGCACGTAGCGCTCGATCATCGCGATACCTCCAGGGTTACCGTGCTCGGCTGCACTGCGATGGCCGGCTGAGCCTGCGGCATGACAGGCTCCGCCGAACCTCGCGTTTGGCACGCCCTCATCTCGTTCCTTCCTCCTCCGCGCGAGTCATACCTCGACAACACCCGCACGCACCTTCGGGATCACCCATTCCATAAATTTCGGGCCCGGCCTGCGATTATGCGCCACGACCGGGGTCTTGCGGCAAGCCCCCCGGTGCGCTATAGATTGAAAATGGAGAGGAGTAGGTACTCCCTTTCCTTGCCGAACGGCTACTTCAGCGTGGTCGTGGCCGCCGCAGTGGCCCGCGGGGCAAGCACGGCGCTGACCTCCGAGCGGTCAGGCATCCCTCCCGGTCGGCAGCTCGCGGTGTCAGCGTGCGGAGCGCGTGACGATCCGCACCGCAGGCATCGCCGAGGCCAGCCGAAGGATGTCATCTGGATCGGCCGTCACGACAACCGCGCGGCCGTACATGGACGCCACAGCAACCGAATGGGCATCAACGATCGGCGGAGATTCCGATCGGAGCACTGGCGGCCAGGCCGAGGCCACGCATGGCCTGGCGGTAGGCGACGGCTACTGCGTCGAAGCGCAGGTGGAGCTCGGCGGCCAGGTCGAATGGCACGCGCTCGGGTCGTTGTGATTCGACGACGACCTGGTCCTGACCGAAGATGGTGTCTTCGAATTCACGGATCACCTGGTCCGGCTGATCGGTGTTGTAGTTGCGGCCGATGACCACATAGCCCGCGCAGCGGTCGGCCGCAACTGGCTGTGAGGCGAAGAAATACACCATGCCACGTTGCCCGCCCCAGCCCAGCCGCAGCACGATCGTGTAGGGCAGGTGCAGTTCGTAGCGACTGCGCCGTTCCGGCGGCCCGGCCTGCTCGTTGGCGAACACCGGGAACTCTTCGGGGTTGGGTGCCTCAGGGCGCACGATCTCATACCGCAGCACGTGGCCGACGGCGTGCACCCGGTGGCGGGGAACCAC
Organism: Actinomycetota bacterium; assembly: GCA_003168295.1. Next base: position 6,125 of record PMST01000606.1, read on the forward strand.
CGGCCGCTGCGGGTCGCCGAGCAGCCCCGGATGAACCCAGGGGAAGTGCCCGAAGTCGGTGAAATTCTCCACCTGGCGGCCCGCGTCGCAGCGCCAGCGGTACGGTCCGGCTGAGACTAGCGCCCACTCGCCGGTTTCCAGTTCCGGGACCTCAGGCAGCGGCCACCGGGGTTCCTCTAGGGCGACCCAGATCAGCCCGTACCGTTCCTGCGCGCGGAAGGCCCGGACCCGGGCCTTGGCCGGGACCACCGCCGGATCCTCCTTTTGCGGGATCGCCACGCACCGGCCGTCAGCGCCGTACCGCCAGCCGTGGTAAGCGCACACCAATTCGTCGCCCTGAATCCAGCCCAGCGACAGCGCGGTGCCGCGGTGCACGCACAGATCGGACATCACCCGCGGCGCTCCCCCGGCCCCCCGCCAGACCACCAGCGGCTCACCGAGCAGGTCGGCGTGCACCGGGCGATCAGCCACTTCACTGCCGAACGCGACGGGATGCCAGCACGCGCGCTGGGCAGCCAGGTCCGCGAACACTCCCGGTGAGTTCACCGCCACCCCCAGACAGACGACGCCCGGCCCGGCCCAGACCACGACCGGGCCTGGCAGCATTGTGCGGCGTCAGGCCAGCGCCGGTCCAGTCGCAGCCAGCCGGCCGTCTGCGTTCCGCTATCCCGGAGACGGCGGACCGCTGCTGCTATGTCGTTTCGTTCGTTTCTGTGGTTGGGTCGATACAGCGCAGTTGGTTCGGGTGGGATTGTGAGGAGATCTGATATGACGCGGCGTCGGATGACGATCATTGTCGCGGCATGCGCGGGGCTGACCCTGCCGTGGCTCGGGCTGGCTTCCTCGGCCAGCGCCGCACCGGCGGGCAACCTGGGCTGCTCGGCGGGGGCCCATACCCTGTCGCCGCCGGGCTCGGTCCTGTACCCGGAGACCGGCAACGGCGGCTATGACAGCGTGCACACGCTGGTGCACCTGGTCTACAACGCGACCACGAACAGGTTCCTGCCCGGCAACCGGGTAGTGCTCACCGACCGCGCCACGCAGTGCCTCACCAGCTTCAGCCTTGACTTCGAGCGGATGTCCGGCAACACCAGCGCGGGCCCGGACATGACGGTCAGCTCGGTCAGCGTGAACGGGCACCCGGCGCGGTTCAGCTTCGTTCAGCCGACCTACCCAGGCGATCCGAACGGGCCGAACGACCCGAACCCCGACGCCCACGCGGCGTCAGAGTCCAATCCGGTCGGCGGGCCGGAGGACAACCCGCTGCCGCCGGCCTGCACGCCGGAGCTAACGAGCACCGGCGTGACGGCGGACTCGATGGACGGCACCTCGTGCCCGGCCAACAAGCTCGTTATCACGCCGGCGGCGCCGATCAGGGACGGCGCCGCGTTCACCGTCACGGTGAACTACACCGGCCGGCCCGGCGTGCACAACGACGGGGACGGCACCACCGAGGGCTGGTTCCGCGCCTCCGACGGCGGCTTCGTGACCACCGAGCCGGTCGGCTCGCAGGACTGGATGCCGCTCAACGACTACCCGACGGCCAAGCCCAGCTACGACTTCTCCGACACGGTCACCGCGGGCCGCACCGTGGTCGCCAACGGCGAACTGGTCTCGGTGCAGCGCCACGCCGCCAGCAAGGAATTCCCTGGCGGTTCGGTCACCTGGAACTGGCACGCCGGCATGCCGATAGCCAGCTACCTGGTCGAGGACAGCGTCGGCAATTACAGCCTGACCTCGCGGGTGGTCAACGGCATCCGGTTCTACCAGGCGCAGGACCTTTCGATCAGCGCGGCGCAGCGGAAGAAGAACCTGGCCATCATGGACATGCAGCCGGACATCACCGCGTTCGAGAGCCAGTTCAACGGGTCCTTCCCGTTCGCTTCCGACGGGATCATCATCGGCACCCCGGACGCCAGCTTCGACGAGGAGATGGAGGGCATGATCGCCTTCTCCGGCGGGGAGATCGACACCGACACCCTGTATCACGAGAACATGCACCAGTGGTGGGGGGACAACGTTTCCGAGGGCGGCTACCGGATGACCTTCTACAAGGAAGGCCTGGCCACCCTGGCCGAGTTCTTCTATCACGCGCGGCTGGCCGAGAACGCTGCTGGGGGACCGTCCACGGCTAAGGGCCAGGCCGCGTTCCAGGCCAGCCTGGTGAAGCAGTTCAACCAGATCTACGGCAGCGGCGACGGTTTCTGGACGACCGCGCCCTCCAACCCGATCCCGTACAGCCTGTTCGACACGTCAAACACCTATGACCGGCCTGGTGCCGCCTACATTGCGCTGCGCCAGATCCTCGGCCCGGCCCGGTTCGACGCGGCGCTGCGGCAGCTCCAGCGCAGCTATGGCGGGGCCAGCATCAGCGAGGCGCAGCTCGAAGCAGTCTTCGGCCGGTGGCTGCCGGTGCGCAGCAGCGCCTGCCAGCAGCGGCTGAGCCAGTTCTTCACCCAGTGGTTCGACACCGCCTACCCCTCGGGCGGCGGGGCGAACCGCCCCATGATCACCGGTCCTGGCCTGGCTGGCCCCGGCTTCTACAGCGCTCCCGGGGTGTGCGGTTAGGGCGGCACCGATGAATTCTCCGGTGCCGGCACGTCGTACGTGACGTGTGCCCGTGACGACGGTTTGGAGGAGATCGAGATGCTGGACCTGACGCCTGCGACCTGGCCTTCACGGCGGCCGCGGCCAAGGACCTGGCGGCCGGCCGTCAGGGGCCGTCGGCTGACGGGTCTCGGCTGGGACCGGACTGGCGGGCACGCATCTCCGGCCGCCTCGCTCAGCTGGCCAGCGCCTGGCAGGACGAGACGGCCTGGACAGGCCTGACCCGGGCCGGGGGCGTGGACCTGCCCGGGGAGGTGGCCGGATGCGTGGCGATCAACGAGGTCGTCGTGCACGGCTGGGACATCGCCGCCGCGACCGGGCACGACTACGCCTGCGAAACCGAACTGGTCCAGGCGGCCTACGCGTTCGCGCAGGGCTCGGTCGCCCAGAACCCGGACGGGAGCCCGGGGCTGTTCGGCCCGCCGGTAGCCGTGCCAGAGTCCGCTCCGCCGCTCGACCGGCTCATCGGCTTGACCGGCCGCGATCCCGCCTGGCAGCCAGCGGGCGGGAACTGACCTCCGATCGCAGCTGGATGCTGGGCGGCGAGGACGCCGGCCACGGGCACCGGAATGTCATTTGCGGGTTCGTGAAACCACGATCCGTTCCGAAATAAAGATCTTTATCTGCGGAACGGGCAGTGGCACCTGTGCTCAGGCGCCCTTCTTCGCAATCCGGGCTCGGGTTTATGCCTTTTGCCGTATCTTCGGAAGGTCCACGTTCGGGTGTGCCGCGCATGTCGTTTCGCCCATCAAGATCGCGAATACGTTCGGCTCCCGGGGCCTGGCGCGGCGGGCATCTTCTTAAGGTCAGTGGATCAGGGCGCTATGACCATTGTCGCTATGCGCAGGGGTGCGATGGCAGGCGGGACGGAGGGTGATGGCGAGGTCCGGCGGGTGTGAAGAGCAGCCACGGCGAGACGGGCCCAGCCGAGATGCGATGACCCTCGGCGTGCCCCGCCGCCGGCTGCTGATAGCCGGGGCTGGCCTGTTGTCCGCGGCAGGGCTGGGCGCGGTCGGGTGCGGGGCCAGCCGCCCGGATCCGGCCCAGCCGCGGACGACGGCCATGGGGGAAGCGCCGGCCCGGCGCCCGGCTGCGACTCGGCCGCCGGCCACGGCCGCGCCGGAACCACCGGCCCGGCGGGCGCCAATCTGGCAGACCAAGGTACCGGTTCCCCGGCCCGAGGTGATGACCGCCGCAGGCGGGGTGGTCTACGTGGCCGGGGACCAGGGGGTCGACTGGACGCCGGACGAGAGTGGTGTGCTGCAGGCGCTGACCGCCCGCGACGGCAGCCACAGGTGGACGTACACGGTCCCGATGGGAGGTCGCGGCACGGTCCTTTCCGATCCGCCTGGCATGGCTGCAGGTGAAGGGTACGTCGTCTATTTTGCCGCCAATTACCTGACCTGCCTGCGGGCTGGTGACGGCGCCAAGTTGTGGAGCGATTCTTCCCCGCTGACCGTGAACCTGGCGGCCGGGCCGGATGCCGTCTACGCCGTCCAGGAAACGCTGTTCGCGCTGAGCAGCCGCCATGGAACCCAGCTGTGGTCCTTTGCCGCCGATGCCGGCGCGATGGACACCCCGCTGCTGGCCGACGGCGTCCTCTATGTGTCCGGGGTCGCCGCGGACAATAAAACTAGCGTCATGCGGGCTATCCGGCCCAGCGACGGCACCAAACTGTGGGAGTCGCCAGGCTCGGGCGGATGGCTGGCCTGCGACGGGAAGACCGTCTGCGCCGTGGCCGGTATCGGCCCCGACGTGCAGGTTCAGGGAAACGGCGGGCCGTTTCCATCCCAGCTGTCCACCTACCGGGCCAGTGACGGCAAGCTGCTGTACCGGTCAGCATTTAGCGCCGGGTACGGTCCGCCGGTCATGACCGCAGGCATGGCCTTCGCCATAAACGCTGGAAACGGGCAGACCCCCCAGGCGCTGCACGCCGTGGACCCCGGCAACGGGCGGACAGTGTGGAGCTATCCGGGAACATCGGTCACGCCCGCGGCCGCCCACGGCAGGATCTACACCGCCAGCCCGGCCGGCGACCTGATCGCGCTGAACGCCAGCGACGGCACCCCGGTATGGCAGTGCCCGATCCGTTTCACAGTCGGGCCCGTTGTGGCCGGCAACACCGTCTGCGTCTGCGATAACACCACGGTCTACGCCGTCCGGGCCTGAACCCGTCGTTAGCGTCGGCTGGCCCGGAAGAGCGTGACGGTGGCCAGGTCACCCGCGATCCGACGGGCCAGCGGGAGCGCGTACCGGTACCGGCGCGGCAGCCGGGAGCGCAGTCCGGGGGGCGGCCGCGTGACGGCAGCCTGCTGCACAACCTCCAGGCCTAGGGGTTCCAGCGTGCGCGGATCATCGCAGGACCAGGCCCAGAGGGCGTCCATGTTCTTCCTGGCCGCGAGCTTGTGCTGCTGCTCGAGCGTCCGCTGGCGGTAGGTGTCGAAGGCGATCAGCGCCCCGGGGAACGTCCCGGCGATGCGGGCGATGACCTGCGGAGCCTGATCCAGGTAGGCAAGCACGCCGTCGGCCACGAAGAAATACGGCCCTGGGCTTTCCTGGACAGCAGGGATCCAGTCCTGGTCCAGCATCGAGGCAGCCACCATGCGGCGGCGGCCGTTCGGGTCGGAATCGGCGAAGAACCTGCGGCGCAGCTCGATCGTGTCCGGCAGGTCCAGGTCGATCCAGTGGGCCTGATCGGTCCCGACTCGCTCGAACCTGGTGTTGAGCCCGGTCCCGAGCTCCACCACGGTCGCGCCCGGATGGGCGGTGAGGAAGTCGCTGACCCAGCCATCGAAAATCACGGTGCGCAGGACGGTAACGCGGCCGCCCCAGCCGCGGCCGTACTTCTGCGTGTCGAAGTCAACCGACGCCAGGATCTGGGCCGCCTTCGGGTCCCGGAGCACCGGCCGCCTCCGGCGCGTCTCCCGCGCCCGGGCCGCCAGCGGGATGAACAGCGTCTCCTGGACCGCCCCGAGTTCCGCCTTCACGCGATCAGCCATACCGGCCATTACACACCCGCAAGCCGCAGGCCAGTCCTTTACCTGCCGGGTCGGCCGGACCCTGCGCAAGGGCCGATGGTAACCCCGGGTCCGGGCTGGCAGAGCGCTCGCGCGGTGCGCTGTAGCGGCAGGCCGCAAGTCTGCAAACAGCCGAGGTGCCCGCCGCCTTACCATCGAGGCAACGATCCAGCTCTGACACCTGCCCAGGGTTGAGGGGCAGCGACGCGTTGGAGGCGGCATGCCGGAAGAGTTCGAGGGGGATCTTGCGGGAGCCGTGTTCTGGGGCGCCGATCTCAGCGGCGCCCGCTTCCGCGACGTCAACCTCACCGACGCGAAGATCAGCCATGCCTGGCTCGTCAACGTCGACATCGACGCGCTGGTCGACAAGGTTGTTATCAATGGCGTCGACGTCACGGCATACGTGAACGAGCGCGACCCGTGGTTCCCGTTGCGGGCGATGCTCCGTCCATCGAACCCGGAGGGCATGCGTGCAACGTGGGCAGCGCTCGAAGACGAGTGGGCGAAGACGATCACCCGGGCGCAAGCTCTCCCCGAAGGCACGCTGCACGAGTCGGTCAACGACGAGTGGTCCTTCGTTCAGACGCTGCGGCATCTCGTCTTCGCGATGGACAAGTGGTTCACGGCGCCAATCCTCGGAGAACGCTTCCACCCGATCGGGTTGCCGAACACCGGCTCCATCGACTTCCCGTGGCCCGGCCTCGATCACGACCTGACTCCGCCTGTCCCGGAAGCTCTCGCCGTGCGCGCCGATCGTGCCACGCGCTTTCGCGACTATCTCGCATCGGTGGCGACGACCGACTTCAAACGACAGATCGACGTGCTCGAGAACGGCACTGGCACAACCGCTACGCGCAGCGCGACCTGACGCAGCTGGAGGCGGCGAAAGAAGATCCAGCTTGAGCGTCACGGTGCCGCCCGGCACCCGATGTTGTTCGGCGGTGATGTGGTCCGGATGGAGATCAGCGGGCTCGGCGTCATGGAGACGCCGATGGTGGCGAGGTGATCGCGGCGGCTTCCTAGTCTGACAAAACGAGGAGCGGCCGCAGGTCGTCGAGCCGGTCGAACAGGTGCCACACGTACGCCGAGGAGCCGCGTTCCCGGTGCGGGTGCAGGTCGGCCAGCGCCGGGTCCTGTCGGTAACTGTCGAAGGCTGCCCTGGACTCCCACTCGACGAGGATGAGCACCTGCCGGGGGGTGATGTCGCCGGTCACGCTTTCGGCGAACCGGCCCAGGGCCACCACGCGTCCTCCGTGCCGGGCCACCTCGCGGGCCGACCGGCGTGAGTAGGCCAGGTATTCCTCACGGTCGGCGACATCGAACAGGTTGAGCGCGTAGACCTTTGGATCATCATGTGCCACACCCAGACTCTAGGCGAGCGCACCCAGGTAACCGCATAGCGGACTGTATCTAAACGTCTGCATCGGCCTCTGTACAGCAGGGGAGAAAGATTCTCCCCCGCAACGTCAGGGTCATGGGGCGCATCGTGGCAGGTAGCGCAGGTCGGGTGGTTGAGATGACCGGATCAGTTCCGCAAGCGGCCTCAAGCGCGGCCAGCCCCGGCAACAGGCCTGCGCCACGCGGGGCGGTGTCGGACATCATTCTGGCCGTAACCGAGTGCCAGGTTGATCCGGGCGAGACGGCATGTTTTCCGTTTGCCGCACGTACTGCCTACGGGGTTCCATCCATTCGTGACTTCAATATCATCTCGGATAACCCGGATTTCAACCCGGAGTGGGTCCGCCTCCGCGGGTCAGCTGGTGACAGTTACGGCCCGCGCTACATCCTCGAGATCACCCCCGGTGATATCGGGCGGGCTCAGTATGGCGCTTACCCGCTCCGTCTATCGTGGGGAGCAGCCGGGACGCACCGCAACGCCGTGGGCCGATGCACGCTCTTCATCAGGCCATGCGTCCATGCCGTCACGGAACCAGCCGTGACAATCTGGCCGGCCGGCCAGGTCTGCCTGGGGCTGGAGAATCGCGGCAGCACGGGTATAGATGTGTCAGTCTCGATCAGGCACCGCGGCTCGGACTGGTCGAAGGCGTGGGAGTTTGAGCTGCCGGTGAAGGACGACCGGTTCAGTTTTTCCGGGCGGTTCGATCCGCCGGCCGGCAAGCGGAGCGGAGACTTTGAGCTTGCCGTCAACGCGGCAGGCGTGCCCCTAGTCCGCCGGACCGTACGCGCGAGACGCCCGCTGATTCCCCGCAGGCTCATCGCCGCTTAGCTGCGGCGCCGCGATCGGGGACCGCAATCCTCCCCGGCGAGCTCAATGGTCTCCCTGATCGCGGGGGTGCTGGTTGCCGTCGGCTTGCTCGCCGAGCTCGCAGCCGCCACGCTGCTCGCCAATGGCGGCAGCGCCCGGCTCTGGCGCCGGATCCGCCGGCTATAGCGAATAACGCCGACCGGCAGATAATGGCGGCTGGCCGTCCTGTCCGTAGCACTAGGGATGGCCTCTGACTACCGATACACCTTTGCTGAACTGCGGAAGCGATCTGGTGATGAGCGCGCTGCGGGTCGAGCTGTTCGTCGACGAGGAAGCCGGCAACTATGCTCCGGCTGTGGCGATGATCCGCT
>PMST01000308.1 GCA_003168295.1 Actinomycetota bacterium
CGGTTCCATCGTGAGCGCGCAGATCACGCCCGACGGGCGCGATGTCATCGTGGTCACCTGGCGTGATCTGACTCCGCGGGCCAGTACCCACACCGTCGTCGTGCAGTTCGCCGAGCTCCAGGCCAGCACCGGCAGGCTGGTCCGGCTGCTCCGCACCCAGACGGAACGGTACGACCAGATGAACGTCATCACCGTGGAGGACAGCCTCGGTGTGCTGTCGCTGAGCTCGCAGGGACGGTACGCCCTGGTCCAGGGCACCCAGTTCGGCTGGCTTGACGTCGGCGGCTCCGACCCGGGCCGGTTCACGCCGCTGCCCGCGGTCCCGGCCGGCCAGTACGTCAACTTTGCCGCCTGGTAACCGGGAGGTCATTCGCCGGTGGCGCCGTCGATCTGCTCGCGAAGCAGGTCGGCGTGGCCCACGTGCCGGGCGTACTCCTCGATCATGTGCAGGTAGATCAGGCGCAGCGACATGACCTCGCCGTCATGGGTGAACGTGTCGTCCAGGGAGGCGTTAGCCACGGCCGCGTCGGCATGCTTGAATTCCTCGGTTAGCCGGGCGTAGTCGGCGGCCGCCCGGCCCGGGTCGAGGCGCTCGAAGTCGGCCGCCTTGTCCTCGCCGAACGGAGGGTCGACCGGCTCACCCGCGAACCGCTGGCGAAACCAGGTGCGTTCGACCTTGGTCATGTGCCGGATCAGCCCGAGCAGGGACAGGCCCGAGGGCGGCACGGGGTGCTCGGCGAGCTGCGCGCCGGTCAGCCCGGCGCACTTGTACAGCAGCGTCGCCCGGTGCCAGTCCAGGAACGCCTGCAGCATCGGCCGCTCGGGTCCGGCCGACGGTCCCCCCGGCCGCTCAACATCTGGCGCTTTCCACGTCACGGCGCCCATCTTGCCACGCCAGCCGTAATCCATATGGGTCGGTGGCCCCCCGTACCCGCAAGAGCATGTCCGGTGGCCCACCGACCCATTTCCCAGCGGGCCGCCCGCCTACCGAATCAGCCTCGGTGCACTATATTGCGGCACGATGCTGCTGAACATGGAGCGGGCCGCTGGCCCCGATGCCGAGCGCTGGCTCGACCAGGCGGCGGTCGACGGTCCGGTGCTGGAACTGCGCCCGGACTACACCGCGTTGATCATCGTCGCCGAGGACCTGTCCCCGGGACCGTCCGACCAGGCCACCGACGCGCTGCTGGCCGACGCCGAAGCCGGCGCGCGCGCCGCGCTCGCGGGCCGGCCCGCCGCGGAACTCGAGCCGGTCGACGCCTGGCGCGCCGCCTACCAGGCCTTCGGAGCCAAGCCGAAGCGGACCAGGCCCAGCGTGGAGGCCCTGCTGCGCCGGGTCGAGGCCGGGCTGCCCCGCATAGACCGGCTCACCGACATCTACAACGCGATATCCGTGAAGCACCTGCTACCGGTCGGGGGAGAGGACCTCGGCGAGTACCGCGGCCCGGCCCGGCTGGTACGCGCGGCCGGCGACGAGCCCTTCGACACCATCCGGGACGGACAGCCCGTCACCGAGCACCCCGAACCCGGCGAGGTGGTGTGGCGCGACGACGCCGGCGTGACCTGCCGCTGCTGGAACTGGCGGCAGTGCGTCCGCACCCGGATCACCGGCGCCACGGTCCGCGCTGTCTTCATCCTGGACGGCCTCGCCGCTCTCGGCGATGGCGGGCTGCTAGCCGCCGGGCAGGATCTCGCCGGGCAGCTCGCCGTGTTCCATCCCGCCGTCCGGCTCAGCTGGCGGCTGATCGGGGCGGGCGCGGCGGCTAACGGCGCAGGGCCGGACGCTCGCCGGGACGGGTAATGATCTCGATGGTGCCCTTGTACGCGAGCCCGCGGACGTGTATCACCGGGGCGTCGACGGGCAGCCGGTAACCCGGATCCTCGTCGTCCGCCAGGCCCTGGGTGACGCCAAAGCCGGTCATCTCGACCCGCACTCCCGGCGGCACCAGGATCGTCACCCGGGACTTGTAGGCCACCGTGACGAACGTGGTGACCGGACCGCTCAGCTCGGCCGCCCGCAGGTCCAGCCAGCCATCGCCCTTGTAGACCACGGTCGTGTACCGTTCGGGCACCCGCCAGCGCCCGGCCCGCCGGACCGAGCTCTTCAGCGCGATCGCGAAACGGCCCGGGCCGCGCCCGCCGGCCACCGGCGCGGGCCCGGTCCCAGCGGTCGCCGCGGGCAGATCGGCCGTCAGGACATCCAGATCCGCGTGCGTCCGAGCGGTCAGGGCGGCCCGCATCCGCTCGTCAAACTCGGTGTCGTCCAGGCGGCCGTCGGCGAACGCCTCTTGCACCCGCTGCACTATCGCGTCCCTCTCCCGGTCAGAGGCCCGGGCGGCGGGCGCCGCGCGGTCGTCGGCTCTGTCCAGGCTCCCGGAACCCGCTGCGCCCTCGTCGATCGCCTCCATGGCATCCCCTTCCGGCACGAGACATCAAACGAGATGTATCGTAACCCGGCGGGGCGGGTGATGCGCAGCTTGGATTGCTGGTGCGGAAGTTTTTCCCAATCCGTCATGAACTGTGCGTTCAGGCCGTACCGGTCGGCCAGCGCCACCAGGGTCTCGGTCCGGTAGTAGAAGTCCTCGCGCAGCACCTGGTGCTCGGCGCCGTCGGTGCGGTCGAAGGTGAAGTCGAAGAAGCCGTCCGGCTGCATGACCCGTCCGATGTGCGCCAGGCACTCCCCGATGACCTCCACCGGGGAGTGCGAGAAGACGCTGTGCGCGTGCACCACGTCGAAGTGCCCCGCCGGGAGGAACGCCAGCTTCAGGTCCTGGACCAAGGTCAGGTGCGGCAGTTTCTCCGGCAGGCCGATGTCGGCCAGCGTGCGCTGCGCGGCGAGCAGGATGTCCGGGGAGATGTCGATGCCGTAGTAGCCGCCTGGTTCCAGATAATCGATGAACAGGCGGCCGGCCCGCAGGTTTCCGCAGCCGATCTCGAGCATCCGCATGCCCGGCGCCAAACCGTGCGAGACGAGGTAATCGAACTGCATCTGGCCGATCTTGAGCCAGGAGTCGTGGGTGTGGCTGCCCACCGCCCCCTCGTCGCTGCGGGCCGCGTCCGATTTCATCACCGCGCGGTAGTAGCTCACGTGGTCGCGGCTCTTCAGCCGGAGCGCCGTGTCGCGGGCCAGGCGGCGGGCGTGCGGCACGATGCGCTCGGGGTGGCGCGCGGCATAACGGACCATAAACGTCAGTCGTGACCGGTCGTTCGGATGCATGCCGATAAGTGAAGCAGAATCTCTGGCCGCCGGAGCCCGTGCGGGGTCATCACGCCACCTCGCCCGAGGCTGACCGGCGTGATCGCGGCGAGGTTAGCCAGATTGAGCCAGATGCGCTCAATAAGCCTGAGCATCAAAGAAATTTTCTCGGCCCGCCGGGCTGGGCGCGACGTGCCGGAGTTTCTTCAGGATGAACCCGCCTGATTGAGCCCTCAGCGCGCTGACGGTGGAGATCGCCCCCTGGCATCAGCTGGGCAACGCGAACGCGCTGTACGGGCTGGCCACTCGGTGGCCAGGATCGCCGGCCCGGCGCTGAGCGGGGTGCTGGTCGCCTTCGCCGGTCCCGTCGTGGTGGTGGCCGCCGACGCCGCGTCCTACCTGGCCAGCGTGCTTGCCCTCAGCCTGCTCCAGTTGCCCAGGACCGAGAAGGCGGAACCGGGCGGCCGGGGGCGCCGGATCCTGTTCTCGGACATGGCCGAGGGCTGGTCCGGCTTCCGGTCGCGGAACTGGTTGTGGGTGGTCACCGTCCAGTTCGCGTTCTTCAACCTGATCACCTGGGCACCCTGGATGCTGCTCGGGCCGGTCGAGGGCCGCTCTTACCTGGGCGGCGCCGCGGTCTGGGGCGCGATCATGGCGGTGCAGGGGGCGGGCGCGATCGTGGCCAGCCTGCTCTGGCTGGGCCGCCGGCCTCGCCGACCCATGGTGATCGCGACCATCGGCACGTTCTGCTACGCGCTGCCGGACATCCCGATGGCGCTGCACGCGACCGCCCCCTGGGTCGGCGCGGCCGCGTTCGCCTGCGGAGCCGGTGCCTCACTTTCCAGCACCTTCTTCGGTACGACCCTGCAGCGGCAGGTGCCCCCGGAGATGCTGGCCCGGATTAGCTCGCTCACGCTGTTCCCCGCCTACGGCGTCGGGGTGATCGGGTATGCCATCGACGGGCCGCTGGCCAGCCTCCTCGGGGCCCAGACCGTCTTCGGGGTCGGAGCCGCCTACGGGCTGCTGAGCAGCGCGGTCGTCCTGGCCCTGCCATCCGTCCGGGCGCTCCGCTGGCACGACCGCGAATTAGGGCTTTTTCGCGGCCCCGCGGAGGGCGGCGAAGGCGGCGAGCCGCGCGACCACGGTGACGACGACCGCGACCGGCAGAACCTGCGCCAGGTCAGTGGCCGGGGTGAAGGCCACGATGCCGAACGCGACGGCCACCCCGCCCACGGCCATGGCGAATGCCGCCGCGACGCGTGGTGTGCGCAGCGTCCTGCGGACCATCAGCCGTGCCTCACGCGGCAGCCGCAGCACCATCCAGGCGAAGCAGCCGGCGGTGACCACGGCCAGCGCCCCCAGGCCGACTACGAAGGGCAGCCGGTCCAGGTGCGTGACCGCCGGGATCCAGATCAGGACCAGGGCGATCAGCGTGAACACGTAAATCGTCCGTGACACCGTGCGCAACAACACGACGTCGATGTTCCTGCTGTAGATGCGCTCGTCCGGCGTGGCGCGGGCCGCGCTGATGAAGTGCCTGATCGCGCCCGCCGAGTCATGCCGCCTGAGCCTGATCCGGCCCAGCTCGTTCATCGCTCCGCTGTGCGCGGGATCGAGCGCGAGCGCTCGTTCCTGGTGCTCACGCGCCCCGGTCAGATCACCCCGGGCCAGGCTCACCTTGCCGGACAGGAAGTGGACATCCGGCTCGTTCGGGGCCAGGCCGCGGGCCCGCGCCGCCGCCTCGGTGGCCAGGTCGAGCCGCTGGGCCGCCAGCGCGGCCTGGGCGACGCAGACGTGCGTCTGCCAGTAGCTGGGGGCCAGCGTGCGCGCCTCGTAGGCCGCCCGCAGCGCACCCGGGAAGTTGCCCAGGTGGACCAGGGCGTTGCTGGCCAGCCGGTGCGGCCACTCGTCGCCGGGGTCCAGGGCCACCGCGCGGTTGGCGGCGACGGTAGCGTCGGCGTAGCGGTCCGCGCCCAGGTGCGCCCGGGCCATCAGGCACCAGGCCCGGCTGCTCTCCGGTTCCGCCGACACGACGCGGGCGAGCAGCTCGGAGGCCTCATTGAAGCGTTTGACGTCGAGCATCGCCGAGGCACGCGCCAGCTCCTGCCGCAGCTCGATCACCGGCGGGTGCTCAAATCAGGCGGCGCTTGCGCAGGTAGGCGGCCAGGTCGTCGTAGGTTCCGCCCTCGTTGGCGAACAGCGCCACGTTGCGGGCGGTGTCGAACCAGGCGCCAAGCGACGGCTTGACCTCGGCGATCGCCGCCTCCAGGTCCGGTGTGCCGATCATCCGAGGCTCGCCGCGGCGGACCGAGTCCATCAGGGCCCGCTCGGCCGCCGTCTCGCAGATGTGCGCGATGTCGGCGCCCGAGTAGCCGTCGGTCTGCTTGGCCAGCTTGCCCAGGTCGATGCCGGCCACCGGGCGGTCCTTGAGGTGGTAGCGGAACACCCCTTCGCGGGCGGCGCCGTCGGGCGGCAGCACCAGCAGCGTCCGGTCGAAGCGGCCGGGCCTGCGCAGCGCGCTGTCCACGTCCCACGGGTGGTTGGTCGCCGCCAGCAGGAAGACGCCCTCGTTGTTGCCTGAGATGTCGTCAAGCTCCAGGAGCAGCTGGTTAACCGCGCTGCGCATGGGCGTGTGCCGCAGCTGCGAGCGCTTCTGCCCGATCGCGTCCACCTCGTCGAGGAACAGCACGCACGGCGCGTTCCGCCGGGCGATCTCGAACAGCTCGTGGATGTTCCGCTCGCTCTGCCCCACGAACATGTCGATGATGTCCGCGAACGACACCGCGATGAACCTGGCGCCGAGCTCGCCCGCCACCGCCCGGGCGATGAACGTCTTGCCGCACCCCGGCGGCCCGTAGAGCAGCAGCCCGCCACGGAGCGACTTACCGTACAGCCGTCGCAGCTCGGGGTTGCGCATCGGCGCCAGGAACGCCGCCTCGAGGCGCGCCTTCACCTCGGTCATCCCGGCCACGTCGGCGAGCTTAAGGCCGGTATGCTCGGCGTCGTACGCGTCCGCTTCGTCGATGCCCGCGGACGCCGAGTCCTCGTCGCCTTCCCCGATGAACATCGCGGGCAGGACGTCGCGCAGCTCGTCCTCGGCCGCAGACCAGTCGTACCGCGACGGCTTGCCCTTCTCGCCAGCATCCTGCCCGGCGGCCGTGGCGGGTCGCGGGGGCATCGACCCGGATCGTTCGGGAGAGATGACAACCGGATCAGCCGGGGGCGGCCCTGCGGCAGCACCCGGCTCCGGTGGCAGGCCCGGGTCGGTCAGCAGGCTCAGCGCGTGCGCATTGCCCGGATCGCGCTGCAAAACGGCGCCCAGGTGCCTGACCGCCTCGTCACGCTGGCCTGCCCCCAGCAGCAGCGTGGCCAGGTGTAGGCGGAGCGGCACATCCTCGGGCATAGAGTTAACCGCCTTGCGGAGGCTGTCCAGCACGGTGGGTTCGGGTTCCATGCATCCGTCCGGGTAGATTCGGCCATTCGCCTGCTGCCAGTGCGCCTTCTTACAGGGTAATGCGCCCTAGCCCTCACCACCCCCGGCTCAGGTCCACAGGTCGGTCACGCTGATGCCGAGCTCGGCCAGGAGGCGGCGCAGCAGAGGCAGGGAAATGCCGAGCACGGTGCCATGGTCGCCTTCTATCCCCTCCACGAACCAGCCGCCGCGTCCGTCCAGGGTGAACGCCCCGGCCACGGCGAGCGGCTCCCCGGACGCGACATAGGCCGCGATCTCCTGCTCCGACGGCGTACCGAACCTGACCCGNNCCGGTGACCAGGGTGCCGGTCCGGCCGGCCATCTGGCGCCAGCGGTCGGCGGCCTCCGCGGCCGAGGCGGGCTTGCCCAGCGCGCGCCCGTCCAGGTCGAGCAGGGAATCGCAGCCGATCACCAGGCCGTCCTCCAGGCCGGAGGCGACCGCGGCGGCCTTGGCCTGGGCCAGCAGGCCCGCCAGTTCGGCCGGCGTGCCCGCCGCGAAGGCACTCTCGTCGACGCCGCTGACCATGACCTTCGGCTCAAGCCCGGCCGCGCGCAGCACCGCGAGCCTGGCCGGCGAGGCCGACGCGAGAATGATCGACGTCACACCACCTGACCTTATCCGTCCGCCGAGCCGGCCCGCGGGTAAGGTGCAGACATGATCGAGACGACCACACTGGGCCGGGGCGGCCCGGTTGTGTCCCGGGCCGGGCTCGGCCTGATGGGCATGTCGGGCATCTACGGCCAGGCTGATGACCAGGAGAGCCTGGCGACGATCCATGCCGCGGTGGACGCCGGCATCACGCTGCTTGACACCGGCGACTTCTACGGCATGGGCCACAACGAGCTGCTGCTCCGCGATGCGCTGCGCGAAATCCCCAGGGAGAGCGTCTTCATCCAGGTGAAGTTCGGCGGCCAGCGGGATCCTTCCGGCGCGTTCATCGGCCACGACGCCAGCCCGAACGCGGTGAAGAACTCACTGGCCTACACGCTGACCCGGCTCGGCACCGACTACGTGGACCTGTACCAGCCCGCCCGGCTCGACCCGCGGGTACCGATCGAGGAAACGGCCGGGGCGGTCGCGGAGATGATCAAGGCGGGATACGTCCGCTGCCTTGGCCTGTCGGAAATGGGCGCGGACACCATCCGCCGGGCCCACGCGGTGCACCCGGTGGCCGCGCTGCAGATCGAGTACTCGCTGATGAGCCGCGGTATCGAGGCACGGATCCTGCCGACCGTGCGGGAACTCGGCATCAGCGTGACCGCCTACGGGATTCTCTCTCGCGGCCTGCTGAGCAGCGGCACGGCCCGGCTGGCCCCAGGCGACCCGCGCGCCCGCTTTCCCCGGTTCTCCGGCGAGAACCACGCGAGGAACCTGGAGCTGCTGACGGCGCTCGAGGCGATAGCCGACGACCACGGGGTAACCGCCGCGCAGCTGGCCATCGCGTGGGTGGCCGCGCGCGGTGACGACATCATCCCGCTCATCGGAACCAAACGCCGGGATCGTCTGGCTGAAGCCCTTAAAGCCCTGGACCTGACGCTGAGCACCGACGACCTGGCCGCGATCGAGGCAGCCGTGCCCGCCGACGCGGTCGCGGGAGACCGGTACGAGGCATCCCAAGTGGCCGCCCTGGACAGCGAGCGCTGAACCGGCGGCCGGGATCTTTCGTCGGTTTTGGCCGCTACCACGACCAAAACTGACGAAGGATCATCCCTTAGCGGTAGTCACGGGCCAGCTCGCACGCGCATTTCCCCGCGCACCGGGTCGGTCAGGTCTCCGGCATCCAGTTCGCGATCCGGGCCCCGGCGCCGCACCGTCCGGATCAGGCGCTGAACCACCAGCACCAGGGCAACCAGTAGCCCCGAAACGATTCCGTCGAGCCAGAAGTGATTGGCCGTCACTACTACCACCAGCATGGTGAGCATCGGGTAGGCCGCGGCCAGCCAGCGCCACCGGCGGCGCGACGCCGTGATCACCGCGATGGCCACGATAAACGCCCAGCCGACGTGCACCGACGGCATGGCCGAGAACTCATCCGCGTTGAAGCCGCCGCGCCAGGAGTACACGGACTGGCCGTACCGCACGGCGGTGTCGACCAGCCCGGTGCCAGGCAGCAGCCGGGGCGGCGCCACCGGGACCAACTGGATGAGCAGGCTCGCCCCGGTAAACAGGGCCACGGTATTCCTGATGGCCGGGTAGGCGTCCCGGTGCCGTAGGTAGAGCCAGACGAGGCAGGCACCAAGGAGGGCGAAGTGCAGGGTGTCGTAGTACAGGTTGAAGGCCTGGATCAGCACCGGGTAGGGCAGGAAGATCCGCTGCACGCTGGTCTCGCCGGGCAGGTGCAGTATCCGCTCGGCGTGCCACAGCCAGCGGCCCCGAGACACCGCCCCGGCCTGGCTCATCACCGTGAACGACCCGGCGAACTGCCACAGCCCGTACAACCCGAACAGCAGCGCGGCTTCGCTGACCACGCCTGGCCAGCGACCCCGCCGGCGCCTCATGACCCCGGCCGCGACCGCCAGGCAGCCGCCGATGATGATCGCGTCCTGCCAGGACAGCATGAAGTGTGGCACGGCCGGGCCCCCGGTTCGTGACGATCCCTGGCACGATCATACGCAACCAGGAGGCTGCCTCCGGTTAGACCCCCGGCAGCTTCATTGACGGCTCGCGTTCACGTCCGGCGCGTCCCGGTCAGCCCGAGCGGTCAGGTCATGCCATTACGGCTGAGGCCAGAGGGGTCGGGCTCGCCCTGCGGCAGGGACACGTCGCCGGTCACGTCCGCGGCCAGCCGGACCCGGTCGCCGTCGACCAGCCGGACCTCGGTGCCGGGCAGCACCCGGTCGTCGTTGACGAAGGTGCCGTTGGTCGAGTTCTCGTCCTTGATCGAGGCGTGCCCGAAGTCGTCCACCAAGATGGTGGCATGCCGTCGCGACACGTTGTCGAAGCGGGCGAAGGCCGCGGCCACCAAAGACTCGGCCGGGTCCCGGCCGAGCAGGACCGACGTCCCCGCCGGAATGTCGACATTACCGGTGGGGAAGGTAATCCGCATCACCACCGGCGAGATGCGCCGGCGCTGGCCGGTCGGCAGCGGGTCTCCGCAGGTGGCGCAGACCACGTCCGCCGCGTCGGAGATCGGAGCCCCGCAACTCGGGCAGTAGGCCGCAGGTTCGGACCCGGCCGCGATGAACCTCTGCGAGATGGTCGGCGTCAGTAGGTCTTCGTCTGGCGCGGCGGTGTGCGGCAGGTTCGCGCCGCACCGGAAGCAGATCAGATCCTCCGGCTGGACCTTGACGCCGCAATCGGGACAGCTCAGGCTGGCCATGTTCTCGCTCTCATGCTTGGGTATCCGGGCCCACGTTAGACTACCGCCGCGGGCCAGCAGTTCGCAGCGGGCTGTTCGAAGGTGGTGGCATGGTCAATTATCAGCTCACGCCGGAGCAGTTCGAGCTGCGGGACACCGTCGCACAGTTCGCGCGCGAGGTCGTCGCGCCGGTCATCGGCGGCTACTACGAACGCGGCGAGTTCCCCTACGAGATCGTGGCCAAGATGGGCAAGCTCGGCCTGTTCGGGCTGCCCTTCGACGAATCCTGCGGCGGCATGGGCGGCGACTATTTCGCCCTCGGCCTAGCCCTGGAGGAACTGGCGCGGGTAGATTCCTCCGTCGCTATCACCCTGGAGGCCGGGGTCTCCCTTGGCGCGATGCCCATCTACCGGTTCGGCACGCCCGAACAGCGCGAGCGCTGGCTGCCCGAACTGTGCGCGGGGGAGCGGCTGGCCGCCTTCGGCCTCACCGAAGCCGGCGGCGGGTCCGACATCCCCGGCGGCATGCGCACCACGGCCCGGCTCGAGGCGGGGGAGTGGGTGGTCGACGGGAGCAAGGCGTTCATCACCAACTCCGGCACCTCGATCACGTCACTAGTCACCGTCCTGGCCATCACCGGCCGGGACGATCGTGGCGGCAAGGAGATTTCTTCGATCATTATTCCGAACGGGACGGCCGGATTTGCGGTCGGCCCAGGCTATTCCAAGGTGGGGTGGTGCGCCTCGGATACACGTGAGCTCTCCTTCACCGGGTGCCGCGTCCCCGAGCAGAACATGCTCGGCGAACGCGGCCGGGGCTACGCCCAGTTCCTGCGGATCCTGGACGAGGGCCGGGTGGCGATCGCCGCGCTGGCCACCGGCCTGGCTCAGGGGTGCGTCGACGAGTGCGTCGCCTACGCCAGGCAGCGTGAGGCGTTTGGCCGCCGGCTGGAGCAGCACCAGGCGATCCAGTTCACCATCGCCGACATGGAGACGCGGGTGCACGCGGCCCGGCTGGCCTGGTACGACGCCGCGGCACGCCTGGTGGCGGGCGAGCCGATCAAGAAGGCATCGGCGATCGCCAAGCTGATCGCCTCGAACGCGGCCATGGACAACGCCCGGGCCGCCACCCAGGTCTTCGGTGGCTACGGCTTCATGAACTCCTCGCCCGTCGGGCGTTTCTACCGCGATGCCAAGATCCTGGAGATCGGCGAGGGAACCTCAGAGGTCCAGCGCATGCTCATCGCCCGCGAACTTGGTCTCGGCCGGTAGTTCTGCCGGGCGAGGAGAATGCTCCTGCGGGTAATCCTAATGAGCTAACAATAACGGGCAATTAATATCATTATGGGCTCATTAGATGACGGGAGATCAGGCCGGGCCGGCCAAAGTTCACGGTTCGACGCGGGATCGGCTGCGTGCGAAGGCTTTCCGGCGGCTTTCGCTTTTACCGCCGAGGTGCCGGGCCGATGACGGCGCGATACCTGGCCGTCAGCCGGGCCGCCAATCACACCCAACCCAGACGGTCCGACGGGTAGCCTGAGAAGCGCCCGGACTGCCAATTAGATACGGGGAGTCACCTTATAGTCACAATATGGTGCTAAGGTGTACTCGACCCTGGCATGATGGGGATGGCACGGTACTCTGCTACAGGAAGATCTCGCTCGTTTACTTGCGAATGCCCCGTGGCGGCCACCCAGAAGATGATTATATGTCCTTACCCGTTTTGTGACGCGAGAGTGTGGCCTAGGCCGCTCTGTTGACCCGAGCAGCGGCGATCGTTGCGGAGGGAAAGAGGGGTGCGTATGTTGTCCGGCCTATATGGTCGCTGCCCGACATACGTACAGGTCAGGTCGGCCGATGCGAGGTGCAAACGTAGTGCGTAGACGATCGGCGACGAATCCCGGCGAATCAGCAAGTGACACCGGATCCGTCAACGGAGGGCAAGCCAACGGGGGAGGTTCAGGGCTTCTAGCGGGAGGAAACGCCACGGGTGACCCGGGCGCGTCGAGTGCGGCCGGCAGATGGGACGCGGGGTCTACGGGTCCCCAGGTCGCCCTCGGCCAGGCCGCGGCGGCACGGGGCGTTCAGGGCGGCAGCATAACCGCCCCTGAGGGCTACGGCGCCCCGGCGGGTCAAGGGACCCAAGGGGTCCAAGGCGGCCAAGGGGTCCAGGCCCCGCCCGCAGCCGCGCCGAGTACCGGCACAGCCATGCCGAGTGTCGGCCGGCCCGCTCAGGCACCGGCGAGACGGCCTGCTTCACCTCGGTCCCGGTCTCGGTTCGCGCTGACCAACTGGCGCGTCCGCTGGCGGCTGGTGGCCATCATCGCGGTCCCGACCTTGACCGCGGCGGCCCTCGGCTCGCTGCAGATCTACGGCGACGTCAGCAACTGGAACGCGTCCGGGCGCGTGCAGCACCTGGCCCAGCTCAACTCTGCGGTGGTGTCGCTCAGCCAGGCCCTGGAAGACGAACGCGACCTGTCGGCCGGCTACGCGGCCGCCTACCCGACGAACCGGACGGCGGGCAAGGGCAGCGCAATAGGTGGCAAGCTGGCCACGGCGCAGGCCGCCACCACGGTCGCGGCCGCCAATGTCAATGCGCTGGCGAGCGGCGTCAACGTGGGATCCGGGTACCAGCCGGCCACCGTGCAGGACCTGAACCAGCTGACCGACGCCCTCGGCGACCTCGACTCCATCCGCACCGAGGTGCTGACCTCGCCGACCCCCGCGTCGAAGATCGTCCAGGTCTACACGGGAAACATCCTCGACCCCGCGAACACGTTCAGCGCCGTCGTCGGTAACGGTGCTAACGACGCCGCCCTTGAAGGCAACGTCACCACCCTGGGCGCGCTGCTGCGCGCCGAGAACGACACGTCTGAGCAGCGCGGCATCTTGTACGCGGCGCTCATTTCCCCGACCGCGACGCTAACGCCCGAGAACCTGAGCACGCTGCAGCAGGCCTCCCGGCAACAGCAGGCGGACCAGTCCGACTTCAGCAACTCGACCACCACCGCCGAGCAGCAGAACTTCAGCAACACGGTGAGCGGCTCCAACGTGGACCTGGCGTCCTCCGAGGAAACCCTCGCCGAAGCGGCCGCGATCGCCAGCCCCGGCGCGCCGCTCACGCGTGAAGGCCTGTCCGCCCGCAACTGGTACACCGACATGAGCACGACCATCGGCGACACCCGCAAGGTCGCCGACGAGCTCGCCAGCTCCGTCACCGCCCGGGCCAACACGCTCAGGTCGCAGGCCACCCAGACCCTGCTGATCATCAGCGTGGTCACGCTGGTGCTGCTGCTCCTGGTCCTGCTGGTTTCCACCATCGTGGCCCGCTCGCTGATCCGCCCGCTGCGCAAGCTGCGCAGCGACGCGCTCGACGTGGCCGGGCACCGGCTGCCGGAGATGGTGCGCCGGCTCAGCCAGAGCGAGGGCGCGGATGAGGGTGTCGAGATCGAGCCGATCGGCGTCACCTCGACCGACGAGATCGGTGAAGTCGCGCGGGCCTTCGACCAGGTTCACCGTGAGGCGGTCCGGCTGGCGGCCGATGAGGCCATGCTGCGGGGCAACCTCAACGCCATGTTCATCAACCTGTCCCGGCGCAGCCAGTCCCTGATCGAGCGGCAGCTGTCGCTGATCGACTCGCTCGAGCAGAGCGAGCAGGACTCGGGCCGGCTCAGCAGCTTGTTCCGGCTGGACCACCTGGCCACCCGCATGCGCCGCAACTCTGAGAACCTGCTGGTCCTGGCCGGCCACGAGGTAACCAGGCGGTGGAGCCAGCCGGTCGCGCTCGTGGACGTGCTGCGCGCGGCGATCTCGGAGATCGAGCAGTACGAGCGGGTCGTCCTGAACGTGCAGCCCGGGATCGTGGTGGTCGGCCAGGCCGTCAACGACGTGGTGCACCTGGCCGCGGAAATCGTGGAGAACGCGACCACGTTCTCCCCGGAAGACACTCAGGTCTACGTCTCGGGCCAGCCGCTGAGCAGCGGCGGCGTGTTGCTGGACATCACCGACAACGGCGTGGGGATCTCGGACCAGGAAATGTCGCACGCGAACTGGCGGC
>PMST01000617.1 GCA_003168295.1 Actinomycetota bacterium
CCGGTTAAGTTCGAAGAGCCGAATTCCTCCGGAAAAACGTATCAGCAGAGGTCACGCGCTCCCCCAGGAGGTATATGGCGACTGGATCGCCAGGGTTACGACTAGGGAGCCGCGCGATGACGCAGCGGATGGATGGCGACCGCCGCGGGCTCGGCAGCCCGGTAACACCGCACGCCCTGGTATTCGCTTGCAATTCGATCGTGCCAGGCGTTGACGGCTTGCCTCTGCCGAGCATCTCCCCCTCGGTCTGGATGCCCGCCTGGAGGGGATCGCGATGAAACCATCTCAGACCATCCGGTTCGGTATAGCTACGACCGTGCTCGTCTTGCTGCTGGCCTCCTGCGTAGTACATCCAAGCGTGCCGAGTTCTGCGTCAGGTTCGTCGTCCAGCTCCTCAACTTCAGAGTCCACCACCAGTCCGCCGACCGAGCAGACGACTGGCCTGGAGCCTCCGCAGTCACCTACGAATGGCGCACCTTCACTATCCTTGGCGCCGGCACCGACCGGCAGCGATGGTACCGATCGTGCGTGCCCTAGGGCTAAATGGCTTGGAAATCCAATTCCCCAGGGAGATATAGTCACTATAACTTCAGTGGTAGTCCAGTATCCATTCAAGTTCGATCCGGCAACTACTGCGACGTGCGGCATCCCCTCGTGTCTCAGCTATCAGTTCAGCGCCGCCAACTACAAGAATTCATTCTGCTATGTTGGCGTCGGCTACAGGCAGGGAATTATCGATCTTGATAATGGCAATGACACGCCAGGAAATCTGGAGCTTATCGGCTACCTCAAATGTCCACCGAATATCAACTTCGCAGCCTGCCAACGTGATTCTGTGGGTATGGGGCGTCCCGGTATCGGCACGGTGCACTTCGACGTGCCAACAGTTGATAAGTCATCGAGCCCGTCTTCGTCACCGTCAGAGAGCCTCTCTTCGTCGCCTACGACGACCACGGGATCACCTCCACCTACCACCCCGAGTTCGCCCTAGTTTCGAGGCTTGAGTATCGTGTCTGATAACAGACCCGCTAGTGGCCAGATTGAACACTGGGCCAGCCTGATAGGCACGATCGCGGCGCCAATTACCGTGCTCGGCGCTCTGCTGTTCTACTTCGGCTA
Organism: Actinomycetota bacterium; assembly: GCA_003168295.1. Next base: position 1,120 of record PMST01000617.1, read on the forward strand.
CGTCTCGTCGGCGTCGGAGTACGCCTACTTCGGCATCAACGTCGATACGATCGGACTCAGCACTCAGGCGTACATCATGCGGAGTCCGCAGACGCTGCTGGTACCCTTGCTCGTGCTTACGCTCACTAGTGCAGGGTTCCTGACGCTGAATGCAGCAGTGCACAAGCGAATCACTGCGGCTCTCACCCATACAGCTCAAGTGGCCGACCCTGGCGCCAGCCAGGCACAGCGTGTTAGGCACATCAAGCGCATGGTGCAAAGATGGAGAATATTTGGACTAGCTGCGCTTACGGTCGGCTTCATCATGCTTTTCGCCTACCCGTACATGCGTGACTGGCCGCTCTACGGCTTGGTGACGCCGCTCCTCATCGGTATCGGTGCTGCGATAATCGCGTATACGTCGCATGTCCTACGCTTCTTGCAAAGTTTGCAAGAACACCAGACGCGAGCCATCACGAGGGAGCACGGGTCTGCCCGGCTAGTGGATGATCAAGCTGGCGATTCGCTGCTGGCACGCAGGACTGCGGGCGTGTTCGTATACGTCATGATCGCGGCCAGCGTATTCTGGGCAACCGCCACCATCGCGCAGTGGTCAGGCCGCGGTCTAGCCGAGTATGCAGCTATACACTTCGGTGCCCTGCCAAGCGTCATTCTCGACACCAAGGAACAATTGTGGCTGCATGACCCCTCGGTTTACGTAAAGACGCTGCCAGCATCAGCAGGTCAGACGTTCCATTACAGGTACCGGGGGCTACGGCTGCTTATCGTGGGCCAGGACCGGATGTTCCTCGTCCCTTCCCAATGGTCTACGCATGACTCAACCCTGATTGTGCCGCTGGACGGCTCAGTGCGTATCCAGTTCCAGTTCGAGAACGAGGTACCGTGATGTGCCGCCGCAGAGGGCAACTGGGCTTATGCTGCGTTACCCAGCGGCGCCCTCGCCGATCTCGACGCACGTGAGTAGAGCCAGATGAGGCTCTCCCGAGTGCACTCTCATGCCGCGTAGAGGGGTGGGCTGGCGGCCAGGCCGGGTCTACTTCCTGACGCTTCTGGAACCCTCGCGGGACGACCGGTCGCTGGCCCTTACCGCCAGGTCGGCCAGCCATTTGTCACGGTAGGCACGGCCAGTCTGAAGATCAACTGACTTACCGCTCATGCCGCCAGGTGCGTGTTCGTTGGCTTCACGGTGATCGGGACTCGGCGGAGTGTCGGGCATGATGACCTTCAGCGAGCTGGCCTCAGCGGCCAGCGATCTTCCTGAGCCGTTCACCGACCGGCTGCGACTGGCGGTAGCTGCCTACCTGGCCCGCTTCAAGGGCTCCTCCCGCGCGCACACCGAATCCGATCTGCGCTGCTACCTGTCCTGGTGCGCCGAACGCGGCCTGGACCCGCTGGCCGCCCAGCGGCCGCACCTCGAGCTCTGCATCCGGTGGATGCAAGAGATCCGCCGGTTCAAGCCCTCCACCGTCTCCCGCCGGTTCTGCGTGACAGCCGGGTTCTACCGGACCTGCGTCATCGACGGCCTCATGCAACACTCACCCGCCGAGCACGTCCGCCGCCCCGCGGTGCCCGCCGAATCACTCACGCTCGGGTTCACCCACCTGCAGTTCGAGGCGCTGCTCACCGAGCGGGCCCGCACCAACCTTGACCGGCACCCGGACTACATCCTGGCCGCCTGCATATCCTCGGCAACCTGGCCAGCCCGCGTCTCCCCGGCTCAAGACCGGGGAGACGCCTTGCCTTGCCGATGTGCGCGCGCTCCGGCGGCTCGTGATCCGCGTCTGCACGATGACTTTCCGGTCGCCGTGCGTCTTATCTGCCAAGCGCCGTTAACCAAGATG
>PMST01000063.1 GCA_003168295.1 Actinomycetota bacterium
TCCGGTCGATCAGCCGGGGAGCCGTCCGAGCCACCGTCAAAGGGCCTGCCTTAATCTGTCCGCCTGACCCGGCAAGAGACCTGGGTTTCCCTAGAACGGGTAGGCGGGGCGGCCGCTGTGCTGGAGGGTGATCCAACGCTGCTCGGTAAACGACTCGATCCCGGCCGTGCCACCGAACTNNCCGTAGCCAGAGTTTTTCACGCCGCCGAAGGGAGCCATGGGCTCATCGCCGATGCCCTGATCGTTGATGTGGATTATCCCTGACCGGACGCGTGAGACGACATCCAAGGCGGCATTGAGGTCTCGGGCGATGACCCCGCCGGTCAACCCGTACTCGGTGTCGTTGGCCAGGTCGATGGCGGCCTCAGCCGAGTCGACGGGGTGGATGACCACCGCCGGCCCGAAGATCTCGGCGGCGAAGATGTCCATGTCGGTGGTCACATCGGTGAGCACGACCGGCCTGATGAGCGTTCCGTTGGGCCCCTCGATCGCTCCGTCGCCGGTCAGCAGGGTGGCCCCCTTGGCGGCTGCGTCTTGGACGAGCTTCGAGACACGCTGCGCACCGCGCGTGTTGATGACGGGCCCGACGATCGTGGCGGGATCGGCGGGGTCGCCGACGGGCAGCGCCTTGACCCGCTCTACGTACCTCGGGATGAAGCTGGAGACCAGGCTCTGGTGGATGATGATCCGGTCGGTGGACATGCAGATCTGCCCGGAGTTCATGAACGCCCCGAAGACGGCGGCGTCAACGGCCAGGTCCGGGTCGGCATCCGCCAGGATGATCAGCGGGTTCTTCCCGCCGAGCTCGAGCACCGCCGGCTTGAGATGCTGGGCGGCCTGGATCCCGATGATGCGCCCGACGTTGGTCGAGCCGGTGAAGTTCACCACCCGCACCCGCGGGTCGGCGACGAGGGCTGCGACCACGTCGCCGGCATCGGCCAGGTCGTTGGTGACGACGTTGAGGACCCCAGCCGGGAGCCCGGCTTCGGTCAGCACATCGGCCAGCAGCAGCCCGCACGTGATCGGAGCGTCCTCGCTCGGCTTCATCACGACGGTGTTGCCCACGGCCAGCGGGATGGCGATGGACCGGATGCCGAGGACCAGCGGCGCGTTCCACGGTGAGATCGCCCCCACCACGCCGAACGGGACTCGCTGGGCCATCGAGTAGGCACCCGGGATCGAGGTCGGCAGCAGCTCGCCCACCGGCCGGGTGATCGCCGCCGCGGCCTCGCGCAGCACCTGGATGCAAAACGCCAGGTTGAACTGCGAGAACACGCGGGACGCTCCGGTCTCCTGAGCCAAGGCGGTGATCGCCTCTTCGCCGCGCTTGGCCATCACGTCGGCGGCCGTCAGGAAGATCTCGCGTCGCTCGAACGCCCCTAGGCTGGACCAGCTGGGGAACGCGGCCTCGGCCGCGTCGGCCGCCCGGGTGATGTCCATCGGCGTGCCCGCGGCGACCCGTGCGTAGATCTCGCCATCCCACGGCGAGACGTCGTCGGCGAGCTGGCCGGAACTCGCGGGGACACTTTTCCCGCCGATCAGCAGGCCGCGCTCGAGCACGCCGCCGTTCCTGGGCTCAGACATTACGATCTCCGTTCTGGAGGTGAACGCAACGGCGCTCAAGGGTGTTCGGGTCGAGCCGTTTCAACCGTCGCCGACGAGCAGGTGAAAAGTCGTCACCGGATCTTGGTGATCGCCGGGCTAGCGCGCCCGGCTGCCCGCCAGTAGCCGCAGCTCCCGGGCGCGCTGCACCGCCGAGGAGCGGTCCCGGACCTGGAGCTTGGCGTAGATGCTGCGCAGGTGCGTGCTGACCGTGTTCAACGAGACGGACAGCTCGCCGGCGATCTGCGGCCGGGACAAGTTGCTCGGGAGATATCGCAGCACCCTGAGCTCGCCCGGGCTGAGCTCTTCGGCATCGAGCAGCGGCGGCTGATTTCCGGCCGCCGCCGATGAGCCGTGCAGGATGTCGAGGATGTCGGTGAGCAGGGCGGCGTGCGCGGTCTGGCGCCGCGGCAGGGCCTCGAGCAACTCCGCGGAGAAGGTCATCGCGAACGGCAGGACGAGCCGGTCAGACTCCGCCAGGGCCAGAGCGCGTTCGGCGGCCTGGTTCGCCGCGCGCTGGTCACCGAGCTCGCGATGGGCGAGCCCGGCGAGCAGGTGAGCCTCCACGACCGTGACGTAGCCGATGACCGGGGCCGTGCCGTCGAGAACATGCTGCAGCGCGCCCAGGGCTCCGGCTGGATCGCCTTCGGCGAGGCAGATCACCGCGCAGGCATTACGGATCTCACCGGAGCCGGCCCGCTCGTCATCGACCGCCGCGAGCGCCGCGCGGGCTTCGCCCGGCCGCCCGAGTCGGGCTTGGGTGGCCAGCAACCAGCCGGTCACCTGGCTGGCCAGCGCGTGCGATCCCTCCAGCTGCCATCGCAGCTGTTCGGCCGCGCTGAACTCCTCGAGGGCCTCAAGGCGGCGGCCGCGGCAGGCGTGCAGTATCCCAGTCGTCTGGTGCAGCAGCAGCATGATGTCCGGCCCGGTGTCTGTCTGCAAGGCCCGCGCGGTGCGCCGCAGCCATCGCTCGCCCTCGTCGAACTCGCCCAGCCACACCATCGTGCCGCCGAGCGTCACCAGAGCGGGTGCGATCACCGGTTCCGCGCCCCAGCCGTACCGCTCGGCCAGCGCAATGGCCTCACGGCAGCGCCGCTGGGCCGCGGCGAACGGGTGGATCTTCGACGCGAAACCGAGCTGGGCGAGACAGCCGACTTCGAGGTAAGGCCGGCCGATCTCCCGGGCCAGGACGGCGCCCTGCCGGAGATGGCGTTCGGCGTCTGGAATCCCGAGCGTCCAGGCCTCGACGGTCCCCAGGTTCATCAGCGCCACCGCGCGCAGGTCGCTGCCCAGGGCGATGTCTTCGTGCGAGCGCCCGGTGACCGGCGAGGCGAGGAACCTGGCCTGCTCGATGACGCCGGCCAGGTGGCCGCGCCGCCGGGCCAGCGACAGCTTCAGCGACGCGATCGCCACCTGGAGGCGGCGCTGGCGCGCCGGCGGTGCCGTCGCGGCGTACGTCTCAGCGACCGCCAGGTGGGCGGTCATCTCGTCCAGGTGTCCGGTGACCAGGTCACCCGCCGCGCGCACCAGGGCCAGTTCGGGGTGATCCTGGTCCGGCGGGAAGGCCCGCACCAGCGCCTGCATGGTCTGCGCCTGCCCGTCGAGCGTCAGGCTGAACGAATGGTCGGCCAGCAGCGCGGCCGCGCCGGGCCAGTCGCCCGCCGCCTGCGTGTGCCGGATGGCGTCGCCCACCTGGCCCTGCCGGATGAACCATCCGGCGGCGCGCCG
>PMST01000429.1 GCA_003168295.1 Actinomycetota bacterium
CCTTCTACCGGAACTCGCTGATCCATTTCATGCTCGACACGGCGCTGTGCGAGCTGGCGGTGCTTCGGGTTTTTGCGGGTCTCGGTGCTGGCACCGACCCGGTGGAGGCCTTCTGGACCGAGATCGGGTGGCTCCGCGACCTGCTGAAGTTCGAGTTCTACTTCAAGGACCGCGATGAGCACCGGCGCCAGGTGCGGGAGGATATGAACCGGCACGACCCCGACTGGGAAGAGCTCTTGCGGGCTGGGCCCGGCGGGGCGGACGCGCTGCTCGCGCGGATGCGGCCGCTGGTGTCCCACCTGCTGGTGCGGCCGTTCGTCGAGGCGTACCGGCTGGTCGCCGACGTGCTCGCGCACGACGTCCTGGATCACGGTGCCTCGGCCGATGACGCCTCGGCTTATGAAGCCGAGGTGATCCGGCGGGCGCTCGGGCTCGGGCGGCAGTACGTGGCGCAGCGGCGGCTGCGCAGCTCGGAGTCGGTCTCGGTGCTGTTGTTCCAGACGGCCCTGGCGCTGATGAGGAACCGGGGGCTGCTCGAGGGCGGTTCCGATATGGCGGAACGACGCGCCGTTTTTCTGGCCGAGCTTCGTGAACTGCTGAAACGGCTGGACCGGATCGAGGACCTCGCCATCAGGCGCTACATCCGCGACGCCGTCCGGGAGGACTAGCTGCTACGCCGTCCGGGAGGACTAGCTGGGCGGCCGCGGGTGCTTGCGGGTGACGTAGGCCACGTTGATGACGCCGACGATGACCCAGATCAGGGCCATGAGCATGAGGGCGGCGACGCCCGGGGACCCCTTGAGCACGATCGCGGTCACCGGCAGGGCAATCAGCATGGACCCGAGGGCCACCATGAGGGACTGCCGGGCGGAGTGGTCGGCCTGCTCGGCCCGGATCGTGCGGCGTTCGGCCCGGATCATGCGTCTGGCCCGGCGGCGCTGGTGCCTGCATCCCGCGTACCGGTCCAGCTGGGTCAGCAGGCGGCTGTCCACCTCCGCCGCGACCCGGCTGTCGATCGCGGCCGCGATCCGCTTGTCGATGTCGGCGCCGATGCGCTCCACCAGACCCTCGGCCAGGGCCTGGTCATAGCCCGGGCCAAGGTCCCGCAGGGCGGCCACCGAGGCAGCGATCTCAGCCTGGCTATCTGTGGCCATCGTGCCCTCCGAACGTTCCGTCAGCTCCTGCACCAACGGTACGGACCTCGGGCAGGCCAGCGGAATGCGGTTTGCACCCGTCGTGTCCTGAGGTTTTCCCTACCGTTCCTAGTCACCTAGCAGGAGCGAGTCCTGCCTGGCGGCGGCCCCGAACGGTCTTGGGTCGCCTGGTCGCCTGCCGTGCTCCGTCGGGGCCTTGCGGTCTTGGTGCCTGGTGGCTGCCGTGGGTCCGTCCGGGTGGCGGGTCTCCTGGTTTGGGTCCCGGTCTTCGGGTGGGTCTCGGAGCGTGCCTGGGTTGACCGTGCCGCATCCTCTGGTGCGGGCAGGTTCCCTGACGCACGCCGCCGGGCCCGGAGGCCGAGTCCGCGTCTGCCGATCACGAACGCTGCCGCGTGGTGGCCGGTGAGCTCGGGGTGGTGGCGTTGCANNGCCGGTCCCGGAACCGGGCGGTGGGGATGCCGGTGACCTGGTGCCGGAACGCCCGGCCCCGGCGTCCGTGGGAGGGCCGGCTGCCGGCGCGTTCGCGTCCCTGGTGGCGTGCGTCGGCGAAGTCGAGGTTCTCGATCACCACGGCGCTGGCCCGGTGCTCGCGGGCGGTGGAAAGGATGCGGGTGATCGCGGCCCGCAGCCGCCCGTCCCTGGTGCCCGCCGGCAGGCCCGTCAGCGGCAGGCCGATGGTGTACGGGACACCGATCTGGCTGCCGTCCGGGGTCCAGCACCGCCACCGCGAGGTGCCCGGCGTTCACGTCCACGGCGACGACTGGGTCCTGCCGGGCCTGGCCCAGCGTGATGGGCTCGGCTGCCGGGGTCTTCCATGATGCGTCGAGGTACCAGCGGCCTCGCGCGAGGTCCAGGGAGATGTCGTAGCGGACCGCGCCGGTCGCGGCCTGCGCGGCGACCTCGCCGCCCCGATAGGTGAACCCGACGGGACAGGTGAACCGGTAACGCCCGTACGGTCGGTTCGCCAGGTGCGCCAGCGGGGCGGGAGCCTGATCTCCAGCCAGTCCTGGTCGGGGTTCCAGCGGATCGTTTCGTTGCCCCAGGTCTTGTCTTTCTCCCCGTCGGCAGTGATAAACATCCGGGCCGCGTCCCACTGCTCCCGCCACTGGCCTTCGGTCAGGCCGGCGTCGGTGAGGTTGTGCCGCTTGCGCGCCAGGGCTTTGCCGCCCCGGCACACGCTCACCCGCCCGGACTCCAGCTGCTGTTCGACGTCGGCCAGCCTGGTACGGAACGCCTGGATGCGGATGGTCTTGGCGTGCCGTTCGGCGGCGGTCGGGTACCCGCGTACCCGCCCGGCCCGCGTCCCCGCCGCCACCACCAGCCGGGTCTGGATCCGCGTGATGCGGGCCAGCAGGGAGCGGCGTTCGGCCAGCAGGTTGCGGTAGGCGAGCTGGTAGGCGTCCTCGCTCGTGCGGGTCAGCGCCCCGGCCCAGCGGGAGGACGACTTCGCGGTCAGCTCCTGCTTCCGCGCCTGCCGCGACCGCGCCCGCTGCTTCCCGTCGAGCCTGCCTTCCGCGCACCGGGCCGCCAGGTCGGCTGAGGCCAGCGAACCCAGGTACTCCCCTACCTCGCGCAGCACCGCAGCGTCGTCGCCGGATACCCGCAGCCGGGTCCGGACCCGTGCGCCTGCCGGCGGCGCGACCGCAAACGGCCCGGCGATCTCCCGCAGCGCGCTCACCCGGCACCGCCGGAGCTCTGGAGCTTCACGACCTGGGGCCCGATGTCCTGCTGGGCGCAGCCCAGAGCCTTCAACGCCCGGTTCCGCGCCGACCGGCGTCCGTAGAGCCTGGCGCAGAACCAGGTCAGCACCTCCACCATGTCACCCACCAGGTCGCCGGTGACTTCGGAGTCGTCGAGTACCACCAGGCGGCGGTTGTGCGCGGACAGGGCGGCCTCCACCAGTTCGGTGTTCACCCGCCCGAGCCGGTCCCGGTGCTCGACCACCACGACGGTCACCGCCGGGTCCGCCAGCAGCCGGCGCACCTTGGCCCGTGACCCGTTCACCCCGGAGCCGACTTCGGCCTCCACCCGCACCGCCGGCAGCCCGGCTTCCGCTGCCCACGCGGACAGCCGTGCTACCTGCCTGTCCAGGTCGGACTTCTGGTCGTGCGAGGATACCCGCGCGTACAGGCCAGCGCCTTCGGCCTTCGGGGCCGCTTCGGCGGCGGCCTGCGGGGACACCAGGATCAGACGTCCCACCTTCCGCGCCGGCACCGGCAGCGTTCCCTCCCGGTACCAGCGGTAAGCGGTCTGCACATGAACGCCCTGCGCATGCGCCCACTCGGTCAGATTCACACGTCCAGCTACTAAATAGAACGTACGTACGCTATCTAATACACACTTCAACTGGAACAGTTTGCAACCTGGACGCGGTCAGGCCTGGACGCGGTCAGGCCTGGACGGCGGCGCCGCAGGCGATTAGGTCGGCCGCGTCGGTCAGGCCCCACTCGGTGAGGGCCTCGGTGGTGTGCTGGCCGGGCGCGGGCGGCGGGTCGGACAGCTGGCCGGGGGTGCGGGAAAAACGAGGTGACGGGGACGGCTGGGTCAGGCCGCCGGGGGCGACGTAGGCCTGCCGCGCGGTCAGGTGCGGGTCGGCGGCGGCTTCGTGCAGGGACAGGACCGGTTCCACGCACGCCTCGCTGCCGGCGAAGGCCGCGGCCCACTCGTCCCTGGTCTGGTCCTTGAACCGCGCCGAGAACAGCGCGCGCAGCTCCGGCCAGTGCTGTGGGTCCTCGCGGTCGGGCACGTCGGTCAGGCCGAGCCCGGCTAGCAGCGCGGCGTAGAACCGGGGCTCCAGCGCGCCGACGGCTAGCCACTTGCCGTCCGCCGTCTCGTACACGTCGTACCAGGGCACGCCGCCGTCGAGCAGGTTCACCCCGCGCTCGTCGCGCCACCTGTCCTGGGCCATCAGCATCCACGGCATCGCGAGCAGGGACGCCACCCCGTCCACGATGGCCGCGTCGACGACCTGTCCCTGCCCCGAGGTGGCCCGCTCGACCAGGGCCGCGCAGATGCCGTAGGCCATGAGCATCCCGCCGCCGCCGAAGTCGCCGAGCAGGTTCGCGGGAAACTGAGGCGGGCCGCCGGCCTGGCCCAGGGCGTGCAGGGCACCGGTCCGGGCGAGGTAGTCGATGTCGTGCCCCACCGTCGGGGCCAGCGGCCCGGTCTGCCCCCACCCGGTCATCCGGGCGTAGATCAGCCGCGGATTGCGGCGCAGGCAGACTTCGGGTCCCACCCCGATGCGCTCGGTCACTCCCGGCCGGAAGCCCTCGAGCAGGACATCGGCGCCCTCGGCCAGCCGGAGCAGCGCATCGACCGCGCGAGGGTGCTTCAGGTCAAGGACGGCCGAGCGGCGACCGCGGTGCATCAGATCCCGTTCCGGCCGGGCCCCGGCCGGTCCGGGCCGGTCGATGCGCAGCACCGTCGCGCCTTGGTCGGCCAGCATCATGGCGCAGAACGGCCCGGGTCCCAGGCTCGCGAGCTCAAGCACCCGCACACCGGCCAGCGGCCCGCGGCGAGTTCGTTCCCCAGCTGGTCCCGGCGTGCTCATATCCCTGCCTTTGCGTTGGTCGGTCGTCTTTGGCGGCACGATATTTGGTGCGTTTCTGGCGCTCTTACCCGGAGACAGCCGTTTTCACAGGTCTAGCCGGTCCGGGCCGGCCCGCATCGCGGCCAGGAGGCGCTCGATGTCGTCACGGGACAGGGACCGCCGCCACTCGCCGATCGTGCCCCGCACGACGAAACCTCCCGGCGCCGGTTCGACGGAGGTGAGCAGCATTTCGCCGGGCAGGTTGGGAACGGGCAGGTAAAAGGCGAGGGATGGCAGCGGCAGCCGCCACTCGCCCAGGTACAGGGCACGCGGCCGGACCAGGAGGGATCGCCCTTCGGCCCCCGGCCGCACTTCAAGCCGCACCCACGGCACGCCCGCCAGGGCGATCTGCGGCACGCCGTCCGGCAGGGTCAGCTCGAGCAGTTCGGAGGTGGCGGCGAGCCGCCGGGACGCGGCCGAGGCCGAGACGAACCCCTCGATCAGCACCGGCGCGGCGACCAGCGTCGGCCGCACGCCGGGCCGCAGATGGACGTTCCTGGCCTGTACCTCCACTCGCTCGAGGTCATAGCCGTTCCACTGGGCGTCCCGGGCGGTCATCCGGACCTGGCCGTACTGGCCCACGACCCGGGCCAGGTCCACCCCCTGGATGGAAATGTCCTCCACCACCAGGGTCAGGTCGTGCCCGGCGAACGGGAACGTTCGCTTCTTCCCGATGAGCCAGGCCCGGGCGGCCTCCACGATCGCGGCGAACGGATCACCGGGCAGTGACTTCGGCAGCGGCAGGCCGATCGACGCGCTCGCGGCCGAGGTCATGTTGAGGAGGTCGGTCCAGTTCCGCTTGAACTCATCGGCCCGGGAACGGTCGAAGGGCCACCACTCAGCCATGGCCACCAGCCGGGTTCCCGCCGCCGGCCATCAGCCGGGCTCCCGCTCGTGACCGGCTTGCTTCTGCCTGCTCAGGCCGCGGTAGGCCTCGGACGCCGGGATCTCCCCGGCTAGGACCCGGTACACCTCCTGGCAGACGGGCATCTCTACACCGTAGCGCTCGGCCAGCTCATGCACGGTGAAGGCGGTGCCGACGCCCTCCGCCACGGTCCTGGTCGCGCCGAGCACCTCCGCCAGCGCCCGGCCGGCGCCGAGCTGCTCGCCGAGCGTCCGGTTACGGCTCAGCGGGCTCATGCAGGTGGCCATGAGGTCGCCCACGCCGGCCAGGCCGGAGAACGTGGCGGCCTCACCGCCCATGGCCACGCCAAGCCGGGTGACCTCGGCCAGGCCACGGCAGACCACCGCCGCCCTGGTGTTGTCGCCGACGCCAAGTCCCTGCGCGATGCCGGTCGCGATGGCCACCACGTTCTTCAGCGCCCCGCCGAGCTCGCAGCCGATCACGTCGTGGTTGGTGTAGATCCGGAACATGCCCCGTTTCATGGTGGCCTGCAGCGCCCGGGCCACCGCGAGGTCCTCGGTCGCGATCACGCTGGCCGCCGCCTGCCCGGCCATGATCTCCTTAGCCAGGTTGGGCCCGGTCAGGGCGGCGGCGGGATGGCCGGGCAGTTCGGCGGCGATGAGCTGGGTCATGCGCAGCAGCGAATCTCGCTCGAACCCCTTGGCCAGGCTGACGACCGGGATCCAGGGCCGCAGGTACGGGCGGGCGTCGGCCAGGATGGCCCGGAAGCCGTGCGTCGGCACGCCGACCACCATCAGGTCGGCGTCATGAACGGCCTTCTCCAGGTCCGCCGTGGCCTTCAGCCCCGGCGGCAGCGTGAAGCCGGGCAGGTAGCGCGAGTTAGCGTCGCGCTCGTAGATTTCCCTGGCCAGTTCCGGATCCCGGGACCAGATGGTGCAATCGTGCCGGCCAGCCAGCAGGGACGCCACCGTCGTCCCCCACGAACCAGCCCCCAGCACTGCGATGCGCATGCCAGACCACTCATCCTAGGTAGGGCCTTCAGGATAAAGCCGCCGGGCCGCCGGTGCCATCGGCGCCGGCCCGCCGGTGCCATCGGGTGCCCGGTGGTCAGAAGTACCCGGTGGTCGCATCGACTCCACCTTGCGCTGGCGCTGCGACGCGGGTTCAGCGCACCGGCTGCCGCCGGCCCGTAGTAGGGTCGGCGGTGCCGGTGACTGGCCGGGCGCTGGGGGCATCAGTAACTGGGTCGTAGTAGTGGGCGTACTGCCAGAGCCCGCGAGTTAGCAGGGCGGCGTCTGGCAGCGGGCCGAACCGGCCCGGCGACAGCGCGGTCATGCCTGGTGGCGGGGCGTCGCCGGTGATCCAGGTGGCCAGGGCTTCGCCGATCGCCAGGGAAGAGGAAAACCCTGAGCCGTTGCACCCGCTGGCCACCCACAGGCCGGGCAGGTCCGGCACCGGGCCGGCCACGAACCGGCCGTCGGGGCTCATCGTGAACATCCCGCCCCGGTGCTCGGCGACCTCGGCGTCGCTCGCGGCGGGGACCTCGGCCGTGATCTGGGCCGCAAGCTTCCGCAGTACGCCCAGGTCAAGAGGCATGTCATCGGTACTGAACGAGGCTGGCCCGTGCTCTGGGTCAACCGGTAGCGGGTCCGGTTCAAACCCGCCGACCATGAGCCCGCCGCGGGCCGGGCGCAGGTAGACGGCGGCATCGACCACTCTGGCGATCGGGTCGTCCGGGTCGACTTCAGCCACGGGCGTGGTTATCAGCAGCTGGTGGCGGACCGTGGTCACCGGCACCCAGGCCCCGGCCAGGCCGGCGATCTGGCGGACCCAGCCGCCTGCCGCGTCCACCACTACCGGCGCCGTGATCGACCGGCGGCCGGTCTCGACACCGGTGACGTGGCCAGCCGTCAGAGAGATCCCTGTGACCGGCTCGTTTTCGGTCACCACGGCCCCGTGTCGCAGGCAGGCCGCTAGGCAGGCCCGGATGAGACTGGCCGGTTCGTCGATGTAGATGTCCTCCGGGCACCACAGGGCGAAGTCGTCGCTGGCAGGCTTGTAGTAGCTGAGCTGGTCGGCGAGCTGCGCCGGGATGGCCTCGCGGACGTCGGCGCCCCAGCTCCGCGACTGGGCCAGTTCCCGGCCCAGGAACTGGCGATGCTGGGCGGTCCTGGCGATCAGGAAACTGCCTGAGCGGGCCACCGCCAGCGGCGTCTCCGCCCAGTCGGCGAAGCTGATCGCCCGGTCGATGCTGCGCCGGGCGAGCCGGGTGCGCAGCTCGTCCGCCTGGACCGACTTGAACAGGCCCGCCGCCCGGCCGGAGGCCTGTGAGCCGGCCGTAAGGCGTTCCACCACCACAACCGACCGGCCAGCCATTGCGCAATGCAAGGCGGTACTCAGACCAAGCGCACCGGCCCCGATCACCACCACATCGGCATCCACCAGGCCATTGTGCCGCAAACCTGGTCCAGACGACCGGGGTGGGCGGAGGGCGCAGGTCAGGTGGCCGATAGGGCCGGGCCCGCGCCGAAGTAGCGCGGTACCGTGAGAACCCTCCGGTGGCCGACGCTGATAGCGGCCATCAGGCCGCTTCCAGGCAGGAGAATGGCCGACGTGGCTGAACGCTTCGTGATCCCCGATGACCTAGCGCGGGCGGCTGCCAGGGAGGGACGCGACGACTGGCTCGCCGGGCTGCCGGCCCTGGTCGCGCGGATCGCCGCCGACTGGCGGATCGAGGTTGGCAACCCCTTCCTTCCCGGCGGCGCGACCGCCTGGGTGGCCCCGGCCCGCGATGATGCGGGCAACGACTTCGTGCTCAAGGTCGGCTGGCCGCACCCCGAGGCCGCACATGAGGCCGACGGCCTTCGGACATGGGACGGAGCCGGGGCAATACGTCTCTGCCAGGTAAGCGCGCTGGCGGAGGCGACGGTGCTTCTCCTGGAGCGGTGCCGGCCGGGGACACAGCTGCGGGCCTGGCCTGCCGAGGAGCACGATCTCGTGATCGCCGGCCTGCTGCGGCGCCTGTGGATGAAGCCGCCTCCCGGCCACGGCTTCAGGCCACTCTCGGTTATGTGCGACTACTGGGCCAGCCGGTACCAGGAGCGGAGCCCGGCCGAACGGAGCTGCCTCACGGCGCCGCTAGCGCAGGAAGGCATCCGTCTGCTCCGTGAGCTGCCGCGGAGCGGCGATGCCGTGCTCCTTCATACCGATCTCCACGCCGGGAATGTTCTCGCCGCGGAGCGCGAGGCGTGGCTCGCCATCGACCCTAAGCCCTACGTCGGAGACCCCGCCTACGACGTGACCCAGCATATCTTCAACGGGGTGTTCCTCGAGGGAGCCAGTGTCGATGTCCTCGCCGCCCGGATGGCGCACCTGCTCGATCTCGATCTCAACCGGATCCTGCTCTGGCTCTTTGCCCGGTCCGTCGAGGCATCGCCGTACTGGGCCGGAATGGCAGACCTCGCCCGGACTCTCTGCTCCTTCGTGACCTGAGCAGCTTGCAGCAAAGAACCCGTAACAACTGCTGTCGCAACTGCCGTGGGTTACTTGGCGAAGATCGAGTTGATGTGCCGCCTCGCTGCGTTCGTTACCGAGGGCCCGCGATCTACGCCGGGTAGACGGTCGGGGTGGTGGTGTGGGTGCGGCCGGCCGGGGTCCGCCATCGCAGCACACCCGGCTCACTTTGATCGAGCCACCACCCCTGGGCCTGCTTACACCGGTGATGATGACGGCACAACGGACCGATATTACAGGGACAGGTGAGGCCCCCGAGATGCCAGGGAACCGTGTGATCCAAGTCGCACCGCGCCGCGGGCTGCCCGCAACCCGGCGCCGTGCACGTCGCGTTCCGGGCGGCGATCAGGTGCCGGA
>PMST01000536.1 GCA_003168295.1 Actinomycetota bacterium
GGGGTCGAGGGTGAACGCGTGCTCGGTCACAGCGCACCTGCCCGGGTGGCCATCGCGTCGGCCCGGTCGGCGAAAACCGACCCCGGCCGCGCCCACAGATGCAGGTCCTCCGCCGAGACGCCGAGGGCGAGGAAGACGCGGATGGCCTCCTCGATCAGGCGGGGTGACGCGGACGGCGGCGCGCTGCGGCGACGCCGTGCCGGGAGGCGGGGATGTTCGGGGGACTGTGTTACCTTGTCCATCAGCTTCGTCCTTCCTGGCGGTTGGGCATGGCTACTGCGCAGCGTCGGTGTGTCCGCACCGGCGCTGCTGTCGTTAAAGGGCGTGTTAGGCATCAGGCGACCGCCTCGGGCCCGTGCTCTGCGAACCAGTGACGGGCGATCTGCTCAATCGATCCGGCCTGCTTCGGCCGCGCTGAGGCCAGTACCGCATCGATGAAGCTCTCGTAGGCGGACCACTGGCCACCCGGAGTGACTACTGCAGGCATGTGACCGTCGTCATGCCACAAGCGCAGAGTGTCGGGGCTCCTGCCCAGGCGCCTCGCGGCCTCGGGAAACGGCACCAGCCTGTCTTTGCGCGCCGCGGGGGGCCGCGGCTGCCCGGCCGCTCTAGTCCGTGCCTCTGTTGCGGTAACCGTCATGCTGGCCGCCCTCGGGGGAATCGCCGGGGATTCCGGCTCTTTCCCCCACGCTAAGCCTGCTTAGGGTAGCAAGTCAACAACTTGCTATCCCAAGTTGGCCAACCCGGGGACCAGGTGAGGGTGACTTGTAATATCAAGTCCATGTCAGCCGATGAGTTCCCATATCAGCGCGTCGCGGACGGCGTGCGGCGCGACGTTGAGGGCGGGCGTTTCCCGGCCGGCGAGCAGATCCCGTCGGAGAACGAGCTAGCCGAGGCCTACGGGGCGAGCCGGAACGTCGTCCGCCGGGCGCTCGCTATTCTTCGTGCCGAAGGGCTGATCACCACCGGGCAGGGGCGCCGGGCAGTCGTCCGGCCGAGAGCGCGTGTCGGGATAACCGTCACCGGGACGAACTACCGGCGGCACCGCGGCCTGGGCCTTCCCGGCTTCAACGCCCAGGCGCTCGAGCAGGGCCAGCGGCCCCGTCAGGAGATCCGCGAGGTAGCCCGCATCCCGGCCCCCGCCGAAGTGGCGGCCAGGCTGGGCATCGCCGAGGGCACGGACGTAGTCGTGCGGCGCCTCACGTTCTGGCTCGAGGACATGCCGGTGGCCCTCCACGATGGCTACTTCCCCGCGGACCTGGTGGCCGGGACCGCCATCGAGCAGCCGCGCAGGATCCGGGGCGGCGCACACGCCGTGATCGAGGATCCTGAGGGATCCATCCGCCGGCATATCGCGCGTTCAGTCGATGAGATTTCGGGCAGGATGCCTACACCGGGCGAGGCGCGGGAACTGGGGTTGTCGCAGGGCGTTCCGGTCTTCCGCATCTTGCGGACGGTCTACGACACCGAGGGCCGCCCGATCGAAGTGCAAGCTTCGGTTGCCGCCGCCGACCGGCACAGCTTCCGCTACGAGGTCGGGATGGGATGAGGCCATGAACGGTCGGCTGCGCATCGGGGCTTGCCTTTCCTTGTCCGGCAGGTTCGCGCAGTTCGGCCGCCAGGCCGCTCAAGGGCTCGAAGCGTGGCGTTCCCTGGACGGCGCCGCGGAGATCATCGTCGAGGACGACTGCAGCGATCGGCGAACGCTTGAGACGATGCTGCCCGGTGTGGCCGCGCGCTGCGACCTGCTACTCGGCCCCTACTCCACTCAGTTGATGCGCGTGGCGGGCCGCATGGCCGCGGAATCGGACTGGCTCGTATGGAACCACGGTGGTTCCGGCGATGCCGTCGAGGGCGCCCACCCCGGTCACGTCGAATCCGTCTTGACGCCTACGAGCCGGTACGCGGAGCCCTTCCTGCTGCGGCTGGCCAGCGAACCGGGGGAGAGGCGCGATCTGTGCATCGTTCACGGGCCCGGTAGCTTCGGGCGCCAGGTGACCGACGGGGCCGAGGCCATCGCGCGGCGGCTAGGCATCCGCGCGGTACGTGTTGCTGCTGCCGACCAGATCCCGCCGTCGGGTATCTCGGCAGAATGGGATCTCTTCAGCGCGGGGGTGTTCGAGCAAGATGCCGAGCTCGTCAGCAAGGCGCTCCGCTCGGCAGGGGCGCCGCGGCGGGTGTGCGCCATAGCGGCAGGCGTGCGTGAATTCGGCCGTGTCGTTGACGATCCTGATGGCATCTTCGGTATCGCCCAGTGGTTCCCTGGCGCCAGGAATGAAGTGGCGATCGGACCATCAGAGGAGGACTTCCTCAGCGCCTACGCTGACCCTGGACGAGGATTGCCCGATTACCCTGCGACGCAGGCAGCTGCAGGAGCGGCGATCGCCGCCCACTGCGCGCGGCTGGCTGGCGGTCTGGGTCGTGACGACCTGTGGGAAGCTGCGGCCAGCCTGGAAACGTCGACCCTGTTTGGCGGCTTCAAGATCGACCCTGGCAGCGGCACTCAGGTCAAGCACCAGACAGTTCTTGTGCGATGGACCGATGGTGACCTCCTACCGGTGGTTGCAACGGCACGAGCGGCGAACTGAGCTGACAACCGCTGCGCCTGGGGAGCCACGCAGGGAGCCAACGCCCCCGAATCAGCGTGGACCGATCTGGACTGAATAGAGGAGCCCTGCTGCGCCTGATCAGGCGGTTCCGCATCGCGATGGACTAGCCTGTACGGCGTAACTTCCCTCACATGGGATAACACACC
>PMST01000659.1 GCA_003168295.1 Actinomycetota bacterium
CGCTGGCACGCCCTTACCGTTCCGTACGGACTGGATGGCGGTTTGCACCCATACTTGCCGGCCGCCAGGGCCGACCGCGATCATGGTTGCCTGGGCGATGACCCGGGCGGGGGCGGCCGGGGCGGGAATGAAGATCACGCGGCCGAGCGCGCCGTAGGTGCTGCCGGTCGATATGTCGCTGATATGCGCGACCACCCCGCCGGGAACCGGGGCGAGCTGGTCGACCCGGGCGCCGTGGCCGTGCGGGAGGAGCGGGCTGAGCCCGTTGAACAGGAACCCGGCGGCGACAACGGCCCGCGGCTGGCGGCCGGCCCGCCAGAAATCCCCGCCGCCGAGGACCAGGTCGCTGTGGGCACCATGAGCCGGGACACCATCCAGCAGGGGCAGCAGCGGCGGGGCGGACGGCAACGGCGCGCTCACCACGTGCCGGGCATGCCCACCGGTTGTAACCAGCACGACAGCGGCCACCGCCACCGCAGCGGCGGCCAGAACGGCCAGCCAGGCCCGCCTCCCAGACCAGCCCTGCCGGGGCCGCCGGCCGCGCCGCCAGCGCCTGGGCTCCCGGTCTGGTCCGGAGCTGATCGTGTCCACCGGCTTGTCAGGTGTCTACTTTGAGGATGCGATCGATCTCCGCGCGGGCGGCATTCTGCAGATCGCCGACGCCGACGCCGACGCCGTCCACCGAGCTGAGTTCCATAGAGGACCCCCCAGTATTGAATTGAGCCATGGAAACCCAAACCCGGTTCCGTAGCAAACCTCACTCAAGCTCAATGATTTTGAGGTTGCCGTAAGCATCCTTCCCACCGTCTGGAGACTGTGCGGAGACCGTGTGGAGACCGTGTGGAGGTCCAGTAATATCCGGCCTTTGGCGTGCTTAGTTAGCTCCCCGGCAACAACGAGAAGTAGCATCATCGTCTTGCGAGATCCAGGCTCGGCATCTCTCCTTACTGGTGGATGCCTCCTTGAACGGCCGATCTTCCAACAGCCGCAGGAAGGACAATCATGACTGGAAAGCGTTCCCAAAGATGAAAAGGGGTGCGGGTCTTCCCGCCGGCGCCAAAAGGGTTTCGATGCGCTCGCTGCGACCAAAGCAGACCTCGCGCGGCACGGACTACCGCAGCGTCCTGATCCTCGAACGCAGCCCGGACTAACTTAGCGGCCTGACCCAGGTTGAATTCGTAGTGCATGTGGTTACCACGGTTCGATGGTCAGGCCGGTCCCGGCGAGGCAGCCGTTCGATCAGGTGGGGCCGGTACTGGATCTTCTTCAGCTTGCGCTTGACGAGGCGGACCAGGCCGGCCAGATCGGCGGCGGCGAAGTTGGCCATGGACCGCTTGAGCAGCGACCAGATGCCCTCGGGGTGATCTGCTCATTACGTCTTTGTCTCTGGAAGCGGTCGTCCAGAAGTAGTCCGGCGGCTGGCTTAGCCCTCGGGCAGCGGTTGCGGCACGATCCCGGGCATGCCGTGCCGGGTGCCGTACTCATAGGCGCCGCGGCTGCTGGACAGGGTGAGCTCGCGATCACCGGGGCGGTGCAAGGTCAGCTCGACACTGGCCAGTGCTGCGTGCCTGACGGTCCGGGTTCCGCCGCGCGGGTCGGTATACGCCACAGCGACCGCGGCGTCATCGTCGGTGGTCACTGACAGCTGGAGCCGGGCTCTGGGCGAGGGGATGCTGGCGGTGAGCCGGCCCGGGCGGGCATCGACCCTGGGCCGCCGGCCCAGCCCGCCCAGCACGATCCGCTCACCGCCGAGGCCGAGCGCGCCCATCGCGGTCCACGGCGACCGCGCCGGGCCTACCCTGATCCTGGCGAGCACCAGATCCAGCCACGCCTGCGGTGCGGTGCCGAAGCCCGCGGCGTGCAGCCATACCCAAGAATCGGCATGCTCAGATCCCCAGTTGTGCCCGACAGTGCCCCGCCACCCGGACACGCTGACCTCGCGGCCATCGATGTCGAGCATGCCGGTGACCTGGCCATCAGGGACACTGGCCTCGAGCTTGGTGCGCGGCAGCGGCGCACGGTACAACACCGGCGGACGCAACGGCCGCAACGGCGACTGCCCGCCGGTGATGGCCAGGTCCCAGCGCGTGGTCTGTCCCAGTGCGGCCTGCCCCCGGAACCGCCCCGGCCCCGCGGCAGCGTCCGGCGGGAAGGCGCTGAAGACCTGCTTGACCATGGCCGGCGGCTGACCTACGTCAGGATCGATGACGGTGCACCACAGGGCAAATGACTCCGGCCCCTGGCGGGGGCGATGACGGGTGTGGCGTATCCACAGCGCCCGGGGGGAAACAGGGTCACGAGCGCTGACAAACCACGACTCATANNACCGGCGAAGCCGCCGGGCAGTCACGGAGTGTGGCTGGTCAAAGAGGAAGATCATCCGCGCGGCCGGTCTGTACGGTTGCGGCATTCCCGGCATGTCCAGCGATGGCGTGCAGACTCGGCGACACCCGGCGATCTCGTCCCGGGCGCCGGCGGCGTCCCGGTTTCCTGGTGACGATGCGGGGGCAGTTCACGGCGAACGCCGCCCTGGGGCCGCCAGGCGCGGCACCGCCGCCCGGCCGGTACTTGTCCATCGTCGTGGACGCCAGGACGTTCCAGCTGCTCGACTTCGGCCTCAGTCCCGGCCCGCCACCGGTCCCGCCCGCCAGCCTCGGGCCGGTCACATATCTCACCGATCGCGGGCATTGCTGAGATCCGCTGCGACATTACGCTCCGTGAACGCC
>PMST01000174.1:0-1407 GCA_003168295.1 Actinomycetota bacterium
CGGCCGCCCGGGGGGACCAGGTCGAAGAGCATGTCGCGCGGCATGCCGGTGGCGGCGTAGCGGTGAGGATCGTCCGGCCAGGCCGCCGTGTCATGGTCGATGGGCCACATGCCCTCGTAGTTGGCCGCGGTGTCGGTGAACTGACCGGTCAGGCGGTGGGTGATGTAACCGGAGGAGGTGGTGACGTAGCGGCATTGGGGGTTGTCCGCCGCATAGGGCCGGGCGACTCGCTCGTCCATCCAGCTCAGTACCGGCTCAGCCAGGCTGCCGTCGGCCCTCAGCAGGGCCCGGCAGAAGCGGATGGTGCACAGGCCCACCGCGGCGATGTCGGCGGGGTCGCCACCGAAGGCGGCCATGACGTCGCGGCAGGCGCCGGCGATGGACTCCCAGATGTCGTCATCGGGGTGGACGGCATGCCCCGGCACCGAGATGTCATACGGCTCAAGCCGCCTGCTGGCCGCGGCCAGGGTCCGGCCGCGGGCGTCGAAGATCGTCACCTTGGTGCTCTGCGAGCCGTTGTCGATGGCCAGCAGGTACGGCTTCATGACGGCAGCGGGAAGATCGTGCCCGCGTTCATCACGCCCCGGGGGTCGAACGCCTGCTTCAGGGTCGTCAGCAGCCAGTAGGCGCTGCCGTGCTCGTCGGCCACCCACGGGGTGCGGTACTTGCCGATCCCGTGATGGTGCACCATCGACCCGCCCGCCCGCAGGGCTTCTTCGACGATGATCGCGTTCAGCGGCTGGTGGTAGACCTCGATCTCCTCGCGCGGGCTGCACCTGATCTCGTAGTCGTAGACGAAATACAGGTTGGTCCCGGTCTGGTAGCTGTGCGAGGAATGGGCGCCGAGCATGGTCAGGTCACCGGCCCGCGGGAACTCGCCGCGGATCCGGCCCATGACGGCGGTGAACAGGCCCGCGGCCCGCGACCAGTCGACCGAGACCTCGGTGGTGAAGCCGAGGCGGGCGTGGGCGAGCATATCGGCCTTCTCGGCGTCGATCTGGTCCTGGCCCCAGTTGAGGTTCTCGAACCACCGCCGGATCAGGCCGTCGTCCACAGGCTCGTGGCCGCGGCCGGCGAACAGGTCCCCGATCGCCGCCGCGGTGGCCGCGGCGATGGGCTCGGGGCCCTCGGCCACCAGCACGACGACGCTGCGGCCCTGGTAGAAGCCGGCGAAGTGCTGGCGGGCGTCCTCGGGTGAGTAGACCCGGCACACCGACGGCCGGTAGCCCNNCGGTTGTTCTCCGGCTGGTAGCGGAACAGCTTCACCGTCACCTCGGTGATGAAGCACAGCGCGCCCTCGCTGCCGATGACGATGTGGCGGATGTCCGGGCCCGCGGCCCGCCGCGGCACGTTCTTGATCCGGGCCACCTGCCCGCCGGGGAAGACCGCCTCCAGGCCCACGACCAG
>PMST01000174.1:1433-17621 GCA_003168295.1 Actinomycetota bacterium
CTGCAGGCCGACGCCGCACTGCACGGTGGCCATCATGTCCACCGGGTCGACGGACAGGATCGCGTTCATCCGCGACCCGTCCAGCACGAGGCTGTCCTCGACCACCGTCTCCAGACCGCCTTCGGTGGCGGTCCCTCCGGTCCGCGGCACGATGTTGACGAGGTTCTGCTCGGCGAACCGCAGCACGGCCGCCACCTCCGCCGTGGAAGAGGGGTAGACGATCGCGGCCGGGATCGGCCCGTCGTAAATGCCGTGCACGGCGGTGTACTTCCGGAACCGGTCGACGCTGGCCTGCCTGAGCTGCTCGTCGCGGGTGTCGACGGCGGCCGGGCCGAGGAGTCCGGTCATCGCGTCGACGATCGACTGCCGGGTCAGCGGGGATCGGGATGGGGCCATGGCCAAGGTCGCTCTCCGGGTAGCTGCGGTGTCAGCGGACGAGGTAGCCGCCGTCGACCACCAGGACGTGGCCGTTGACGTAATCCGAGGCCCGGCTGGCCAGGAAGACCACCGCCCCCATCAGGTCGGCGGCCTCCCCCCAGCGGTCCGCGGGGATGTGCTCGACGATGCGGCGGTCGGCCTCGGGATCGGCCCGGGTCCCTTCGGTGATGGCGGTCTTGAAGTATCCCGGCGCGATGGCATTGACCTGGATGTTACAGGCCGCCAGCTCGTCGCAGTAGGCCTTGGTGAAGCCCGCGATCCCGGCCTTGGTCGCGGCGTAGGCAGGTGAGCGCCGCCCGCCGAGGAAGGAGAACAGCGACGCGATATTGATGATCTTGCCGGACCGCTGCCCGATCATGAACCTGCTGGCCTCGTGGGCAAGCTCGAAAGCGGCGGTCAGGTTGACCAATACCATCGGATCCCACAGGTCACGGCCGAACTCCGCCACGTCAGCCAGCAGTGCGATGCCGGCCGAGTTGACCAGGATGTCGACCGAGCCCAGCGCCTGCACGCACCCCCGCACGACGGCGGCTGGGACACCCGGCTGCGTGATGTCGGCCAGCACGAACTCCATCCGGCGCCCAGCGGCCTCGATCAGGGCCCGGGTGGTCCCGTCGTCCTGCGCCAGGCCGACCGCGAATACGTCGGCGCCGGCCTTGGCCAGGGCCACCGAGAAGGCCCGGCCCAGGCCGGTGTTGCCGCCGGTGACCAGGGCATTACGCCCGGCGAGAGAGAACAGGTCGAGGCTGAAGTCGGCGATGTCCACAGGTCAGCTGCCATCCGAGGTGGGAGGTAGGGCCGGCTTGGATCGTTCGTTAGGGTAGCGCGTGCAGGCTGGCGGCATGCTCGGAACAAGCTGGGCTTCCCTGCTCCTCGGAGTCCGCGTCAGGCTGAAAGGCGGGACGGGAGGACGAGCTCGGCGGCACGCGCCTGCAGGTCGCTCAGGGCCGCATCGGCGAAGGGCGGGAACGGTTCGTCATCGTTCGCCTTCATCCAGCGCTCGAACGCGACGCTGAAAGCGAGCATGCTCGTCACGGCCCCCAGTCGCGCGGTAAGTTCGTCTGTGCCTCGCTCGCGCAGGGCAGCGGCGACCGACTGGGTGATCCGGGCGTGCTTGAGTAGTCCCCGCTCTTGCAGCTCGCTGTTGGCCGCGACCACGAGTCTGCGCCGGGCGGCTGCGGGCCGCAGTTGCGGGGTCATCGCGACCCCGGCCGCTGCGAGCGCCGCCTGCAGGCATTCGGTGAGCGTCGCCTCCGGGGGCGCGGCCCGGATGGCGTCGGCGAACAGCCCGGCCAGGACGTCTTCGCCGCCGAACAGGACCTCGCGCTTATCCGCGAAGTGCCGGAAGAATGTAGCGCGGTTCATTCCCGCGCGGTCTGCGATCTGCGCGACGGTCGTCTCCTCGTAGCCGTTCTCCGCGAACAGGTCCAGCGCGGCGTTTTCCAGGCGCTCACGCGCATTCGGTGCCCATCTGCTCACTGTCACATCCTAAGCGACGCGATCGGATCGCATCACCCGGGAAGCCGATGCGATGCAGTCGCATCGCCATGGTAGAGTCAATGCGACTGGATCGCATCGTTCCGGTCGCGGCACCCGCGCCGCACATCCTCTTCGCCGGCAGCACAACCAAGGAGACCTTCCATGCGCATCTTCGTCACCGGCGCTTCCGGCTGGATCGGCTCGGCCGTCGTCCCCGAACTCATCAGTGCCGGCCACCAGGTCCTCGGGCTAGCCCGCTCGGACGCCTCCGCCAAAGCAGTCGCCGGCCTGGGCGCCGAGGTGCTGCGCGGCGACCTGAACGACACCGGCGTGCTGCGCGCCGGCACCCTGGACAGCGACGGCGTCATCCACCTCGCCTTCGTCGTGCCCAGCGTGAGCGAGGCTGCGACGCGGACCGATGCCACCGCCATCGAGACGTTTGGCACCGGACTCGCCGGCTCCGGCAAGCCCCTGGTGATCTCCGGCGCGACGCTCGTGACACCCGGCCGGCCCGCGACCGAACGCGACGAACTCATCGCCGCCGGGCCCATCGCGGCCCGCATCACCAACATGCAGGCCGCCCTCGCGGCCGCAGCGGGGGGCGTCCGCTCCTGCCTGGTCATGCTGCCCCGCTCGGTGCACGGCCAGGGAGAACGCCACGGCTTCATCCCCCAGCTCATCGCCGCGGCCCGGGCTAAGGGCGTCTCCGGCTACATCGGCGACGGGACCAGCCGCTGGCCCGCCGTCCATGTGAAGGACGCCGCACGCCTGTACCGGCTGGCCATCGAGCAGGCTCCCGCCGGCGCAGTGCTCAACGCCGTCGGCGACGAAGGCGTGCCGGTCCGCGAGATCGCCGAGGCCATCGGCCGGCACCTGAACCTGCCCGCCCGGTCCCTGCCCGCAGAAGAATTCGGCGGCATGCTCGTGCCCCTGCTCAGCAGGGACATGCCCGCTTCTAGCACCATCACGCAGGAACTCCTGGGCTGGCAGCCCACCCACCCCGGCCTCATCGAGGACATCGAACAGGGCCACTACTTCACCTGACCAGCCCCAGACGCGGTTCCGGGGAATAAGGACGTGGCGTCAGGCCCCGCCAGCATGGATTCCAGCACCGCCAGGTCGCGCACCGCTGGCAGTCGCAACGTCTTAGGACGAGCCTGCACTGGAAGCCATTTGCCGTTGGGGCGAGGGACCTTACCGAAGTGGGCTCAACGGCGGCGGTGGGCCTCGCCGGTGCGAGCGCTCTCGATATGCCTGGCCCGGCTGAGGCTGTGGTGGTTCTCGGCCGGAGCCGCTTCGGCGTCCGCCGTATCGCGGCTGCTGTATGCGTCGTCAGCCTTGAGGGTGCCGAGCTGGATGTCAAAGCGGGCATCGAGGGCCGTGGACAGCGCGGCCAGTGTCCGCAGCGTCAGGTTCTCCCCGCCGCCGAGGATCTGGCTCACTCTCCCGGGAGAGACGCCCATGCGAGCCGCGAGGTCGGCCCGGGTGAGACCGCGCTCCCGCATAAGCCAGTTGATCTCGTTCGTCAACTGTGTGACGAGGGCGAGCATCTCTTCATCGATCTGGCTGTCGGTAGCCCTCTGATCTGGCGAAACGCGTAGTCCGAAGCCCATCAGTGCCTCCACTTGGTTACTGCCAGACCCTGTTGCGCCCGGGCGGTCGTAGCATCAGTGTACTTTAGCCTGAGCTAAACATGTAGCTAAACCTAAAGTCTTTAGCTATGGCTAAACTCTCACTCAGACAGCAGGGGCCCGACAACCCGCCGTCTCGGATCGTTATCGAAACGTTATCTTGTCGGCGTGCCGGGGCTTGGGATCAGCTGGACGGGATGGCAAGGCGAGCACCCGGGGCAGGCTGGGACTTATGTGACATTTCGCGAATCAAAATGAATGATCAGAATTGATTTGGCGCGAAATAAAGCCTAGATAGATCGGCAATCACCTGCAACCATATTCTCGTGAGGCAGCCACTACCTGTGTGAGCACAGGCGCGAGGCGAGGGGGCTTGGCATGCCTGACTGGGTGGCGGGTGTTGCCGGGACATTCGCCTTGTCGCTGATCAGCAAATTGCCTCCCGGGGGTGACCGGCTGTCTTCAGGCCGGACGTTCTCCATCGGGGTGCTGACGGTGCCGTTCGGCCGCCTGTACGAGCGGATGGGCGACGACATGCAGGACTGGTGCGACACCAGGCTCAGGGCGGCGTCGGCGAAGCCGCAGTGGATAGCCGACGCCGCGACGTACTACTACGATCAGGTGCGCGGCGGGCTCAAGGACGGCCGGGCGCGTGCCGACCTGAGTCGCTGGCACGAATCCATTACGCACAAGATCGGCATCGTGCGGCTGATCCGCCTGGACACCACCCCGGCCCGGCTGCAGGAATCCCTGGTCCGGCACCCCTCCACGCAGCACATACGCAAGTACGCCGAGGACGACCTGCCGCGGCTGGCCCGCCGGATGGAGAGCGACGCGAGCAGCGAGCTGAACCTGTTCCTCGCCTACGTCTACCGGCTCGGGTATCACAAGCTGCTGATCTACCCGTTCCGGCCGTCCGCTCACCGGGCCCCGGCCCAGCATGCCGAGCCGATGACTCCGGACCTGTAAGCAACGATGGCGCTGTGCCAGAGTAACGCGCGGGCACTCGCGTGGTCTGGGCTCGGAGCGGGGCCTGGCCACCCCGAGCCCAGACGGGGAAGGGCGAGATCTCGTCCTTCTCGTTAACGATCATGCCTCTTGATTCTTAAGACAGGCTAGGACGTAGCTGTGAACCCGCTCATCAAGTGACGGCGCCTGGGCCCATCACGACGTTGCGGCGCCGTTGTGCGGGGGCGGGGCGGGGAGTGTCCAGCGGACCAGCCTCAGCGGCTATGTCCCGGACCTGACCGGACTGACGCGGTACCCGGCCATCGGTGCGCACTCGTCACGATCGAGGAACTCGGCGAGGTATCCGGCCTCGTCGGCGTCGATCCCGATCACGACCCTGGCTTTCCCCCACGGCTCTTCGAGTGAGTAGCCGACGTAACTTACTACCGGCGGCCCAGGCTCGGCGGCAAGTCCATGCAGCGCGCGCCACTGTTCCCATGCTGTTTCCAGGCGCTTCGCGGCACGCTGAGCACGTGCGGCCAACTCTGGATCACGCATCGTGCGACCCTCCCCCTGAGAGCGGACCGGCCCCGGCAACGTGCCTTGGATCTGACACTCTGCCACCGGGGCCGACCCCCCACTTGCGTTGAACGACCGCTGCCGCGTTCACCGGGAACGGAGCTCGCTGAGCGCGCACCTGGCGAAGACGGCAGCACGTCACTCCGAGCGCTGCTGCGGAATACCCGCGAGCAGTGCACGAACCTCAGTCTCCCGATAGCGCCGGTGTCCCCCCAGCGTGCGGATCGAGGTCAGTTTGCCGGCTTTCGCCCACCGTGTGACGGTCTTGGGGTCGACACGAAACATCGTGGCGACCTCCGCGGGCGTCAACAGCGGCTCAGCCTCTGGCGTACGTGCGGACATAAGTTGGCCTCTCCTCCTGGACCAGTCCTGCGATCCTGCGATTCCTGTTATTGCCTGGTGCTCCGTGAGGAGCCTGTCGGGGATGTCCCATATGGCCGACAGAGACCATATTGCCATCACCAGCGGTGACGCGTCGACCACCAGGCGCAAAGTTTCTGTACTGGGATGCCCAGTTGCTCCGCCGATCACTGTCACTCACGGTGATTCTAGCGATACTTATAGTCGCATCGCGGCAGATTCGGTAATACTGCCCTGCAACAATTCGGCGCGTCGCCGGAGATCCGTCAGTTCACCAGCTCGAATTCGGCGAACGCACGCCACCGGCTGTGCGCGCGCTTGTACATCGCCACGGCTAGTTCGCACTCGCCCTTGGCCACTCCCTGGATGGCCGCACTGATCTCGGCCACCGACTGATCACCGCAAAGGGCGTCGTCGCTGAGCAGGTACACCAGCCCGCCGTAATCAAGCTCCACCAGCGAGTACGGGTGGAATTCCTCGAGCCAGCGCCCGACCTGAGCTAGCTCGGCTTCGGCCCGCAGCGGCTCCCAGACGGCATCTTCATAGCGCGCCGGCGCGCTCCGCAACGCGGCCAGGCCCCGGGCCACCCGCCGGCGCGCCCGGGACATCGCGGTGGTGTAGACGAGCGATCGCGTCACCGCCGCGGTCGCGGCGGCGGACGTCTTGTCCCGGTCCGATCCGAGAGCCAGCCACCGCTCAGCCGCCGAAAATGGCACGAACCAGGCCAGCGGCATGGCCCACGCGCTGGCCAGGATGTGCAGGCGAGCCGTACTCCCGCCGTCTTCCAGCTGGGCCAAGGCGGCCATGGTCTGGTCCTCGTCGCTGGCCGGGACCGTGCCAGGCAGCAGCGCGCCGGGAGCCGAGAGCATCCGGCCGTACGCCAGCAGGCAGCGCAGCCTGGTCTGCCACGGGCAGATATAGGTAACGCCATCCGCGTGACGGACATAGGCATCGTCGCTTTCGGCGTCCGGGACCACGACCTGCGGTGCCGCGAGCGCCCGCCGCATGGCCTCGGCGTGCTCGGCCATCAGGGACTCACGCCGCTTGGGCCGGGTCGGCGAGGCCGCGTAGGCTGCCCACCGGGAGCGGTCGGGCTCGTGAAACGCCGAGACCGGCTCGTAGATGCGGAGATACGCGGAGTAATTTATCACTGTCGTATCGTGACATACCAGAACGCCTCGAAGACGGAGGTCGTGGTAACGGGACTGTCTCTGCTGTCAGTTACCAGCCGGTACGCACCGTATCGGGCTGCTGCGGGCCACCTGCTCCGGCCGCAGCCTCGGGCAGGTCAAGGTCTATACGCTTGGTTCCGAGCCCGGCTCAAACAGGAGCCGGGACGAGATGAGAAGAGTCGCTACCGTGACTAACGTGTTCGGGATCCCCCCCAGCGAGAACGGTTCTACTGACCGGCCTGGCCCGGGAGCACAAACCCTCGGCGGTACCGGACGGACTGACCACGAACAGGTCGTCTTCTGCCAGGACAGCCGATCCGGGCTCAGGGCGATCATCGGCATCTACTCCACCGCGCTGGGCCCTGCCCTTGGCGGGACCCGCTTCTACCCCTACGCCAGCGAGGACGAGGCCCTTGCTGACGTGCTGAGACTATCCACGGCCATGGCCTACAAGAACGCACTGGCCGGGTTGGACCACGGCGGCGGTAAGGCCGTCATCATCGGCGATCCCGCCCGGATCAAGACCGAACCCCTGCTGCGCGCCTACGGCCGCTTCCTCGCCTCTCTCGGCGGCCGCTACGTCACCGCATGCGACGTGGGCACGCGCAGCGAGGACATGGACATCATCGCCAGGGAATCCCGGTACGTGACCGGCCGGACGACCGCCAACGGCGGCGCGGGCGATTCCTCGGTGCTCACCGCGCTCGGCGTCATGCACGGGATGCAGGCCGCAGCCGGTCACGCCTGGGGCGATACTCACCTGCACGGCCGGACCGTCGGCGTAGAGGGCGTGGGCAAAGTCGGCCACCGCCTGGTCCGCCACCTCGTCGAGGCCGGGGCCGAGGTGGTCATCTGCGACGTCGCCGCGAGCGCCGTCGAGGCCACCCTCGCCCGTCACCCGCAAGTACGCGCGGTCGAGAACGTCGGCGCGCTCGCCGCGCAGAAGCTGGACATCCTGGCCCCGTGCGCGCTGGGCGGCACCCTGACCGAGGACCTGGTGAACGGGCTGAGCGCACGTATCGTATGCGGCGCCGCCAACAACCAGCTGGCCCACCACGGCATCGAGAAGCTGCTCGCTGACCGGGGAATTCTCTACGCGCCTGACTATGTGGTCAATGCGGGGGGCGTCATCCAGGTGGCCGACGAGCTCGCCGGATTCAACTTCGACCGGGCCCGCTCCGCGACCGAACATATCTTCGACACCACCGCAAAGATCCTCGCCATCGCCGACGCCGACGGGGTGCCCCCATCGGTGGCCGCGGACCGTCTGGCCGAGCGGAGGATGTCCGATGTCGGCCGCCTGCGTGGAATCTACCTGGGCGCGATGGGATCAGCGTAGGCATCAGGTGCGCAAAGCGGGTACGGTTGTACCTGTACGGATGCTGGTGAACGTCGCGCTTCCCGTTGCGGGGTGGCGGCGCTGTCTTACAGCGCACGGAAACCAGCGAGGCGGAGATCATGGGGCCTGACCGGGCTCCGGACGTTCAAGGGGGTCGAGCCAATGGGGCGCGGCCGAGCCAAGGCCAAGCAGGTGAAGGTGGCCCGTCAGCTCAAGTACAAGAGCTCGGACGGCACAGACCTTGACCGGCTGCGTGCCGAACTGGCCGTCGGCGCGGACTCTGGTGACGGTAATTCCGCTACTGGGGAGTTCGACGACGACGAGGACGACGACGAGTCCCCAGGATCCGAGGATGCCTGGAAGGACGCCTGGCCGCGGTAAGCGGACAGACACCGGACTGCGGCGTCACTACCCGCGGCGCGGGCGCCTGGGTAAGGTCGAGCGCGGCCGAGGCTGACCGAGCCGCGCCGGGTTGAGCAGCGATCAGGAGCCCACTCGCAGGCCGTCGAGCACATGCTTGCCGCGGTCGTCAGCTGCGACCGGGACCGGGTACTGGCCGTCGAAGCAGGCACGGCATAGTCGGCTGGCCGGGATCGTGGTCGCCTCGATCAGTCCGGCCAGCGAGACGTAGCCCAGCGAATCGGCGCCTATCGACGTGCAGATCTCCTCCGGCGAGAGGTGGCCCGCGATGAGTTCGGCGCGGGTGGCGAAGTCGATGCCGTAAAAGCACGGCCAGCTCACCGGCGGCGAGGCGACCCGCACATGCACCTCGGCGGCGCCCGCCTCCCGGAGCATCGCGACGAGCGCCCGCTGGGTGTTGCCGCGGACGATGGAATCGTCGACGACGACGATCCTGCGGCCGGCGATGGCGTCCCTGAGCGGATTCAGCTTCAGCTTGATGCCGCGTTCCCTGATGGTCTGGCTGGGCTGGATGAAGGTTCTGCCCACGTAGGAGTTCTTCACCAGCCCCTGGCCGAAGGGGATACCGCTGGCCTCGGCGTAGCCGATCGCGGCCGGCGTCCCTGATTCCGGGACCGGAATGACCAGGTCAGCATCCACCGGATACTCGGCCGCGAGTCGCCTGCCGACCTCGACCCTGGTGGCGTGCACGCCCCGGCCGGAGATCGTGGTGTCGGGCCGGGCCAGGTAGACGTACTCGAAGAGGCAGCCGCTCGGCTGCGGTGCCGCGAACGTCCTGGACCGGACTCCGCGCCCGTCAATGCTGACGAGCTCGCCGGGCGCGATCTCCCGCACGAAGCTCGCCCCGACGATGTCCAGCGCGGCCGTCTCGCTCGCGACCACCCAGCCGCTGTCCAGCCGGCCGAGCACGAGCGGCCGGAAGCCCTGCGGGTCGCGCGCCGCGTACAGCGTCTGCTCGTCCATGAAGACCAGTGAATACGCCCCCTTGGCCAGCGGCAGTACCGCCGCAGCGGCGCGCTCCACCTGGCTGGCGTCCCGGTCGGCCGCGGCCCCGGGTCCGGTGCCCGCGCCGATCCCGCTGATTTCGGAAAGGTCGCTGACGAACAGCGCGGTGAGCACATCGGTGTCCGAGGTCGCCGCGATCCCGGTACCTCCCAGGCCGGTGCCGACGAGCAGGCCGGCCAGCTCGCGGGTATTGATCAGGTTCCCGTTGTGGCCAAGCGCCAGGCTCGTGGAGTCCGTAGAGCGAAACGTCGGCTGCGCGTTAGCCCAGGTCGAGGCTCCGGTGGTCGAGTACCGGCAGTGCCCGACGGCGATATGCCCGCGCAGCGTCGACAGGGCAGGCTCGTCGAAGACCTGGGCGACCAGGCCCATCTCCTTGTGCACCACGATGCGGTGGCCGTCGCTGACCGCGATACCCGCCGATTCCTGCCCCCGGTGCTGCAACGCGTAGAGCCCGAAGTAGGCGAGCTTGGCCACATCCTCGTTCGGTGCCCATACGCCGAATACGCCACACGCATCTCGTGGCGGCCGGTCCTCGGGGAAAAGTTCATCCGTCAAACGACCGTCGGGGCGTCTCACGACATCAGCTTAGTGCCACAGCGGCAGGTAAGAGTCCAGATCAGCGCGCGGGCCGCTCGCGTGCACGGCCCCGGACCCGACCGCGTCGGCCCAGTCGAGCCGGCCGGCCGCCAGCCGGATCCAGGTGACGGGGTCGGTCTCCACCACATTCGGCGGCGTGCCCCTGGTATGCACCGGCCCGGCCAGGCACTGCACGGCGGCCACCGGCGGGATCCGGACCTCGAGAACCCGGCCCGGATGCCGGGCGGCGAGCAGGTACAGCAGGTACCTGGCCGCGGCGCGCTCATCGGCCGCGGCCGGTGCCGAGCCCCCGTCCAGGGCCCGCAGCACCGCCGCGACGATTTCCGGTCCGCGCGGGTCGGGACGTCGGGCAGGCATGGCCCGGCTCAGTCGAACAACGCGGGCAGCGTCCGCGTGTGCACGGCGGCGAGCTCCGCCAGGCCGATGGTGAACAGGCCCGCGAAGACCAGGCTGTCGCCGCCGACGGTGCCGAGTCTCACCCCGGGAACGTCGTGAGCGGCGCGGAGCTGATCGAAGGCGGTTTCCGCCCCCGGCCGGACGGCCACGATCGCGCGCCCGGCCGATTCGCTGAACAGCGAGGTGAACGGGTCGCCAGGTACCGTCACGACACAGCCGGTCTCGCCGCGCAGGCAGGATTCGGCGAGCGCGACCGCCAGTCCGCCGTCGGACAGGTCGTGCGCGGCGGACAGCACGCCGGCCTCGGCCGCCGCGATCAGCAGGCCGGCCAGCCGCCGTTCGGCGTCGAGGTCGGGCTCCGGCGGACGGCCGCCGAGGTGTCCGTGGAGCACGTGCGCCCAGGCCGACCCGCCGAACTCGGCCCGGGTCCGGCCGAGCAGCACGATCCCGTCCGGATCGGGGCCGAATCCGATCGCTAGCCGGCGGCGGACGTCGTCGTGGACGCCGAGGACCCCGATCACCGGGGTGGGGTGAATGGGCGTCGTCCCAGTCTGGTTGTAGAAGCTCACGTTCCCGCCGGTGACGGGGACGCCGAGGGCGGCACAGCCGTCCGCGAGCCCGCGCACGGCCTCGGCGAACTGCCACATCACCGCGGGGTCCTCGGGCGAGCCGAAGTTCAGGCAGTTCGTCACGGCCAGCGGGCGGGCGCCGGTGACCGCCACGTTCCGGTAGGCCTCGCTCAGCGCCAGCTGGGTGCCCAGGTAGGGGTCGAGCCGGCAGTAGCGGCCGTTGCCGTCGGTGGCCAGCGCGATGCCGAGTCCGGTCGCCTCGTCCAGCCGGACCAGGCCGCCGTCTTCCGGCATGGCCAGCACGGTGTCGCCGCGGACGTAACGGTCGTACTGGTCGGTGACCCAGCTCTTGTCGGCCAGGCCAGCCGAGCCGATCAGGGCAAGCAGGGCCGCGCGCATCCCCGCGCCGTCCGCCGGGCGAGGCAGCGCGTCCGGGTCGTCGGCGGCCAGCGCGTCCTGGGCCGCCCCCCGTCCGGCCGGACGGCGGTAGACGGGACCGTCGGCCGCGGAGGACGGCGGAATGTCTACCACGGTCTCGCCG
Source organism: Actinomycetota bacterium (assembly GCA_003168295.1). The sequence goes on from PMST01000174.1 coordinate 12,908, forward strand.
TGCCAGGTCATCACCAGCCTGCCGCTGTCGGTCACCTCACCGATGACCGCGGCCCGGACGTCCCACTTGGCGCAGACGCCGAGAAACTCATCCACCCGGTCCGGCTCGACCACCGCCATCATGCGTTCCTGCGACTCGCTCATCAAGATCTCCGGCGGTCCCAGGGACGTGTCACGCAGCGGCACCGCGTCGAGCCGGACGCACATGCCGCCGGTGCCGGCCGCCGCGAGCTCTGTGGTCGCGCAGGCCACGCCGGCCGCGCCGAGATCCTGGATGCCGACGACCAGGCCGTCCGCGTACAGCTCCAGGCAGCATTCGACCAGCAGCTTTTCGGTGAAGGGATCCCCGACCTGGACGCTTGGCCGCTTGGCGCTCTCGCCGTCCGCCGCGCCGAACACCGCGCTGGCCAGCACCGAGGCCCCGCCGACGCCGTCCGGGCCGGTCGTAGAACCGAACAGGATCACCTTGTTCCCCGGCCCCCGGCCCTCCGCGACCTGCAGCTCGTCGTGCCGCATGACCCCCACGCAGAGCGCGTTGATCAACGGGTTCCCCGCGTAGCACGGATCGAAGTCCAGCTCGCCGCCGATGTTGGGCAGGCCCAGGCAGTTGCCGTAGAAGGAGATGCCGCTGACCACTCCGGGCAGCACCCGGCGGGTGTCGGGCGCCGTGGCGGGCCCGAACCGCAGCGCGTCCATCACCGCGACCGGACGGGCGCCCATGGCCAGGATGTCCCGGACGATGCCGCCGACGCCGGTGGCCGCGCCCTGGTGCGGCTCCACGTAGGACGGATGGTTGTGCGACTCGATCTTGAAGGTGACCGCGTAGCCCTGGCCGACGTCGACCACGCCGGCGGTGTGCCCGATGCCCGCGAGCAGCGCGCTAGACGGCGGGGCCTTGTCCGCGAACTGCTTCAGGTGCACTTTGGAGGATTTGTAGGAGCAGTGCTCGCTCCACATGACGGAGTACAGCGCCAGCTCAGCGCTCGTCGGGCGGCGCCCCAGCGTCCGGGTGATCGTGGCGTACTCGGCCTCGGTCAGCCCAAGCTCGGCGAAAGGCTGAGGCTGATCCGGGGTGCCCGCGGCCCGCGCGACGGTATCCGGTGAGCTCACGCCAGGACTCCGGTGAGGGCCGAGGCGAAGAAGCCGAGGCCGTCGGCGGACGGGCCGGTCAGCCCGTCGACCGCGTGCTCGGGATGGGGCATCAGGCCGACCACGTTGCCCGCGGCGTTGCAGACGCCGGCGATGCTGGCGGCGGAGCCGTTCGGGTTGCCGCTGGCGTAGGAGATGACCACCTGGCCGGATCCCTCGAGGTCCGCGAGCGTAGCCGGGCCGGCCGCGTAGGCGCCCTCCCCGCTCTTCAGCGGGACGACGATCTGCTGGCCGGCCCGGTAGGCCCGGGTCCACGCGGTCTGCGCGTTCTCCACCCGCAGCCGCACGTCCCTGGTGACAAACTTCAGGCCGGCGTTGCGGGTCAGCGCCCCGGGCAGCAGGTGCGCCTCGCACAGGATCTGGAAGCCGTTGCAGATGCCGAGCACGGGCAGGCCCGCCCGGGCGGCAGGCACCAGCTCGCTCATCACCGGCGAGAACCTGGCGATCGCGCCGCAGCGCAGGTAGTCGCCGTAGGAGAACCCGCCGGGCAGGACGACCGCGTCCACGCCAGACAAGTCGCGATCCCCGTGCCACAGCGAGACCGGCTCGGCCCCGGCGAGCCGCACGGCTCGCGCCGCGTCACGGTCATCGAGCGACCCTGGAAAGGTGATAACCCCTATGCGCACGTCGCAAGCTTATTTCCCCCGCGAGCGTGGCAGGGCAGAGAATCAGCTGGCCGCTTGGAGCTGCCGCAGCGGGGCGTCCTGGGACCAGCTGATGTGCTTGCGCATGGTCACGACCGTGCCGCGTCCCGGCTGGCTGTCCAGCGTGACCTGGTCCACGCAGGCCCGCATGACCGCCAGGCCCCGGCCCGACTCGGGCAGCTGGGCGATCGGGGACTCCTGCTCATGCCTGGCCGAAGCGGGCCGCCGGCCCGCCCAGGGCACCCTGCGCGACTTGGGCGGCGGCATGCCGATGCCCTCATCCGCCACCTCGATCTGGCAGCCCACCGGGCCCAGGCTGGTGACGACCTCGTAGCCGCTGACCTGCTGGCCGCCGTGGGTAAGGACGTTGGTGCAGGCCTCGGTGGCCGCGAGCAGGATGTCGTAGACGGACTCCTCGTCGACGCCGACGCCGCGCAGGGTGTCGCCGAGGACCCGGCGCATCACCGGCACGCTGAGCGTCTCGCACTGGAACACCAGGCAGAACTTCACGTCAGGGACTGACTTCACCCGTACCTTGCCGCCCGTTCTCACAATTCGAGGATTCCCCGTTAACGCCGCTGAAACCAACAGGCGCGCCCGAGAACCTAAAATTAAGCCGCCAGGCTCACCCCGCGCGCAGCGTAAATTCCTCTATAACCGGGTTTGATAGCAGATCCCGCGCGAGATTTGTGATGGCTGTCACAGCCGCTTCATCCGCGGGGCCCTCGAGTTCGACCTCGAACCTCTTTCCCTGCCTGACTCCGAGCACCTGGCCGAACCCCAGACGGTGGCACGCGCCGGCAATGGCATCCCCCTGGGGGTCATGGATCTCCGGTTTGAGCATGACTTCCACGATCATTCGCGCCACGTATCCTCCAGGTTCAGCAGGGCTATATCGTCTGGTGCAGGGCATCGCAGGGACCGCGGACGTGTGCGCCCCACCGGGCACGCAGCGTACGCGACCCCGCAAGTGATTCGTCCGGGAACCAAAAGGCCGTCTGGCCGGTACTGGTGATCCCAGCCCCGGCCGCGAAAGGAGTGGCACGTGACCGTCGAATCCGGCGCCGCGACCACAGCCGCACAGCCCGCACCAGAAATGCCCGACCAGGCGGGCGAATTCATTCAGCTGCTCACCCCGGAGGGCGAGCGGATCGATCATCCTGACTACCCGCTCGAGCTCTCCGCCGCCGACATCAGGGCCATGTACCGGGATCTGGTCCTGGTCCGCAGGATCGACACCGAGGCGATCGCCCTGCAGCGCCAGGGCGAGCTCGGCATCTGGGCCTCGCTGCTCGGCCAGGAGGCCGCCCAGATCGGCTCGGCCCGGGCCCTCGAGCCCGCCGACATGGTGTTCCCCACCTACCGCGAGCACGGCGTGGCCTGGTGCCGCGGCATCGACCCGGTCCGGCTGCTCGAGCTCTACCGCGGCGTCAGCCACGGCGGCTGGGACCCCGAAGAGCACAAGTTCCACCTCTACACGATCGTGATCGGCAGCCAGACCCTGCATGCCACCGGCTACGCGATGGGCATCCAGCGGGACGGCGCCGACGAGGCGGTCATCGCCTACTTCGGTGACGGTGCCACCAGCCAGGGCGACGTGAATGAGGCCTTTGTCTTCGCGTCGGTGTTCAACGCGCCGATCGTGTTCTTCTGCCAGAACAACCAGTGGGCAATCTCCGCGCCGCTGGAGCGGCAGAGCCGCGTGCCGCTCTACCAGCGGGCCCGCGGCTTCGGCTTCCCCGGCGTGCGCGTCGACGGCAACGACGTGCTGGCCTGCTACGCGGTGACGAGGAAGGCCATGCAGGCGGCGCGGGAGGGGCAGGGCCCGACCCTGATCGAGGCGTACACCTACCGGATGGGCGCGCATACCACCACGGACGACCCGACCAGGTACCGGCTGGCCAGCGAGCTTGAGATGTGGAAGCTGCGGGATCCCATCGAACGGGTCCGGGCCTACCTGGTCCGCACCGGGCTGGCCGAACCGGAGTTCTTCGCGGACGTCGACACCGAAGCCAAGCAGATCGGCGCCCGGGTGCGCGAGGCGTGCCGGACGATGCCCGACCCGCCGCCGCTGGCCATCTTCGAGAATGTCTACACCGAGCCGACCTCGATCCTGCGGGCCGAGCGGGAGCAGTACGCGGCCTACCTTGATTCCTTCCCGAGCGAGGAAAACGAGGCGTCGTCACGATGACCACCCTGACCCTGTCCAAGGCGCTCAACGCCGGCCTGCGCAAGGCACTCGAGAACGACCCCAAGGTCCTGATCATGGGCGAGGACGTCGGCAAGCTCGGCGGCGTCTTCCGGGTGACCGACGGGCTGCAGAAGGACTTCGGCGAGGCCCGGGTGATGGACACGCCGCTGGCCGAGTCGGGCATCGTCGGCACCGCGATCGGCCTGGCGCTGCGCGGCTACCGGCCAGTCTGCGAGATCCAGTTCGACGGCTTCGTCTACCCGGCGGCCGACCAGATCATCAGCCAGCTGGCCAAGATGCGCTACCGGTCCAAGGGTCATGTCAGCCTGCCGATCGTGATCCGCATCCCGTTCGGTGGCGGCATCGGCGCGGTGGAGCACCACAGCGAGTCGCCCGAGGTGATCTTCGCCCACACCGCAGGCCTGCGCGTGGTCGCCTGCGCGGACGCGGCCGACGCGTTCGCCATGATCCAGCAGTCGATCAGCTCCGATGACCCGGTGATCTTCTTCGAGCCGAAGCGGCGGTACTGGGACAAGGGCGAGGTCGACACGGTGGCGGGCCTGACCAGCGCGCTGCCGTTCGACCGGGCCAAAACGGTGCTCGACGGCACCGATGTGACCTTGCTCACGTACGGCCCGACGGTGCGCACCGGCCTGGAATCCGCCCTCGCGGCCCGCCAGGACGGCCGCAGCATCGAGGTGCTCGACCTGCGCTCGCTGTCCCCGCTGGAC